>JAYVTS010000395.1:0-6008 GCA_043788645.1 Verrucomicrobiota bacterium
GGATTTGGCGAAGCTCCGAAAATCAGTTCAAAAGGGCTGATTTTGCTGCTCGGAAATGCAATTCCACCTATTGGGAAACAGTGGAACTTCCGCTCCAACTGCTTTTCCAGCCCCAATTCATCCACCAGGGTTCGCAACGTGGCGGCGGAGACCCGAGTTACAAAGCGTAGACTCGCCGCGGTGAGGGCTTCGAGATTGATCTGGCTGCTCATCCCGCCGCCAGGCCAGAGGCTTGAGCCAGCCAAGTTCCCTGAGCTTGCTGAACCAAAGACAATTTGGCGCAGGGGAAGAGCAGGCGGCTGTAAATGATGGCTTTAAGCAAACCGCGTTGTCGGGCAGTCCCCAGGGAGGCAAAAAGTTCATCGAGACGAAAACGAGTCCAGGCGTCATTGAGCACACAAAGGCCTCCGTAATCACTGGCCTGATGAAGTTGGACTTCGGTGGCCGGGAGGAAATCCTCGCCCCTGAGGGAAGCGGCGATGAGATCGCGCACCTGAGCGGGCAGGTCGGTGATGTTGTAAACCGTGCGTGAGCGGGGCTCGTCGGGAGTGCGAAAAGATTCGCGCACGAGGTAGGAAACGTAGGATATGCCGTCTTTGCGCGAAGAGGTGGTGACCTGAACGAACACGGGCTAAATGCTGTGAAACAACTTTCATGTTGTAAATCGCAATAATAATTATTACTCAAAAAAGTACTTGCTACACAATTTAGGAAAACCCATGCAAAATTAACATGCCGACTGTTTTCTGAAGGAAGTTAGGTTAAGAGTACGGTGTCTTGCACTGGGTAAGTCCTACCTCTGGGGCCAATTTTAAACCACCGTTTCGCGGCAGTTTTTGAGCAAGAAGTCTTCCAAACACCCCCAACTGTCAGCAAAAGGGGCCGCATTGCCGGAATTCCGAATGACCCTCGCCCGCTCGCAGACGCCTCGCTGATACCCGGGGACTTCGTTCCGGCATCATGAAATTCTGGGTCCGCTTCGCCGCAACACCAAAATCTGGCTGGTGCGCAAAATTCGGACTTTTCTTCTTCTGGGTTTTCTCGTGGCCATTTGTTTGAAAATCCGCTCTACTTGGTCGGTCGCGAAGGAACACAGAGAAGGCACAAAGCCTTCTCAGGTGGGTATCGGCCGACCGATGGCGCGGGATGACCTCATGAAAGTGCAATTTCTTTTGTTCGGGCTGGCTCTCAACCTGTCCATCCGTGCCGATTCGTTAGACGATTGGGCCAGCGCCTATCTCCGTGCCTTGCGTGCGGAAAACACCACGCCACCGCTCGGAGCACGAAATACAGCCGTGTTTACCCTGGCCGTCGCCGACGCCGTCAATGCCATCGAGCCTCGTTGGCGTCCGTTTTTCTTCACCACCCATCGGCCCGACGCGGCGACCGCATCCGTCGAGGCCGCGGTCGCCGGAGCGGCTTACCGGACCGGCATCGCTTTGTATCCATCACGACGCGCCGATTTCGAAGTCCTTTGGAGTCAGGCCCACACCCAGTTACCCGCAAATCCAGCGCGTGAAACCGGATTCCAGCTAGGCATCGCCAGTGCGGAAGCACTCCTCGAGGCCCGCGCCTCCGACGGCACCACCCAAATACCTTATATCCCGTCCGATAAAGCCGGTGCTTGGCGACGCACTACCCCTTTCTTTCGGCCGCCGGACCTCCCTCATTGGAGTTTGGTTCATCCCTTTGCCCTGACGAACGCCAGTCAATTCCGCCCGCCCGGCCCGCCCGCTCTCGCGAGTGATCGTTATGTCAGCGACTATGATCTCACCAAAACCTTGGGAGCTAAAAACAGCACTGATCGCACAGCCGACCAGACACAGGCCGCCCGCTTTTGGAGTGACTTTTCAGGCACAGTAACGCCGCCCGGACATTGGACCCAAATCACCCTCGCCCTGGCCCAAAGCAATCATCTCGTACTATCTGAAAAGGCTCGCCTCCTCGCGCTCGTTCAAATCGCTCTCGCCGACGCGGGCATTGCCTGTTGGGATGCCAAATACATCTATAATTTTTGGCGACCGGTGACCGCCATTATAAGGACCGACGACGGCAACCCCAAGACGGATCCGGACCCTGAATGGGAATCACTGCTTATTGCCCCGGCCTTCCCCGAATACGTCAGCGGCCACAGTACCTTTACTGGGGCGGGCGCCCAAGTGCTGCGACGGTGGTTTAAGCGGGACGACCTGACCTTCACCGTCACGAGCGATACGGTGCCAGGGGTGGTCCGTCACTTTTCGTCCCTCACCTCCGTGGCGGACGAAATTGGCATGAGTCGAATTTGGGGCGGAATTCATTTTCATTCCGCCGATGCCGACGGGCAGGAACTCGGGCGACGCGTGGGCGATTGGGTTTTCGACCATTCACTCGTCCCGCTCCCCAAATAGCGCCCTCACCCCGGGTCCTTTTTTGCTTTCGCAATCACCGTCACGATTTCCTTGCGGCACGGTGAGATCCTTGCCTTGCTAAGCCCGTTCTTTGACGCCGCCACCCAGCTTGTCTGGACGGCACCGCTTCAACACACTGTCGGAATTTGCGGAAACCCCGTGAGAATCGGGGACGGTAGCGCCACGGTATCGGGTGACAAACCCCCAAAAGCCACTGGTCCAAAAGACTGGGAAGGCGGGGGCAAGGTTCGCAGCCCGGAGTCCGGATATCGCGCCGATAGTGCTCGTCGTCCCCCAATCCATTGGGTCGGGGGAACTTCGCCGCCGTGCGAAGGATGAGGCCAGTCCGAACGGCTCGTTCTGCCGCTCGGGCACAGAGAATTTTTCTGACGCCTTCATTCTCAGTCCGCGGGGAATGGAGGCATTTTGTTTTTAGGCATTCCACCTGAATGCCCCCATCAAATCGCCCCTATTCCCCAGCTGGTCTCTCGAACACGCCCACCCGGTTTCGTGCCTAGAATCCACGAGACCCAGTCCGAGATCGATCAGTCTATGTCCTTATATCACTTGCAGTTCCGGGCCATTTGCCCGTTCACCGCGCTCCTGCCGCGCTCGCTCGCCATCGCCGTCGCCATGAGCATCGCTGCCCAAGCTCAATTCGTGACTTCCGTGGTCAATTATACCCCCGGCTCCGGATATGCCACGGAATTTGGGACCGGCCTCGGCTATACCCTCACCGATAGTCTGTTGGGCGAACCCAGTCGGACCATCCCCGGCAACTTCGGTGGTCCGGTCGATCCCTTTAGCGCGCCATACCTGCGCGAACAGTTATTGAGCGTCGGAGCCGGGGGCTCCGTCACGGTGGCTCTGGCGGCAAACAATTCTCCCAGCAATCCTTACGGCATCGATTTCCAAGTCTTCGGCAATACATTTTTCCAGATTAGCAACGGCAATTATACCGGTGGCGGCATCACCGACGGAACCACTTTTGGCGACAACTCCGGGGTAACCCGCGTGAGTGTCAGTGTTGATGGCACCACGTTTTATCTCCTCAACCCCGATCTTGCGCCCACTGTCGACGGTCTCTTTCCAACGAGCGGCTCGGGTGACTTCCAAATACCTGTTAATCCTTCCCTAAAAGGAGTGGATTTTAAAGGGCTCGACCTGACGGGTATCGGACTTAAATATAACATTTCCGGTGGTGGCACGGGATATGATATTAGTTGGGCTCAAAATGAGGCAGGCCAAACGGTGCTGCTCGATCAGATCCATTTTGTCCGCATTGACGTGGTGAGTGGTCGCAGTGACCTTGATGCCATCGCATCGGTGCGGGCTGTACCCGAGCCGACTACCTGGGCGCTTTTGACCTTGGGTGCGGCTGGACTGGTGGGCATTCAGCGCCGCGGCGCCGCTGCCATTCGGCGTTAGACATGACTGATCGACCCCTCATTCTGGGTGCAGACCAGTGTCCGCTGTGCGGAAACGCAAACGGCTGCCGACATTGTCCCTTTGATTCCAGCGGGATCCTGCGAGAGGCGACGGTATGAACCCCGCGCCAGCCCAGGATTGTCCGAAGGGAATATTTTCTGGTTCTACTGAGGCAAAGTTACGGCTTAGGCGGCCCTACAATGCTTCGGCAATTCGGCTCCCGGGCCAGCTCCGAGTGATCGGTCGGACACTCGGCGCAGCCCTATGGATGCTGTCGACCTCCTCGGTTCCGCTCGGGTACGGAGGCGAACAGCGCGAGACTTTTTCCACCGACCCGTTTGCCTCCAACACACCCGCCTGGTCGGTGACAGGTGACCCTGAACTCTTCCGATGGAACAGCGGTTCCCACCAGTTAGAGGTCACTTGGGATTCGTCGCGTTCCAACTCTTTTTGTGTTTGGCCGCTTGAGCGAAAGGTTTCGGCGAGCGACGCCTTCAGTTTTGCCTGGACCCTGACCTTACGCGACGCCGGGGCGCGAGTTACAATACTGCGCACCAACGTATTGCAAGTCAGCATTGCCTTAGTTCAACAAGCGAGACTTCCGGACGGGTATCCACTTCGTACGAAGGCGGGTCGCGCCCAGGATCTCCTGGATTTTAGCTTCTTCCCGTTGGCGGACTACGGGCCTTTTGGCATGGCCGCTTATATTTCACCGGTCGCATTCGGAGAAACCACGGCCGGATATAGTTTTGGAAATCCCTCTGACCTGGCCGATGGCGTCCCACATCCGATCCTTTGCACCTGGGACCCGGCCGACCGCCGAATGCGAACCACCGTTGAGGGCTTTGAATCCGTGGCCCCCACCGACCCGCCCTTACCCGTGACCGACAATTTCAACGTGGATGCTTTCGCAATTGTGGTGTGGAATGAAGCCCTAACGCCATCCGATTCCTTAATCGCTCACGGGGCCATTGATGACGTCGTCATCCACCTGCCGGACCCACCGGTGCGCCCATTGAGATTTGAATTTTCCACGCGGACGGTCCGATTCGATAGTCGAACCAGTTTCCGCTACCAACTGGAGGCGAGCGGTGATCTCGTACACTGGAATCCCACTGGGATTTCTGTCCTGGGATCCGGCGCCGAACTGGCCATCCGCGATTCCCGGGAAGCACTTTTCCTTGAACAATTTTACCGGATCCGAGCGACCTCTTCGCCATGAAGTCGCTTAGAACCTGTTTAAGAATGGGCCGAGTGGAGTTTCCGACTACCGCCAACAATCCAAGGGTCGATGGACGCGGCCGACCGTCTTGGAAGGCAGCGTTCAGCCTGATGGAACTTCTCGTTGTCCTCGCCCTCATCGCGTCCCTCTCTGCGTTACTTTTTCCGGCCTTTGCCAAAGCGCGCAGGGCCGCCGACGCTGCCCGATGTACGTCCAACCTGAAACAACTTGGGCTCGCGGCCCAGCTCTATTGGGACGATCACAATGGCCGAGCGTTTTCCGAAGGTTATACGAGCACTAACGGGGGGAAGACCTATTGGTTTGGTTGGCTCCAAGATGGCACTGAAGGCAATCGGGAGTTTGATCCTCGTGCGGGCAAGTTATGGCCTTACTTGATCGGGCGAGGTGTTGAGGTTTGTCCTGCGCTCAATCGGGCCAACCCACATTTCAAGAGTAAGGCTCGCGGAGCGGCATTCGGCTATGGGTACAATCTCCATCTGGGTCCGCGTGATCCGGGTGGCACGGGAAACACTCCATCCGTGAACGTTGGGCAGCTCACCGCACCCGCGTCACTCGCAGTGTTTGCCGATTGTGGTCAAATCAACGACTTTCAGGCGCCTGCCTCGCCCGCAAACCCGATGCTCGAAGAATTTTACTTTTTTGAAGCGACCTATGCGACGATTCATTTCCGACACACCCAACGTGCCGAAGTGATCTTTGCGGATGGTCACCAAGGCTTTGAGCGACCTGAAATCGGTTCCGAAGATCGCCGACTTTCCGGGCAACTGACCGGCCGCCTCGCCAGGAATCGTGTCGTGCCTGAGTAAAACACTCCGTCCTAAGCCGTAACGATTCAATTGAACAGAAGGGAACGAAGCTCGGACGCAGAGAGGAAGCTCCTATCACGATGCTTGGGTTCGCTCACTGTTTCGTGAATGGGGCGAAATGCGTTCCCGTTCGGTTGTCTC
>JAYVTS010000396.1:0-10204 GCA_043788645.1 Verrucomicrobiota bacterium
CTTTGACTCAACCTGGCGTAGTACGAATTCACAACGGCCCCGCCAGAAAATCAGCGCAGCTTCGCGGCCACCGGGTTTACCGAATGTTTACCGGTTTTCGGACCTTCCGTGCGATGGAAGTCGTTCTTTATCACACGCTTGGGAAATTACAAACCCCTCCAGCGACCCACAGATTTTGCTGAGGAAGCCAAAATCGGAAGCGACAATTTCAAGTTGGCGTGGCAAACCGATTGCTCCGCCGCCTTCTCTCGCGTAAGTAAGGCCAGCTATTTTGTGCATGAAGCTGGCGGCCAAAGTCATTCTCTATCTCGCTCTTGCCGTTCTCGCGACGGTGTCCCTTCGCCGGGTACGAACCGAATTCAACTCGAACACCTCGGCTGAGCGGCGGTTGGCCCAACAAGGTGCGGCCGAGAATCGCGAACCGGAGCCGGTGGTTGCAGGTGTGTCAAAGGGTACTTTCACCCTTCTTACCAACGTTTCTGGGGTCGTTACTACGAATACGGCACTTTCCTCGGCTCAGTCGGGTTCGACGAACGAGTTGGCCTCTCCCATCGGCACCCGCACTGCTTCTGTGCCGACTTCAAGTGCAAAGGGTACACCTCAACGAAATTCGTCGGCGCTTGGGGGTTGGATAGCTGGCTTTGTCATCGCTCTGCTGGGATTGGCGGGACTTGCGAGCTGGGACTTCGTCCAATGGTTGGGGACCAGGGCGAATCAAACGCTGGGAGTGGGAAATGAGGAGCCGAAAACCAGTGATCCGGAATATGACGCTGCGGAGGCAGAATGGGCCAAAGGGAACCATCTGGATGCGATCAATTTGATGCGGGAATTTCTTTCGAAGAAACCCAATGAGCAGTACGTGGCCCTGCGAATCGCGGAAATCTATGAGAAGGACATCGGTAACTATTTGGCTGCGGCGCTCGAATACGAAGAGGTTCTGAGCCGAAAGTTGCCTCGGGAAAAATGGGGTTGGACCGCTTTGCGCCTTTCCAATTTGTATTCTGGCCGCCTCAATCAACCCGATAAAGCCATCGCAATCCTGGAACGTGTGAATCGGGATTACCCAGAAACGGCGGCTGCCAAGAAGGCTCGGGAACGGTTGGGAATTGGGGAACCGACGGAAGAGCCGGTGGGCGAAATGGATGTGAATCCGATCCTCCCCGTTTCGCCGCCGACAGAAGAAGATTCCGATCTCCCTGCTGGATTCCGCCGCAAGAAGTAAATTCCTATAGAACCAAGCGGCCGAAGCAATCCGGTCATTTCTGGCATCGAGCCAAGATCCCCGTCACGATCCTTTACTGAGCACCGGCTCTCTTTCTTTTTTCATGAAACGCCTGACAGCATTGCTGCCACTCCTATTCGTGTTGTTCGCCTGTCGAAACTCCGCAGGTCACCCGAGTTCTGCCCCCGCTGTGCTAGCCCGCTGGCATTTTCAAGGGGCGACCTACCTGCAAACCCAAACGTCGGCACCGGCCTTGGCGAAAGCCGCCTTTGCGCCCGGGTCGGAAGCGATCGGCGTTCGCCTCGCCACCAACCTCGTTCGAGTGGTGTTACAACGTCTGAACGTGGCGGACGAGCCCCAACTCACGCCGCTCCTCGCTCCCCTCGCGAATGATCTTCTGAGATACGAATCCGCGGGTGAAGTGACGGCTCAAGGCTGGCGAGTGACGGTCCATTTGCCGACCGAGCGCGCCAACGCCTGGCAGGCGCATGCAAGTTCCTTGTCCGTCTTGGGCACCCAGGCCGGTGCTCCGAGCTTGTCTTATACCAATGGTTGGCTGGTCCTGAGCCGTGGCACGGTCAGTGGAGCCGATTCGCTCCCGATTCAAGCGGGTGCTTTTTTCAATGGAGAAGGTGATCTCGCGGCACTGTTGGGTGGAGCGCCTGCGGATTGGCCCCGCTTTCAAGCGACCGCGGCGGTGGCGTCCAACAACGTCGTCACGCACGCCACCTTCGATTTTTCCAAGCCCCCGCTGAGCGCGTTGCCCGAATGGCAGTTGCCCGAGAAAATGGCGCATGCCCCGTTCACCCAATTCACGGCCTTCCGTGGAGGGGCGCCTTGGCTCCGAAAGTTAGCGTGGTGGAATGAAATATTTGGCACGCAAAGTCCGGAACAGGTTTTTGGATGGAGTAGTGCGGATGGGCAACTCTGCAGTTTCTGGGCGGCACCGGTGGTCGATCCCAAGGGCAACATCGAACGAATTTTTTCAACCGTCAGCCCGCATTTCGGTGCCAATGGTTTGTTGTCAGGCCGCCCCGAACTCGCGACGAATCACGAGGCGGTGGCCGTGTTCAATCCGCTTGGGGTCAAACCGGTCGCGGCTCATGTTCGCCAGGGATCACAAGATTATTTGTTGGCGGCTCTTTTTCCGGGAGGACGTTCTACTAACCCCATTCCAGCTCGGTTACGGACGACGCTCAAGGAACCTAATTTAGTGTTCCACGATGTTGAGTTCACTCCCGAATCGATTCAGCACTGGAACGCCATTTTTCAGTTTTATCAAGTTATGAAAGGGATGCCCGTCAATGCGCGGAAAGCGTTGGCTCATGAGTGGATGTGGAATGTTATGACCGAACTCGGTGATGCCGTAACGGTGGTTCACCAAACGTCTCCGACCCGTCTCACGCTGGAACGTTCGTCGTCCCTCGGGCTCACGGGTTTGGAACTGGTCGTGGCGAGTCGCTGGTTGGATGGTCCAATTAAACCGCTACCCGGTGGTCGCTTGTCGTTACCCGTGCTCCCAGCGCCTTAAAGAGCCCCTGGCCCTCCTGAGCTATCTCTAAAACGCGAACGAGGAATACCGATGAAACTAGGGGTCAATATTGACCACGTTGCCACGCTCCGAGAAGCCCGGTATCGTGGCCGAAGCTACGGGGAGCCGGACCCGGTCTTGGCTGCCCGCTTGGCCGAAGACGCTGGGGCGCTCGGCATCACGGCACATTTGCGCGAAGATCGGCGCCATCTTCAGGACGCCGACCTGGTCCGCTTACGAGCGGGTATTCGCACTCGGCTAAATTTAGAAATGGCGCTCGTTCCAGAGATTTTAGAAATTGCCCTCCGATTGCGTCCGGACGTTGTGTGTTTAGTGCCCGAACACCGAGCTGAAATCACCACGGAAGGTGGGTTAGACATTGCGTCTCAAGTTGCGCGGGTCACGACGTTCCGGGAGCGACTCAATGGGGGCGGAATTGAGGTCAGCTTGTTTATCGACCCCGACTCGGCGCAAGTCGCCGCCGCCCGGCAAACGGGCGCACAATTTATCGAGTTGCACACGGGAGCTTATGCGGAACGGTATGATCAAAAGGACGCCCGCAATCTGGAGCTGCAACGGTTGGTGGCTGCTGCACGGCAGGCCCATGGCGAGGGATTGCGGGTCAACGCCGGCCATGGACTGAATACCCGGAATCTCCCGCTCATCCACCTCGTGCCACATTTGGTGGAGTTGAATATAGGACATCACCTGGTCAGTCGGAGTATTGAAATAGGTTTGGCGGGCGCCGTTCGCGAGATGCTGGCGGCGATGGCAGGATATCCCGGCTAACGCTTTCACCCATGATTCTCGGAGTGGGAGTCGATTTGATAGAGGTCACCCGGATTCGTGACACTTTTGTGCGATTTGGCGACCGGTTTGTGCGGCGTATCTTGCACGAAAGTGAGATTGCCTACTGCCTGAGCCACCAAGATCCCGCACCGTTTCTTGCTGCTCGATTCGCCGCCAAGGAAGCCATCAGCAAGGCATTCGGCACGGGGATTACCGGCGAATTGGGGTGGACCGATATGGAAATCGGCAAGCGCGCCAGTGGTGAACCCTTCGTGATCATGCACGGTGCAGGTGCAGAACTTTTTCAACGACGCGGGGCCATCCGTTTGCACCTCTCCTTAAGCCACACCGTCCATTACGCGATCGCTCAGGCCGTGTTGGAGGGGTAAACCAAATCGGTCAACCCTTCGGCAGCCAACGCGGATGATCTGCGCCTTGACCCATCAACCCCGACGTCAGGAGTCGGGGATGGTTCCTGTCCGAATCCATCACCCACACCCCCGGCAACTGCCCGGTTTCAGCTCGGCAAAAAAGAATCAATCGCCCATCTGGAGATTCGCTCGGACGTAAATCCCACCGGGGCGGCTGATGATGAGTCAGAGAATCAAAAACGGCGGTGCCTGGGTTGATTCGCCCTATCTCCGTACCGCCCTGAGCTAATTCCGGCTTATAATCCCGATTAAAATGATCGGTATCGGGACGTTGGGCTTGAAATTCCCAGGGGACTTTGGTTCCCGGAAGTTTTCGCGTGATCAGAATAGATCCGTCCCGAGTCGCCACCTCGTCCAAGGTTTCCCGGTCGAGATCATAAAACTCCGTCGATTCAAAAGAGCGGTTGCGAGCACGGCGTTTCGGTTCAATGCGGATGCTAAGCGAACAGCGCTTGGACCGGTTTTCCGCGACCGTCTTGGGTGACGTAAAAAGGGCGTTTCTCAATATCGAAAACGGTTTTGGGACTCATCCCCATCGCCGTGAAAATCGTTGCGTGCAGATCGGTGATAGTAACGGGATCTTTGACGGCAACGAGAGGGCGTTCGTCTGCGGTTGCGCCGTGAACATATCCCTTTTTCATCCCGCCGCCGAACATCACCACGGAAGTGCCGCCGGTAAAATGCCGATGGAGACCATAATGCTTCATTTCCTCAAGCGTATCGGATTTGGCCAGGGATTGGTCATCCGCCTTCGACCCGGGGACGCCCTCAATGAGCATGTCGCGGCTGAATTCGCTAGCGATAATCACCAACGTCCGTTGGAGTAGACCGCGGGCTTCCAAATCGCGGAGGAGGCGGGCGATTGGACGATCAATCTCGTTCTTCATCCGCACCAGCGTTTCATGGCCTTTCTCATGAGTATCCCAATGTACAAACGGAATATACTCGGTGGTGACCTCAATATAACGGGCTCCGGCTTCTACCAAGCGTCGCGCCAGAAGGCAGCCTCGACCGAAGCGCCCGGTATCATAATCAGCCAGAACCTCTTTCGGTTCGAGAGTAATATCGAACGCGTTCTTCTCTTTGGAACCGAGCAGCCGATGCGCATTGTCCAGGGCGCGGAGCATGGATTCCTGCTGATAGTCGCTCAGGAAATCGCGGTTCGGATTCCGATCAATGAGTTTTTGATAGAGCGCGTACCGGTTCGTAAACCGGCCTGCATCCATCCCTTGCGGCGGACGTACCGAACGAGCCGCTTCCTCGGGATTGGGAAGATTGAAGGGGCCAAATTCCGCACCGAAAAATCCGCCCGTCGTGAAGGCTTTGAGTTCTTCGCCTTCCCCGTTGCCTTCGAGTCGCTGGCCGATATTGATAAACGCCGGGATGACCGGGTTCCGCGGACCGAGGACTCGACTCATCCAAGCGCCGATGTGGGGCGCCGCGACGGTTTGGGGTGGGACATAGCCTGTGTGCCAATGATATTGATGGCGCGAATGCAGAATGCTTCCGAGGTCGGGCTGGACATGCGACCGAATCAGCGTCGCTCGATCCATCAGTTGGGCGATGTTTTCCAAGCCCTGGCTGATTTTGACACCGTCGAGCGACGTATTTATCGCGGGAAACGTGCTCAGGATTCTTTCGACCGGCACGCCTTTCTCGAACGGAAGGTACCTTTTGGGATCAAACGTTTCTGGAGCCGCCATGCCGCCACCCATCCACAGGAGAATACAACAATCCGCCGTAGCGGGTGGATGGATGATGGGTTCGGCCGCTCCGACGGTCGGGGCAGGGGACATCATCGCGGCCAGACTGGCCGCGGAGAGTGCCCGTAAAAAAGTGCGTCGCGTTAGCGGCGGATTCGAATCGCTCGGCCGCGCGATCAGTGTGCCAAGGGTCTTCATAGGCCAGAGGACGTTCGGATAATCATCGGACAAATTGAAATTCCGGTAGGAGTACGACAAGCCATAACAGGTCTTCCACCATTTGAGACGTCGGTTGCGGGCCGAGTGCGGAAATAACTTCGGTTTTTTCTTCTGACGACGGCGGACGACTCAATGCGCGTCGGAAAGTCGACTCGACCAAATCCCCCGTCGAACCTCGAGTCTGAATTAGGTTTCTCGCTCCCTCCCGCAATAAGTTGGCTAAGATCTCACCATTTGCGAGGTCAATGGCTTCAAGGGTGGTGACGTGATCCGGACGCATGCTGACGATTTGCTCCCGATTCGGTCGACCCAAGGCGCGCATCAGCGGATTTGCTGGGACGAGCGACGCCCGCACCATTTCGGTGGGGTCGTTGCGGAGGGCACGGCGGAGCGGCGCGAGCACATCCGCCCACACGGCTTGATTGTTCACCTCGAAAGCGGGTTTCCAATCGGTCGGAGGATTCGCAAAATGGCCTTTTGCATCGGGTGCGGTGGCGGTCCATTTCCAGGAGGAATCGGTCGCGATGATTAAAGGGGGCGCGTTGGTAAACTGGAGCTTGGCCTGAAAAAACAGCGCGGCCGGTCCCGGTTCCGTCCCGCCGTTGTGAGCCACAATGACGACCACATTGCGGCCAACCTTGAAACCCAGGAGGCGTTTCCGCGACACTTCTTGCCAGTTATCGCTGCCCCCGGCGGGTTGGTCATTGACGAAAATCTCGCAGCGATTATCGCAACTAAAGGCCGCGCGAACTTGGGAAGGGGCTTCCGGTAAATCTATCTCGGTCCGCAGGGTAATGGTTTCGCCCACCGGAGCCGATTCCGAGGCGGCCGCGTAAGACCAAATCCATCGAGCAGCCAAAGGTCCACCCGATGATTCTCGGCCCCGGCTCACGGTCGAATGCGGTTCCTGAGGGGACGTGGAGGTTAAGGTCCAGACTGCATCGAGAAACTGTTCTGCGGTCATCCGTTTGGCAACTGGGCCGTGGAAGACGTATCCGTTCCCGTCATTTTTCGTGGCGACGGCTCGGGATTGATACGCCTGTGATGAGACAATTAAAGCGAGGGCTTTCTTAATATCATAGCCGTCCGCCACAAATTGGACCGCGAGATAGTCCAAGAGATCTTCATTCCAGGGTGCCGTGTCCATCGCGTCGACGGGATGCACGATGCCGCGACCCATGAGTCGTTGCCAGAGACGATTGACTAAGGTGCGAGCAAATCGCCCATTTTCGGGATGGGTCATGAGCGCCGCTAATTGCTTCAGGCGTTCTGGCTTCGGAGCGGTGGCGTTCACTTCCCCCAGGTCTGGGAAAATCCAGCGGGCTTGGGCGCTGCGGCCGGTCGCCTTATCACAACGGGCGATCTCCAATGGGTGATCGCTATAGATGGCCGCCAACCCGTAGGCGTCCTCTAACTTCCAACGATCAACGAAGCTGTCATGACACGAGGCGCATTTCAGGTTTAGACCGAGAAAGGTCTGCGAGATGGATTGGGCAAATTGGATTTCACGCACTTGGCTGGCATTCACACTGCCCCGCCACTGAATCCCGTACGTGAAGCCTTCCGAGTCTTTCGTGGGTGGGGCGAGCAAATCGCGTGCGAATTGGTCGTAAGGCTCGTTTCGCATCAAGGCTTGATAGAGCCATTGAGTAATTGACTTGCGGCCGCCGTCGATATAGCCCGTGCCTTGATAGTCATTCCGCAAGAGATCATTCCAAAACGTTAACCAATGTTCGGTATAGAGCAGGTCTTTCCCGAGCGTTTGGGTGATGAGTTGAATCCGCTTATCTGGAGCTGAATCGCGCACAAAACTTGCTACCTCATCGGGTGACGGGAGGAGGCCGATCAGATCGAGCGAGAGCCGCCGGATGAAGCCCGCGTCTTCCAACAGCTGGGGGCGCGTAACTTTTTTTTCCTTCAGATACGCGTCCACCAATCGATCAACAGGATGGGATCGTCCTTCCACTACGGGTGGCAGTTCGGGTCGGCGAGGTTTGAGGGGTGGCTCGTAGGATACCTTGCCAAACGTAAACCCGGGCTCCCACGGCAAGCCAGCGAGGACCCAGGCTCGCAGGTCGGCGAATTGGTCCGGGGATACCCGGTCACCTTTGGGTGGCATCCGCTCGTCGGGATCGGTGGAAATCAACAATTCGAGAAGATGACTGGGTTTCACTTTTCCGGGTTCGACGACTACTCCATTTTCGGACCCGGCGAGCAAACTTTCGCGGGTATTGAGTGACAATCCGCCCTTTTTGGCATCACCTAGGTGACATTTGGCGCAATGCTGTCGAAGAATCGGGACAATTTGGTGGGCAAAATCAACGTCCGCGGGGTACGCCGCGGAGGTGAGCAGAAAACAACTGAGAACAGCGAGAAATTTCACCTAAGAAATCCCAGGTTAGTTGCTCGCTGATCGGAACGCAACGAGCGGTCGCTACCAACGGTATTCCGTGATCTCATACGCCACGACGTAAGAGATTAAAATGCCCAGTCCAGCCAGGGAACCGGCCCGGATGAGGGCGGATGGTTTGCCGATTGGCACCGCTTGCGCAGACCAGGCCAAGGCCATCGCAATCCCGAATTCGCCGAGAACGATGTAGTAAGGCGTGCCTGAAATCATCCGGCAATTCGTGTATTGCCACCAATGGATCAGTCGGGCCATTTCTTCGTAGTAGGGAATGTTGATGGCTCCGAGTAGACCCGTTAAGAGCAAACCGAGACCTTGCCGCCACCGCATGAGGCGAAGACCGACCACTGCAAACTGCACCGTGACGACTTGCCAGGCCAAGGGCATCCAGATCGGCGAACGCCACAACATCGGACCGCCTCCGATTGAATAGTCCAAAGTTTGAGTGATATCGACCAACCAAGCATCGGCGACGAGTTCTACCAGTCCGACGATCAGGCCATAGGCCATGAGCCGTCCCAGCGTCCGGTCTTGATACCATCACAGGAATACAGTGAACAAGAGATTGTCGAAAAGATTCAGGGCGAGCCCGGTTTTCCAATTGGAGGTCGGGACCGCGGTGAGCAAGGTCACCGAGACGAGGTTGAGTAGAATCGTGCCGACGATGAGGGAGAGCCGACGAGTTTCTAGGGCGGCAGACGGCAGGGCATCGCATGGCTGCGGAACGAACGGTTCACGCGGCATCAGCTCTTGAGCCGACTTCATTGCGACCTGATGGTTTCTCTGCACACCTTGCACCTACGCTGAATGGGCCTCCCCGGATGCCGAGCCCGGGCCTCAGCTTTACCCACCGAAATGGATTTCAAGCAAACTCGACGAATCCACGGATCCCGAATCTTGATCGCGAATTCCGCAAATTTGAGGGCAGGGTCCATTTAATGAAGGATTATGTGACCTATCGGGCCACCGACACCGGCTACTCGCTCAACAAGAGTGCCGCGGAAGCCAACCTTTCCGCGACACCGACGTTGGCCAATACCGGTCCGACCCCGATTAATCAATCGCCGGAGAATTCCCAGCGGTATTTCCGAGCGGTCGCTCGAGAGCCCGGACATTCAGGCCAAGTTAAACAATCGCATCACAACAGAGTGCTGACTCAACCATCCCTTGCAGCTCTAGGAGCGTGAACGGCTTGCTGATGGTCAAACAATCTTCAACCAACGCGGAGTTCATGGCGTCATCCGTCAGGTAGCCAGAAGAAATAATGATCGGGACGTCGGATCGGACTCGTCGCAACCGGCGACTGAGTTCGTCCCCCGACATTTCGGGCATCGCGAGGTCCGTAATGACCAAATCGAAAATCTCGGGTGCTTGCCGAAATGCGTCGAGCGCAGCCAATGGGCTGGCAAAGGTCGACACTCGATATCCAAGGCGCTTCAGCATCTTTTCGCCAGCCTCGCGAACTTGGAAATCGTCATCGACCAGCATCACAAGTACTCCGGTACCCTTCGCAAGGGTATCGCGCAACAAAGCATCGGGCATTTGTGTAGTCTGTCAGATCAATTGAGGGAGATGAAGGCTCTTCGGCGGCGTGCGTGTAGTGGAAATCCCGAAGGCCGCCAGGGGCATGGGCACGGATATTTTAAAAACAATCAAGCAAAAGCCGGATGCGCCGATAGACTATCAGAGAATGCGCCGCATCGTGTCCCACCAGTTGCCGGTGAGCCCGACCGGCCGTCGACGATGGTCCTCTGGCTTACACCTTCGCCTCCGTCAGCTACCCGCTTCGGTGGAACGTCCGACCGCGGCCTGCGTCGGCATGCATTTTCGGTTCACTTCCGTGAGCCTCTGTTTTCCTGCTGAACCAAGCAGACTCTGGCAATGAAGACTCTCGATCCGTTG
>JAYVTS010000397.1:0-12581 GCA_043788645.1 Verrucomicrobiota bacterium
GCGGCGATGAAAGCCATGTCCACCCGCAACGCCGAACCGAAGCGAGCAAGTCGACCCTTCGACAAAAATCGGGATGGGTTCGTCATGGGCGAAGGGGCCGCCGTGCTGGTCCTGGAAGAGTTACAACACGCGTTGGCCCGCGGCGCCCGGATCTATTGTGAAGTGGTGGGCTACGGCAACACCTGTGACGCCAGCCACATGACCGCGCCGGACCCGGAGGGTGAAGGGGCCGGCCGTGCGATGAAGATGGCCTTGCGCCATGCGGGGCTGCCGACCGATGCGGTCGACTACGTCAATTGTCACGCTACGAGCACTCCGGTGGGCGATGTCTGCGAAACCAAGATGCTAAAAAATGTCTTCGGCAACCATGCCCGTGCAATGGCGATCAGCGCCACCAAAGGCGCTACCGGCCACATGCTGGGGGCCGCCGGTGCGATTGAAATGGCCCTGTGTTGCAAAGCGGTTGAACATCAGGTGATTCCACCGACGATTAATCTAGATGAGCCGGACGCGGAATGTGACTTGGACTATACAGCCCACACGGCACGCGAAAGAAAGCTCGACATTTTCGCCAACAACTCCTTCGGATTCGGCGGCCACAACGCGATCATCATCGGCCGCCAGTTCAAGGGTTGAATTCCATTCTCTGACGACCGGCGGATGACGCAGTTCATAGACGTCGTCAATCCCGTCGCCGTCCAGATTTTGGCCCGGAGCCCGACGCGAAGGAGGCGCCTAGCCCGGATATGAAATATCCGGGCTAACGGGGAATCAGGCGGTAGAATCGTGTTGAACGATTGGTCGCGGTCAGGTCGATATACGGGTTGCTCGTGTTGGATAGAGTAACCACGGTCAGCGGCGTCCAGTGGAGGGTCATCAAGTCATCCGCAATTTCCCAGGTGTACTGGTGGCCGGCCGGGCCAACGACCAACAAGAGTGGCAACGACTGCGCTGAGCTGGAGACGATTTGAAGTCCCAGCAACGCCACCGACGCCGAGGCCGACGTCGTCAACCCGGATGGGGCCGTTACGACCACGTTGTAGACACCCGTTTGTGCCACCGATATCTTGCCCAATTTCAACGTCTCGTTGGTTGCCCCCAACAACGACGTTCCATTCAAATTCCATTGATACACCAATCGTCCGTCGCCCGCCGCCACCACAGAAAGTTCGACGTCTTGCGTCCCGCTTGTCGTCTGGTTCCGCGGCGATTCTACTATTCTTGGAGGGTTGGTTGAAAGAATTCCAGAGATAAAGCTCGCCGTGATTTGCTCACTGGTCGCCAACGAAAGCACGAGTGGATTGGTCGCTCCCGAAGCATCGCCACCCCAACGATTAAAAAGGTAGTTCGTCGAAGGAATCGCAGTGAGGGAGACGGATTGGTCTCGCGTATAAACTCGCTGATGAGGACTCACCGTCACGCTCCCGTGGTCGTCCGGCAACACTTGCAACGAAACCTGGTTCGCGCCCAACGGAGCAAATAAGGCTGTTAACCCAAGCGTCGGCCGATGGATCGGCAAGAGAATTGGATTATCGAATCCATTGGTCGCATTCGCCCATCCAAAAAAATACGAGCCTGCACCCGGGACCGCCATCACACGAACTACGGATCCAAACGGATACGCTGCCAGATTCGGATCCAGCACGATCCCTCCAGTTCCATTGGTCAGCAGGCTCAGTGAAGTCCCAAAAATTGCTTCAACCGTTTGCGGTGCCGTCAGGACGATCTGGGTGCTGTTTGAAGCGTCTGTGCTGGCACCGGACCAACCCAAAAACGACCATCCATTCGTCGGCGTCGCGGTGAGTGTCACGACCGAATTACTGGCAAATGGGCCGTCTAATTGAGCTGAGAACGGTGATGTGGCGACCGTTCCACCGCCCGCATTAATGACGGTCAGGGAGTACATTGGGGCAATTCTCACCTCGATCAGGGCGGCTTCCGCTGAGAGCGAAAAAGCTGCATTATAGGCCACGGCCCGAATGGTGGTGGTGTTCGTGACTGAAAAAACGTCAGTATAAGGAGTGGAAGTAAAATCCGGAGGTGAACCATCCAAGGTGTAATACACGCTCCCATTGGTGCCGAAGGGGCTGCTCATGGAAATCGGAGTACCTCCTGCGCGATCCAGCGCCCCTCCCCCAATATCCACCCCATCTACCAACACCACCGGGCTATGGGCTAGTCGCAATACGGTCGTGTTGGTCGTTCGACCATATTGACTGGTGGCAACCACGGAATAGATGCCCGCTCGGACAAGCTCGAATTGCGCCACTGCAAGACTGGCCTGAGTCGCTCCGAGCAAGGGGGATCCATTCAACGCCCATTGGAAAGCCACCGGAGTCGCCGATTGAATCGTCACTCCAAGATTGACCCCGGTGCCAGGCTCTAAACTAGACGACGACGGCATTCTCGATTGAAAAAAGGGTTGCGACGTTAAGAGTAGCAAATGATTGACGCCGGCGGCTACCGCATCCGCTGGGGGCAACCCGATGGGCACTTCCGGCGGTCTTATGAATTTGATCCAACCCCAAGCGACCACGGAGCCGTCCCCATTGAGCACCACGCGTTGATTGCCGCCGCTGGCAACCATTTGGACCGCGGTCAGGCCGGGAGGTGGATTTGTTTGACCGCGATTGTTATAACCCCACGCCGTCACTTTTCCCTGTGCGGAAAGAGCGAGGTCATGATTCCAGCCCGCGGCGATTGCGACGACATTGGTGAGTTCGACTGGGACATTGGTCTCGCCGTATCCACCGAAACCCCACGCCACCACGGTTCCGTTGTCTTTGAGGGCCAGACCGTGATATCCAGACGCTGCGATGGCCACGATATTGGTGGCTTTCGGCGGCACGGCGGTTTGGCCGTAGAGATTGAAACCCCACGCAACGACGGTGCCATTCGTCTTCAAGGCCAAGCTAAAGTCGCTGCCCGCCGCAATGGCCGTGACTCCAGAAAGGCCCTTCGGTACCATGGACTGTCCGAAGTTGGTCAAATCCGAAGGACGAAATATTTTTCCGGCCCCCCAGGCGACCACGGTTTGAT
Source organism: Verrucomicrobiota bacterium (assembly GCA_043788645.1). Lineage (GTDB taxonomy): Bacteria > Verrucomicrobiota > Verrucomicrobiia > Limisphaerales > UBA9464 > CANIZL01. The sequence goes on from JAYVTS010000397.1 coordinate 3,040, forward strand.
CACGCTTCAACGCGAGGCTGTGAAAATCCCCCGCAGTAATCGCGATGACATTGGTCAGGTCCGACGGGACATCGGTTTGTCCACTGAAATTCCCGCCCCAAGCCGCCACGGTCGCGTCTTCTTTCAACGCCAGCGTGTGGTAATAGCCTCCCGCGATTCCGATGACTTTCCCCAGTCCGGGCGGAACGTTTGTTTGGCCATAAGTATTGTCGCCCCAGGCAATCACCAACCCGGGCGGATGGGCCGCTACTGACCGATCGGCACAGACGAGGCTAAGCCAACAAACCAATACGGCCGCCCAACGGTAGATTGGAACCAAAGGTGTCAAGCAAAATGCCCATCGTCGTCGCCATCGCTCTCGCCATCCGTTTCTTCCCCGCCGGATTCAACCCCTTCTTGGGCGAGCAACACTTCACTGGCGGCCGCGAAATCAATACTCCATCGGCGAGCGAGGATCGGGACACGCTCTGCGTTCGTCTGTTCCGCGGGAATTTCACCGTAACGCAAAGCGCCCACTTCCTCACCGTAACCTCGACACCGCAGACCCAGAAGGCGTTCCTCAAGAGTCATCCAGCCTTCGTTCCACTGCACTTCGCCCGACCACGCATAGGCCCGCAAGGTGCGTCCATCTCGCAGCCGCGCCCAGGCATGGAAGTTGAGCACTCGATCACCGGCAAAAAACTGAACTTCTCCAACGTCGGTTGAGACACGGGTCAGGCATCGAAACAAGGCATCAATATCCTGCGCCGGATCGGGAATGGCCCCACCCACCAGCAGAGTCCAACCATTGACTGGATTTGAAATGAAGAGGGTTCGTTCCCGCGCCCGAGTCAGGGCTTCACCCCATGGGACCGTGGTCCGAAGCCCGAGGAGTTCGCGCAAATAAGCCGTATTGCTAGAGCGCACCGCCAACCACCGTGGCGGAAGCGGGTAGGGCAATACTCGGTGGCGTGCGGACGTGAGCCGAGTGAGTTGATCCACGGCCCGATTGTGTCGACGACGGAGGCCTTGCTCGCGGTTATGCCGTCGGATCAGGAATGCAAAAAGTACTCCCACGCCGACCACACCGAGGAAACAACCCATCAGTAGCACCGCAATCGGGGGCACGCCCCAGAGAGTGGACACCCGGACAGGAAGTTCAATACTGAAATCATTCACGGGCGAAAACTAAAATGGGGTCCAAGCTCTCCTCGGGCGTTCATCCGCGTTCATCAAGGGTTCATTACTTCGGCTCATGTAGGGTTATGGCTTACATGGGCATTTTTAGCCCCAGCTTGGCCGCCACTTGCGCAACGTCTTTGTCGCCGCGACCGGATAAATTCACAATGATGATCTGGTCCCGGGCCATTTTTTGGGCTTGTTTGAAGCACTCCGCGACGGCATGAGCCGATTCGAGCGCGGGAATGATCCCCTCGGTTCGGGCCAATCGTGTAAACGCTTCCAACGCCTCCACATCTGTGGCGTAGCTGTATTGGACCCGGCCCTCGTCATGGAGCCAAGCGTGTTCCGGCCCTACCGCCGCATAGTCGAGCCCGGCACTGACACTATGCGTCGATTGAATTTGCCCGTGTTCATCCTGCAGAATGTAGCTCCGCGTTCCCTGGAGGACACCCAGGGACCCGCCGTGGAACCGGGCCGCATGCTGTTCCGGCAAGATGCCACGCCCCCCCGCTTCCACACCGATCATACGAACCGAGGGATCATTCAAGAAGGGATAAAACAGGCCGATCGCATTGGAGCCGCCACCGACACAGGCCAGCAATAAGTCCGGCAATCGCTCTTCTCGCTCCAAGATTTGGCGACGCGCTTCGTCGCCGATTACTCGATGAAAATTCCGAACCATCACTGGATACGGATGAGCTCCATACGCCGTGCCGAGAATATAGTGGGTGTCGCGAACGTGGGTCACCCAGTCTCGCATGGCCTCGTTCACCGCTTCTTTGAGTGTCCTTTGGCCGGCGTGAACGGGTATCACTTCGGCCCCGAGCATTTTCATTCGATAAACGTTCAAGGCCTGCCGTTCGCAATCGACCGCCCCCATGTAAATCGTACATTGAAATCCCAAGAGTGCGGCCACGGTCGCCGCCGCTACCCCATGTTGACCCGCACCCGTCTCCGCAATCACGCGAGTTTTGCCCATGCGTTGAGCGAGCAAGGCTTGTCCCAGCGCGTTGTTGATCTTGTGCGCCCCGGTGTGGAGCAGATCCTCTCGTTTGAGATAGATTTTTGCCCCACCGAGTTCCCGAGTCAAACGTTCAGCGAAGTAGAGCGGTGTCGGACGCCCGACATATTCCCGCAGCAACCGATTCAAACGCTCCTGGAACGCCGGATCCTGCTGTGCCCGCCAATACTCAGCTTCCAACTGTTGAAGGGGATAAACCAGGGTTTCCGGCACATACCGACCACCAAACGGCCCATAATGCCCTTGGGCATCGGGCATCGACGTGGTGGCAAATTGCGGTGAAGCGAACGCGCTCATTTTTAGAAAGTAGCAAGCAAACGACTTAATGTCAGCCGATAAGTACTCCTCAAAAAATAGGTCCACGGCGGAGTTCTTGCACCAACGTAGGAACCGCTCCCACGGACCGCGGTTGGGTCCCGTGCTTTTGACGGGATCAACCGCAGCGCGTTCACTGATCTCGGCGTGCGGCTTGGGTAAATCGCACGCGCCTAATCGCGATGGCATCCGTCAGTACCCGGTTGCCAGGACCTTTAACTCGCGTTGCGTCATTTAAGTCATTGACCCACCAATCCGTCTGAACTTGGCAGTTGACTCCGTTTACCTCTGTTGCCGGAGCCGAATCGTTCCAAGAGTACGTCCTGGTAACGGTCATCATCGGCACCAATTGATTGTCAATCGACGTTAAGTTGTCGGTAACAAAACTGGGCTGGGTTCAACGAACGCCTCGGCTTTCGAGCCTCCGAAGCTCCTCTCTCCATTCCTGACGCTGCGATTCGGGTACGGTAGGGTCCGGTAGCAGACGTCTTCGGGTGCAATTCACCAGTGCTTGGAGAGTCTGATACCTTCGGGTGTCACCAATTTCGGGTGAGAGTTGATCGCTGACAACCGCCAAAATGGCTTCCAGCAATAACGTCGCCTGGCCACTCACCCGGCTCTTGGCTTTCAATTCATTCCTGAGGGCCGCAAATTGCGCCGCACTCCAGCCCACCGTCGCCGCATCCAGTTGGGCCATTCCTCCCTCATCCAATCCGCCGGGGCAAACGGGTTTTATCACCCAGTGCAACCAGTCGGCACGGTCCTCAGGTTCAGGATCTAAAGCCGGAATAATGAGGTCTCCCGCCCGGCCAGGACGTCGCAAGTCGGGCGATAATAAGTGAACCCGCGCCGTCACTAATAACCAGACCACTCGTCCCCGTAAAGCTGGGTCGGACATCATTGCCTGCACTTTGCCCGTCAAGCGACGTTCTGTTTCGTGGGTGTCTGAACCGACACCCCCGAACTGGGTATCGGCTTCATCGACGAAAATGAGCACTCGCGATAAAGCGGTCAGCACCCGGCGCAGCCGCTCAAAAATCACATCCGTTTGACCAAACCACTGGCTCCGCAAATTTTTGAGGACCAATACCGGCAAATCCAGTTCCGTCGCCACCGCCTCAAAAACAAAAGTCTTACCACCGCCAATGGGTCCACAGACAGCCGCGCCACTCAAGGCGTCGCTGCCTCCGGCTTGAATCCGTGGAATGAATTCCGACTTTAGAAACTGCTTCAGCCGTCGATTCCCGATGACATCAGCAAAGGTATGGGTCGGTTTTTTGAATTCAACCACGTCTTCACCGAGCTGGCTTTGGATAAAGGATTCTACCTTAGCCGTGACATCCGCGGCAGTGAGGGGGCGACGATCATGTTGAGCGCCCCGGAGCAATTGGCCGAGCGCGTGCAAAGACAATCCTGCCGTCGCCGTCGCCAATTCCATCGCCACCCCCGCTAGCCCCCCGGGATCATTGGAAGGGAGTCGGGTTTGAAAAGCACGAATGAATTCGAGTCGTGCGGCTTCGTCGGGTGCCGGCACTTCCACTTCGAGCAATTGCGGTAGCCGCGCCAAACGCTGGTTGAGAAGGCTCCGAGATTCCGCCAATAATACGACCGAATCCAATCCGTTCATAAACCCCGGATCCCCGAACCAATCCGTGCAAATACTAACCCGATGACGATCCGTATCATTGAGCTGAGAGACCGGCGCTTCGGGCAAAAGAAAATCTGCCCCTTCCACCAAGATCACCAGGCGTTCCCGCAAGCGACGCGAGCTCGGGCCGCCCGAGGGTCCACCCCGGGCGCACAAGCATAATTGTCGAAGGAATTCCAGGGCCAGCGTCGGATTCCCGGTGGCTGCGCGGAGAGTGTCGTCGTAGGACTGGGCCGCCAAATCCAGTTCGGCCCGGGCTTTGCCCGGGGCCAGCATTCGTTCGATGGCGAGTTGATTCGCATCGCGCCCCGTCCGCCAGCGGAGCCAGGCATCGCGGACCTTCTCGGCATCCCCGTCCCGGAGGAATCGCACCGGAGCATTCAATTCATAAACAACAACGATAATGTCCGAAAGATTCCAGGTGGCAGCGAGGAAAGGGATGAGCGGGACATAGTCGAGTCCAGTAGGTTGAGGTAACGGGAAGAGGTCATGAAGATTACCCGTTAGCAAAAGCGTCCGGGCTTGACCGGAATTCAATATGCGGCCGGCGACGCGGACAAAATCAGGAGACGTCATAGAGACATTAACTGTTAACAAATTCTCCGCGGCGGACTTTCACTTTGGGTTCAAAAACCACCCGCCGAATTTCCTCTTTTTGCGCCTTAAATTGGTCGAAGTCGCGGGCGCTCTTAATCGCGCTGATCGGTGCCGGTCGATCATAAATAATGGTCGCTCCCGGGAATTCGGAATGTCCATCCGCCGCCCAATCCCAATGCTGAGAAAGACCGACCACTCGATCTCCCACGTAGAGGGCTTCGTTCAATTCGTGGGTCACAATTAATAAGGTCAGCGGCGGGGCCTCGCCCCGTGCGGTGGCGGCTTGGTTGTGGCGATTTAACTCGAGCAGCATGGACTGGAGATCTTCCCGCGTCGCCTCGTCCAAGGCTCCAAAAGGTTCGTCAAGAAGGATGACGTCCGGTTGCAACACCATGGCCTGAGCAAGAGCTACCCGTTGTTGCATGCCGCCGGAGAGTTCGTGCGGATAGAGATTGAGCGCGTCACCCAGTCGTACTCTTTTCAACATCTCAGCAGCCTGCTCAAGATGCGCTCGCCTTTTTCGCCGCCAGGCGAAGGGCCGAAACAACCGAAAAGGAAGAGTGGTGGTATCGAGGGTTAATCCGATCGCAACGTTCTCCTGAGCGGTTAAGAAGGGAAAAAGGGAATATTTTTGGTAAACAATCCCCCGATCACGGCCCGGACCCGTCACCCGTTTTCCCTCCGAGGCGCCCCCGGCCGAAAAGACCCGCACTTCACCCTTTTGAGTGAGGTGCGTCCCCACCACGGCTCTGAACAAGGTGGATTTGCCGCAACCACTCGGGCCGACCAGCGAAACGAATTGGCCCCGTGGAATTCGCAAATTGACGTCATGGAGAATGCGCTTGGCTCCAAACGCCTGGGTCACTCCGCTCAGTTCAAGAATGAGGTCGCTCACCCGCGGCCTCCTTCCGCCCAAGGACACCAGCGCTGCCGCAGTCGAGACAGGATCCAGTCGGCAAAAAAACCAAATCCAGCCAATAGTGCGAGGTAGGGATAGACGACGCTCATATTTAGCAGTTTGCTTTGGAGCCGAATGCGATAACCAAAGCCCACATCGCCCACCACCATTTCCGCGGCAATTAAATAGACGAGTGCGGGTCCAATACTTAACCGCACGGCGTCAATGAGGCGTGGAAAGACTTGCCGACTAATGATATTCCAAACCACTTCTAAATGCGACGCCCCCAGGGTATAGGCTTTGTACTGTAGTTCCTCGGGAAATTCTTTGACCGCAATGAAAACAGTCATCGCCAGGGCGGGCAAAATGCCGACTGCAATCATGCTCACGTACATGAATTGGCCCGTACCCGCGAGGACGAAGAACACGGCCAACGCTGCGGTGGGTGGCACCTGAGAGAGGAAGGCGAGCGGGGGATGAAAGAACGCTTCGGCCGCACGCAGGCAGCCCATGAGCCTCCCCAATAAAATACCCCCAACCACTCCTGCTCCAAGGCCTAATCCCAACCGCCCGCCACTCGCTTTGAGATCTTCCCACAACCAACGTTCACCGGTTCGATGATTGGGCAGGCTCAATTGCTGTACCCCGACCGCAAGCTGGCTCCAGGTCGGGATGGTGGTATCGGTCGGGTTAATCTGCTTCTGGCGATGAGCCAACCAGGTATAGGCCAGCAACAACAATACGACCGAGCATAGACCGAGGGCCATCGCGGTGGCCGCTTGGATCGGGCGTCGAATCATACGATTGGGCGGCGCCTAGCCACGATGAGCAAAAAGGGCAATCATTTTCTGGCCGTAACCATTTTAATATAGCTCGGATCCAATCGCAGCACCACCCCCGGATTTTCCGCCGCCCCGCCGTAGCCGATCTTGGGGGCCGTCTTAACAAGCTCCTGTTTCACACAGAATGCGGTGACTTTTGCCATCGTCGTTTTGGTGCGTTCATCCGTGAGCACGGCGAGACCCGCCTCCGGTGTCCCATAAAACTTGGTTTGCTCGACCACTTTTTTCATCGCCGCGAGATCCAGGTGGCTAAATTTTTCGCCAATGGCCACGAGGGTGTCGTCATGAAGCTTGGGATCGGCAAGGCGTTGATTCACGGCGTAATAGGTATCAATCAACGCGCAGGCAAACGCCACCCCACCCGGTTTGTCCAGCGAACTCTGGGCCACCGTCACGGAGTCAATGATTTCGCCCGGAATCGTGGTGGAATCGAAGAGCACACGCGTATCACTTCGTTTGTTCAGGGTTTCGAGCACGAATGGGTTCCAAACGATAATGGCATCAATACCCGCCTGCTTTTGTTGCATCGCCACCGCTGCGGCTCCGGGGTCCATGTTGCTAAACGTAAAGTCCGATTCCTTTTCCCCGAGCACTTGTAGATTGCGGATGAAACAGTATTCGCTCACCGATTTGGCCAGGCCGAAAACCTTACGTCCCCGGAGATCCGCCACTGATTTAATCGCACTTGAAACAATGAGGGCGTCGGCTCCGGCACTGGTGGATGTGGGTAAAATGACCACCGAAGCCCGAGACAAGGCAGGGCTTAAAGCATCGAGAGTGGTAATGCAGACGGCGTCGCAATTGCCGGCGCCATACATCTGTAGGCAGGGATCATATTCGGCTTCCTTGAGTTCAATATCGACGCCCCACTTTTGCTCGAGCGAGCCCATCTTCCCCTTTGCACCGTCGATCAATTTCACTTGGCTGGCGACGCCAAAAACAGACCAGGATGGGTACTCGCTCCAAGCCAGCGAGAAGCTGGGAATCGGACCCGATGGGCGAGCGGCTGCGGCCGCAGGCGCAACTGGGCTACTGGCTGATGGAGTCGGGAGTTCCTTGGGCTTACAGCCGCCCAACAAAAGCGACAGTAAAAACCCAAAGGTGATCCGAGATGAATCGAACGGTTTAGTTCTCATAACAGTATTAGATTGTAACAAATGGATAGAGGCAGTCGAAGACTGACTTGTTGCCGATCGCCTACTCCGGCAGAGAATTGGGCTTCTCGCTCACGGGTTTGGCGGAACTACCGGATTCCTTGGCGAGACCGATTAAGGCATCGAATTCGGACGAACTTTGATTTTGTCGGGCGTATTCGAGGAATTCCGCTTCCTGCACTTTCGTGTCGGTTCCGGCCAACTCTTTCGAGATTCGTGCCTCGGCTTTGAGTTCCTGCCGCATTTGTCGCATGCGCTGCAGTTCTTCAGCGGTCCCATCCTTCGCGATCCCAGCGAGGGTATCGGCGATGTCGCGTTCCTGTTTGGCGGTAATGACGTCGGCCACGGTTTCGTGGGCTTCGCCTCGAATCTTCTCCACATCGCGCAAGAGCTGCTGCAATTGGACCTTGTGATCGCCAATCGTTTTTGCATAACCGGTGACGTCTCGTTCGAGTTCCGCGATCTGCTCCTGTTTCGCCTTGAGGGTGGAACTAAAGTCATTGTATGCGGCGAGGCACCGTTTGTAATCCTCGTCCGCCTTGACCCCGGCATCGTCCTTTCCGGCGGCTTTGAGGCGTTCGACCGTTTGTTTCGCTTTGCCGAGGGCTCCGGCCTTGAGACGTTCCAGGTTACCCACCTCGTCCGTGAGGGTTTTGATCTTCGCCAGTTTGTTTTCCTGCTGCGCAATCAAACCCGCCACAGCCTGTTTGTAGGTTTGTATTTGACCGACTTTTTGGCGCACGATGTCGTCGTACTTGGCGCGAATGACATGGGGATTTTGGTCCAAGACCCGGCGCGAGGCGTCGATCTGGCCTGTCAACAAATAACCGAGGGCTTTCGCCCAGCGAGAGAGTGCTCCAAACATAATCAGTGATGCGTTTAAAAGTAGGTTTAGGGGAGAAAGGCGAGTGTGCCAATAATGGGAATGGTTCGGAAATCCGATTATTGAGAAGGAGTTCGAATGGATTCCGGAGCGACCGTCACCGGCGGCGCGAGCATTTCCTCCAGGCGAGCGTCGGCGCGACGGGCGGCATTGAGCGAAGCATCTAGCTCGGCGCGGAGTTGCCGGAGATCGGACCCCGCCGTCTCGGTACCCAACGTTTGGAGGGCCGCTAGCGTGTGACCGAGCTGCTGTACGGTAGCTTGAACTTCGGCGAGCAACCGCTCCCGCTCCGCCAACAACGGAGACGCCGCCGCCGGAGTATTGAGCCGACTGACGATGACTTGGAGTTCAACCGTTTGACGAAGCGAGGCGACCGAACGATCCGACATCAAGCGCACTTGTGAAAGCACTTCTGTGGCCACTAACGAATGGGTTCCTGCGGGGCTCGCGGCAAGCTTTTCAAATGACGCAAGAAGTGCCCGTAAATCCCGAAGCGCGCCTTCGGGGCGTGGATCGCGATCACTGTTTGCGAGCGTTCGGTCGAGTTGATCGAGCGCGGATTCTTGGTCAAGTACCTCTGATTGTTGCAGTTCGCGTTCGACCGCCGCACGGAGGTCTGGGCCGCCAAATAGGGCTTTGGTAATCAGAGCGCCAACACTCCCCAGGACTCCCGCCACGGCGGCGAAGAGACCCAAGCCGAGATTCCCATCCAGCGCCCACAGACCCAAGGCCGCCGTGGCACCCAGGACCGCGGGCGCCAGCACAGCAGGACTCCCGGCGAGTCGGAGCAGCACTTGGCGGCGGAGCTGGAATTTGTCAGGCATGAGCCAAGAGGCGGTCACCGGCAGAGAATGTTCTGGATCTTCCCGGCCACGACACTCGGAAATAGAACCCCATTTTTCAACTGGGCGAGGGTTAAGTATTGAAATCCTCTACCGCAATGCCTGGATCACCGACTGGCCGAGCACCGAGCAAAATGTCGCCGACTTAGCGGCTTCGGGCCGCGCCCGCTGGAAGATTGAG
>JAYVTS010000398.1:0-15177 GCA_043788645.1 Verrucomicrobiota bacterium
GCCGCATTCCTCCCGAAAGCTCGCTCGGCTTCCGATCCTTCGCCGGGGTCAAACTCACCAGGGCGATGTGTTTGGCGATGTGTTGATCTTTTTTTGCCGTGGACCAATTGGGAAAGGCTTGATTCACTGCCAGGGCGATATTTTCGGTGACCGTGAGCCAGGGCAACAGGCTATAGTTCTGAAAGACAATTCCCCGATCAAGCCCCGGTCCCGTAATCTCCAAATCATTCAGCGTGACCGTGCCCGAATCGGGTTGGATCAAACCAGCGATGAGGTTGATCAAGGTCGATTTACCCGCCCCGGAATAACCGACAATCGCCACAAATTCGCCCCGATGGATGGAGACGGAGAGGTCGCCTAGCACTTCGTTAGCGCCGAATCGCTTCGAGATGTTTTTGAGTTCGAGAAATGCCATATTTTAGACAGATTTGAAGCGTTTTTCCAAAAGGCTCATTGCTTGATCCAGAGCAAATCCGACCAATCCGATGGTCAAAATGCATAGAATAATGCTCGTATAGAGCCCGTTGTTATATTCATTCCAAAGGAAATTACCAATGCCGATACGGCCGGTGAGCATTTCTACAGCGACGATGACCAACCAAGCGATGCCCAGACTCAAACGATAGCCGGTAAACATATACGGCAAGGTCGCCGGAATCAGAATTTTGAAGAGAGTGGTCGTTCGGGACAGTTTGAGGACTTTGGCCACGTTTAAATAATCCTGTGGAATCGCGCGGACACCGACGGCGGTATTGAGGACCGTGGGCCACATCGAACAGACAGCGATGGTAAAGAGGGCTCCCAATTCATTGGCGGCCTTGCCGGTGCCGCTGAACAAGACCACTCCCAGAGGCATCCATGCGAGCGGAGAGACCGGCCGCAAAATTTGAATAATCGGGTCAAACATCCGGCTGAACATTTTGGATAGCCCGAGTAAGAATCCGATCGGAGTGCCGATCAAGAGCGCCAGAAAATACCCTTTGCCCACGATCATCAGGGAATACCAGGTAAATCGCAGGACGCCCTGGTCGAGTTCCTCCCGCTTCTCAAAGGGTTTCAGGATGTATTTTTTTGTTTTATCCCAGGTGACCACGGGCCCGGGCAAATCAGGGATTAGACCGCCTCTCACCTCTTCGGAGGCCCCATCGGCGGCCCGCTTGATGACGGTGGAACCGGAAATGACTTGCCAGAGCAACAGACTGATGCCGATCCCAACGAGGGGATACAGCAGCAGTTCAACGAGACGTTTTGGGGTCATGGAAATGATTGGCGAGTGATCAGCGGTGAGTGAGTTACGAGTGATGAGGGCGATTCGCTCACCACGGATCTTAGCCTTTGAGTGAATGAATGGCGAAACCCTTGGCGTAGGCTTCTAGGTCCCCTTGGGGATCGAATCGAACGCCATCAACGAGGGTCTCGGCCTCATCGTTCCGGCCGGCATGGGTGTAACCCAGCTCTTTCATGGCTTCTTCGTACAGGTCGGTGCGGGCGATTTTGCTTGGAATACCGGCATAGTCGGGAGCCCCAGTCACCAGGCCCCATCGTCGGAACTGGGTGAGCCACCAGCCGACGTATTTCGGCTGCGGATAGTTACAATTACGAGAACTGAAGATCATATAGTTTTCATCCTTGATTATCCGTCCGTCCCCATAGTTGTAATCGCCCAGGAGTCGACCCAAAATAGTTTCTTTCGGGCAGTTCACGTAACTGGGTTTGCTAATGATGTCGCATTGTTCGGGGCGATGCCCTAAATCGTCGAGCCACACGGACGCTTCGTGCAGTGCTTTGCAGACCGCTTTCACAGATTTTGGATTTTTGTCGGCAAATTCGGATAGAAATGCACAGACTTTCTCGGGATGATCCTTCCATATTTGTTGGGTTGTGATGCTAGTAAACCCGATTTTATCGACGACGGCCCGGGCGTTCCAGGGTTCGCCCACACAGAAACCATCCATTTTTCCGACCTTCATATTGGCCACCATTTGAGGCGGTGGTACGGTAATGAGATTGACGTCCTTATCCGGATTAATGCCCCCGGCGGCCAAATAATACCGCATCCACATCGCGTGAGTGCCGGACGGAAACGTCATCGCAAACGAGAGCGGTTCACCTAAACGTTTCGCCTGATCGACAAACGGCTTGAGAGCCTTGGGATCTTCTTTGACTTTGCCGGCCCATTCGGCTTTAAGAGTGATGGCTTGACCGTTGCGATTGAGCATCCACGGAAAGCACATCGGCTTTTTAGCGGAGCCCATCAGCCCCATCGTGGAGGCAATGGGCATTCCAATGAGCATGTGGGTGGCTTGGTTCTCGCCGGTTTGTAGCTTGTCACGAATGACGGCCCAGCTGGCCTCTTTTGAAATACTCGAAGTAATCCCGTATTTCTTAAAGAGTCCTTTTTCGTGAGCGATGACAAGGGGGGAGCAATCGGTGAGCGCGATTATTCCGAAGCGCAGAGAAGTCGTCTCTGGGGAGTCATCAGCGAAGACGCGGCCTGTCCAGCCGAGCGGGAGTCCCGCCAAAACGGCCCCCATGGCGCTCTGTTTCAGAAAGGATCGGCGGGTTGAATTAAACTGTGGCGAGTTGTTTTTGAGAGAGAGACTCATGGACTTTTTTATTGGATTTGGGATGGCTTGAAACGGAAAGGGCGAGGGCTTGGGCCTCGTGATAGAGATCGTGCCGGAAAACCCGTCCGAGTTCCAGCGGCGGAAAGTTGGGGCGAGCGTCGGGTGGAAGCAGATTTTGAACAACCCACGCCGCCTTATCCGCGGAGGGTTCGTTGGCTCCGTCCCCTGAAAACACAATAAATTCGGGTAAACGAACCCGCTGTCCGTGGCCCAATTCAAATTCGCCCGCCCAACCGGTTCGAATCATTGCCGTCGGCAGATTGAGATATTCTCGCCGAGCCAAGAGTGCAACCACTCCGTCGCGATTGGCTGCGTCGGAACAAAAGGCGCACGCATCCAACAGCGCAGCCGTGAGAGCGACAACTTCCGCTCGTCGATGCCGAGTGAATTCTCCGCCGACGGCGAGTACTTTCTCCGGGTGCCGCCGCTCTAAATCAGAACTCGTGCTCACGACCCACCCGTTGCCGGCCGCGACGGCGACGGAATTCCACGGTTCCCCCGAGCAAAACCCGTTCAGGTGGCCATCCCGTAAGTTAGCCGCCATTTGCGGGGGCGGCACCACCACTAATTGAACGTCCGTGTCTGGATTAATCCCTCCGCTGCGCAACCATTGGCGCAAAAGAAAGGAATGGGTGGAGGTGGATGCGACGCCAAAGGTCAGGGAGGTTTGGCGATGGCTCCGTAAATGTTGGCTCAGACTGAAAACATCCCGCACTCCTTCCTTCCATAACGCTTCCGAAAGCGTGATGGCATTACCATTCAGTGATAGCACCACGGATGCCACGGCGTCGTTGGCAGGGGTGCGCAGCCAACTCCTCAGCTGAAAAGGCAACGCACACGGGGCCTGGGCGGCGTCTAATTCGCCCCAGGCCAGTTTATCTCGAATTGCACCCCAACCCAACTCCCGACTGAGTCGAACATCGACGCCGTGTCGTGAAAAGTAACCCTGTTCAGCCGCCACCAGCACAGGTGCCGCATCGTTGAGAGGCACATAGCCCAAACGAATGGGGGATCTTCGGGTTGCCGCGGTGGTCGTGATCAACATTTCTGAACACCACCTAGCCGAAACGATGCCGATCCGGCCAATCGGCACTATGACTGCTAATGAACGTTCTTGGGTTTAAAATGAACCATATTCATTCATGAAGGGACCACTTGATAGCAGGCAATTACAAGCATTCGTCATCCTGGCACGCACCGGGAGCTTCACGCAGACCGCACGGGAGATGTTTCTTACGCAAAGTGCGGTAAGCCATTCCATGAAGGCTCTGGAGGGAGATGTGGGGTGTCGGCTTTTAGACAGGATGGGCAAGAAAGTGATGTTGACCCAAGCCGGGGAGCATCTTTTGAAGCATGCCGAGAAAGTGATGAGCGAAATGCTCTCGGCCCGTACGGAATTGGAGCATTTGGGGCGTTGGGGCCGTGGCAGGCTTCGTTTGGCCGCCCCGGCGACGCTTTGTGTGAGCTTGTTGCCGCCGGTCCTCCGCGAATTCAAGGAAAGCTTTCCTCAAAGTCTGATTTCGATTGAACCAGGCGATGCCGGTGATGTCCCCGAACTGCTTGAAGGCGGACGCGTGGACCTGGCACTGGCGCTAGAAATGAAATCGGATGATCGTTTTGAATTCGTGCCACTCTTTACGGATGAACTGTGTTTTTTGGCTGCTCCTCAACATCCGTGGGCGCACTCGGGCACGGCCGTGCGGGATGAGATTTCAAAACAAACGATGATTAACTATAGCCAAGGAAGTCAAACTTCCCGGCTTATTGAGGCCTATTTTCGAGAGGAAGGCATCGTCTTGAATACGCCCATCCAACTCGGTAGCATGGAGGCGATTCGTGAGTTGGTGAAACTCAATTTGGGAGTCGCTATTTTCGCGCCTTGGGTCGCTGCGAAAGAGATTAAGGATGGCTCCCTCGTCGCCCTGCCGCTTGGCCGACGAAAGCTGAAACGTACCTGGGGTGTCCTCACCTGGCGTTCCCGACGTCTGACGCTCCCTGAGGAAACGTTTATTAACTTGGCCCGGGAAGCGGGGCAGGAATTAATGCGAAAGGCAGATTAGTCCGGCTGGCGTGCGTGTGCGTCCGGCACTGATCCCTGCGGATTTGCCCCTTCCGTTCCGCGCGCCTCATCCTGAAAGCAAATTGGAATGAGAACGCCGCTTCATCTGCCAAATTCGCACCATCGAAAAGAATGGGCTCAACGGGAAGAGAAGCACCAGAACTGCGAACTTCGCGAGGATCACGCACCCGAGGATGCGCTCCTTCATGGCAAAGGCATCCGAGGCGCGTTGCGGGAAGATCGCCAGCCGATTTACCTGTTTGCGCAGGTAGCGTTTGAACGAGATTCCGGTAGTGATGTTTGAGACGCCCGAAGCATTACGATAGAAAACCAGGGGTTCGTCGATAAAACTCACTGGCCCCAACAACAGGCCGCGAAATCCGAAGATCTGGTCCTCGGCCCAGACGCTAGGCCGCATCGGCTCGAACGCATTAACGAAATGCTTGGTCCACGCTTGGGACGCACCGATCGCCAAGGGAAAAATGGACAAGGCGCAACGCAGCTTACTTTTCGCCGCGCCAGCGCCCGGGCTCTGGAAGTCGTTACCGAGTTCGCCGGATTCGCTCATTTCCCGCACCATGGAGTAGAAGTAGTGGGATCGACGTCCGCTGCGCAGATAGGCTTCGACCAGTCGTTCAACCCGGTGCGGCACGGAAATATCATCGCCCGCACAAGCCACAATCAATTCGCCCTGCGCCCTCCGGTTCACCGAGTCGACATGGGCCGAGATGCCGAGATTCACCTCGTTGCGAGAGCAGGACACCGAATGGGGGCCGCGATAAGCAGCGCACATTTCCTGAACGATCTCAAAGGTCGAGTCGATGGAGGCATCATCGGAGATCGCGATCATCAGCGGCGAATAGGTCTGAGCGAACGCAGCCTGGATGGCTTGGCGCACGTATTTCTCCTGGTTGTAGACAATCAGGATGATCGTGACCGTTGGGCGGCCGTTCTCCCTGGAAGGGCTCTCGTTCATGATTTGACACTCCCGGGCAAAGGAAACTTGCGTTGCCGAGGATAGCGATTCATAAATAATCGACCGTCTTATTGTTGCTGTCAAACGACTTCGCGCTTTCAACGAGCGCGAAAAAAGGGGCGTAGTGAAAGCCCGAGTATCCGAGGTCCTTCTTACAAATAGCTCGTTGGTTTATTTAAATCTGCACCAAATAGACCAAAGGGTTGAAAGTTTATTTAAACTCATGACTCATTGGATCGTCTATTCAGTGAAAACTTATCTGCTTAGATCTACTTATTTTGAATCCGCAGTGCATGCGTCCGCGCTGAAATCGGCGAACTCACTTCTCAACATTTTTTTTAAGATTTGACAGGCCTCGTTCGAAATCCGGCCCGATCAGTTTGTCGAGGAAGAGGCCAAACCAACGATGTAACGGATTCAGGCCGAGATCGCCTGCATCGGTCCAGACGACGTGTACGCCATCCTTGTCTGAGTTGATTTCCATCGTCCCAACCGAAGACATGCCCATTTCAGGGAACTCGAGCGTATAGGTTACTTTTGTCGGCGTTTGCGACGTAATCGTCATCTTGCCGTTACCTTCTTTTTTGCTTTCCCAGGCCGACCACGCGCCGACGCCTGTCGCCTTCTCCGAATAACTGAGCTTCATTCCAGGATCGCGTTCCTGCCAGGCACCCCAGCTTTTCCAAGCCCGCAAATCCGCGATCTGTGCGACCACCTGTTCGGGCTTCGCCTGGATGACGATGGATCGCTCGATGCGATACTGGCTCGGGAGAAAAAACGACAGCAACGCGAGGAGCAGGACGACTCCGGCGAGTCCGCCAAGGATTTTGAGTACGAGTTTCATGGCCGAAAGGATGAGAAAGCAAAGCGGGGGGTGCGAAATTTTTTCTTGTCCTAGCCCGCCGCGAGGATTGCCCGCGTGACTTCACATTCCCCACTTTTCTTTCGCGTTCCTTGCGTTCTCTCGCGGCGATTCAGCTGAAAAACTTTCCGACGTTGGAATCGCCATAAAAGAACGCACCGAACCCAAAAGGGGGCGCTAGCAAAGGACGGCCGCTTTTCTTTCGCGTCCTTGGCGTCTACTCGTGGCGATTCATCTTAAAACTTGCCGACGTTGAAATCGCCGCAAAAGAACTCAGAGAACGCCAAATAGGCGCTGGAAATTTTCCGCCACCCGCGCAGCCAAAGATTCAGTCTGCTCTCCAAAAAAATCCGCCAACCCCGCATAAACCGCCGCGAGATTGGCCGGATGGTTCAACGACTGACCGGTCGCGCCGGCGAGTGGAAATAGATTTTCCCCGGACGGCAAGGGCTGGTCTGGTGCGTCCGTTTCGACCAGCAAACGGTCGGCGGGAACCTGCCGGAAGGTTTCGCGCTGACGCCGATTCCGTTCGTTCAAAAAATAACCGGGGAAACTAAAATACGCGCCGAGCTTGGCTAACGCAGGAATCATTTCCGATGGCCCGCCAAAACTGTGGAGCACGAAACCGCACGTTGGCCGCGGCTGATCCCGCAGCAATTCATGCATCCGACCCCACGCGTGCAAACAGTGAATCGTCACGGGCAAATCCCGCACCGCCGCGAGCCGAAGTTGCGCCAGAAAAGCCTCTTCTTGACCGGCGTAAGCCAAGTCTGGCTTCCATCGGTCGAGGCCGACCTCCCCGACCGCACTGGGAATCGCATCGAGAAATTTTTCTATATTTTCGAGCCAACCGGCCGTTCTTGCGGCTAGATACCACGGATGATAGCCAAAGCTCGGCAGGACGATTTTATTTTCGCGCGCCAAGGCGAGAACTTGCGGCCAATCGCCCTCCCACACGCCATTCACGACCATGCGTCTGACACCCGTTTTATCACAAGCCGCGATTAATTCATTTTGCCGTCCGCCAAAACGATCATCCTGCAAATGATTGTGCGCGTCATAGAAATTCATTAGGAGCGGGAGGTTTCTCAAGAAAATACCCAAAAAGTCGGCTCAGCCTGATTCTACCGGACTCTAGAGATCTGCGACTACCGTTTTCGCAGGGTGAAATAGTCCTGAAGATCCCCATGGTCGGTGAGGAAGCGGGATTTGAGTTCAAGACCATCAAGGTCGAGCACAACGGTGCCCACTTTATTGAGCGAAACCCACATGGCAGGGTGATTCAGTCGCCCGCCCGTCGCGTGTCCTGAGCATCCATCGACCAGATAAATCGTGCCTTGATGCGGCGTTAATCCGGCCGGTTTTTCGTATTCGCCATCCAGGTCACGGCGACCGGAAACGCGGCTTTTGAAGTGCTCGGGTTTGAGTGTCTTCGATTCACCATAGTGACCATCCAAGAGATAGCTCCGTTCATAGCAGTGGCTGTGTCCGCTTAGGACGAGATCCACGCCGTAGGCTTCTAGTATCGGGAGGAAATTCTCCCGCATCTCTTTCATGCGACCTCCGGAGTCGTCCTTATTATCTGAATCGTGCGAACCTTTTGTATAAGGCGGATGATGGAAATAGGCAATCAACCACTCTCGATCCGTGGCGGAGAGATCGGCGCGCAGCCATTCGGCCATGGCGCCGTTTTTGGCGCGATCCGTATCTTCAGAATCCAAGCACACGAAATGGGCATTTGCCCAGTCGAACGAATAATACGCTTCCGTGCCTGAAGGGAGGCCTCCACACTGGGCCATCGTGGGAAGGGTAAACATATCATAGTACGGCCCAGATTGCGTGGGGGAATCTGCGTGGAGCGCGTCGTGGTTGCCCAGAGCCGGAAAGATCGGGACCTGGCGCGCAATCCAAGCGTAAACATTCCAATGATTTCTTTGAAATTCAGCGTCGGTCCCGGCGGGATAGGCGTTGTCCCCGAGGAGCAGCCAAGCACTGGCCGGAAAGCGACGATGTTCCGCGTAGAAAACGTCCCGGGCAGCGGCTTGTGCCTTGATCCCGGTGCCCGCATCGCCAATCACCCAGATACGGGTCGGCTGCACGGTCCCCGGTATCGGCGGAGTCACAAAGGAACAGGCATTGGTTGCGGCCAGCAAACAGCGATTGGTTTCCGTCCACAGAGAATACCAATAGCGGGTATTGGGCTTGAGTTTGGTGAGTTGAACAATGTGTTCCGTCAGTTGCCCCGCGTGATCCGTTTGATTGGTGAGGTTATCCTGGCTCAGGCCGTAGTGGATCATGCCTTTGGCTGCTCGATCGGTCCGCCACCGAATGACCATGGAATTTGTGGTGGGCAGTTGGAGGTAAGGACCCCGAGTTAATTTGGGAGCCCCATGCAAACGGGATGCCCAGAGTGCAAGTCCAAGAACTCGGAGAAAGTGGGCCAAACGAATCATGGGTTAGGAATGCGAAACTGCGGGGGCGGGGGTTGAACGGCAAACTTGTCGGCTAATTTCGAGGTGAGCGATTCATGGAGTTCGCGATGGGCGAGAGTGCCCCGAAGCCGTTCGGGGAGGCGGCCTAGTTCACCGAGCGCCTGAGCCCAAGCGGCCCGGGCCGCTTGAAACCGGCCCGCGGCTTGGAGTAAATCACCGCGGCGAGCGAGCCAGGTTTCCTGGCGTTCAGAGGTGGCGGCAAGTTGATCGAGTCGTTGCAACGCCCCCTCGAAGTCACCCGCCCGGGTCGCGAGGTCGAGCGCCAACAATTGTAGCCCGGGCACCTGACCCAGGCGAGCAATCCCTTCGTCGAGACCCGACAACGCTGCGGAAAAATTCGTGGGTTCGGCCACGAGTTGAGCGCGGGCACGGGCGAGGTAAGTTTCTGGGCGAGGTTCCTTCAAGCGTCGCAAGCCTTCGCTGTACGCCGCCACGGCCTGCTCGGATTGCCCGCATTGGACGAGGATTTCCGCCCGCAAGAGATGCGCAGAGACGACCTGCTCGCTCACGGACAACAGGGCTTCGAGGCGATTGAGCGCGTGGGTAAAGGCCCCCGTATCCGCCTCCACTCTCGCCAAGCCTAACTGGGCCGAAACGTTCCGGGGATACCGTTCGAGTACCCGTTGAAAATCGGACCGGGCGGCCGCGAGGTCATTGGTTTCGCCGTACCGAGCATGATCCCGGAAAAGTTCTCCGCGCCGAAGCAATGCGGTGAGATCGTGGGGATGCTTTTCCAAGACTGCGGTGAGATCCATCATCTCTTCGTGATAAGGACCATGAGCGACGCAGAGGGTCGCCCAAGCAATCCAGCAGAGTGCGGCTCGAAGATATTTCATGGACCGCGCCCGGGCAGCCGGTGCCTCATTTGAAAACTCATCAGAACTTTAGAGGCTGAGGTGGCCGTCAAAGACGAACGTCGCCGGACCGGTGAGTTTCACGTCGCCGAACTGCCCGTTGGTTTCGTTGAAAGCCACTTCCAGTTGATCGCCCCCCTGGACCAGGACACGAACTGGAGATTTAAACCCGTGCATTTTTGCCGCAATCATCGCGGCCGCACTGACCCCAGTCCCGCAGGCGAGGGTTTCGCCTTCGACCCCGCGTTCGTAGGTGCGCACGCGAATGAAGTTCGGCCCTTTGACCTCGGCAAAATTCACGTTGGTCCCCCATGGTCGAAAGTGGGCGTGGTATCGAAGTTCGGCTCCGAGGGCTTGTACCAGGGCTTGGTCTGCGTCGGGCACAAACACGACGGCGTGGGGCACTCCGGTGTTGAGCGAACTGACCTCCAAGGTCCCGCCGTTGGTCGGCACGGTTTCGCACAGTTTGAGACTGTGAGGCGGCGTGAGATTAACGGTGACGAGGTCCCCGTGGAAGGCGGCCGTAATCACGCCTGCGACGGTCTCGAAGGTGAGAAGAGGCTTCGTCCAACCGGTTAATCGTTGGATGAACCGAGCGAAACAACGAGCGCCGTTGCCGCACATTTCTGCATCGGACCCGTCGTTGTTGAAGAATCGCCACGCAAAATCCGCTTTGCCCGAGAGGCAGGGGACTAGCAGCATGAGGCCATCGGCACCGATGCCGAACTGGCGATGGCATAGTTTCGCGACTTGAAGTCGGGAGAGGCCCCCGAGCTGTCCCGACCGGTCGTCGGCCAGAATGAAATCATTCCCTGCGCCCGACATTTTGGTAAAATCCAAAGTCATTGTCCGACGTACACTAAGGCGTGAGCGGAGGCGGACAAGGAGGGGTCGGGAAGCGTGATGAACCCCGCTGACTGAGTGACCGGTGTCAGGCTGGATTCGTGGAACTCGTCCTTCCGAAACACCCGGAAACGGGAGGAACGAAATCTTGAATTTTGTAACTCGCCTGTTTGAGCCTCCCCCTTATGATCGCGGCTCGCGCTATGCCGAAGAAAATCCGCCTCCGTTCCGCTGCGGCTCGAACTCTCGTGACCGAGGTTCCGCCAGCCGAGCAAGTCACCGCTCCGGGCTTCACCACCGGGATCGAAGCCAACCCCGCATCGCCGTACTTAAACCGCGAACTCTCGTGGCTGGAATTCAATCAACGCGTGCTCGACGAAGCCCTGGACCCCAACACACCCTTGCTGGAAAGGGTTAAGTTTTTCGCAATTACCCATTCGAATCTGGATGAGTTCTTTGAAGTGCGAGTGGCCGGTCTCAAGCAACAGATTGAATCGGACGTGGTCGAACGTTCACCCGATGGGCTCACCGCCAGCGAAACCCTACGAGCCGTCGAACAACGTGTCCGCCGCTTGGTGGATCAAGCTTACTCCTGCTGGCGTGAACAACTCGTCCCCCAGTTGGCGCAACACGGGATTCGATTTCACGCACCCAATCAACTCAGCGAAACCGACCGCGCTTGGATCGAGGACTATTACCATCGCCAGGTTCATCCCGTGCTCACTCCCCAAGCGATTGATCCCTCCCATCCCTTCCCCCAGATCGCCAATAAAACGCTCAACCTCATCACCCGCGCCACGCTCGAACAGAACGGGCAGACCCGCACCCGGCTCGTAATCGTTCAAGTCCCGCGTGGATTGCCCCGACTGGTGAAATTACCCCGCACCAATGGGGCAATGGAATATGTATTCCTCGGAGATCTCATTGGGCTGCACTTACTGGAATTGTTCCCCGGCACCCGCATCGAAGGTTGGTGGGCCTTCCGCGTCACCCGGAACTCTGAGCTGTACTTGGATGAAGAGGAAATCACGAACTTGTTGCAGGCCGTCGAAAAGGAACTCCACAATCGCCGCACGGGCGATGCGGTACGTCTCGAACTGGATCGCGACATGCCCCCGGAGATTCGCGGTGAACTCCAGACTCGATTGGGACTGGCCGAAGAAGATTTGTATCTGATTGGTGGCCCGCTGAATCCGACCCGATTGCTGGCCATCTGCGAGGGCGATCACTCGCCAGAACTGCGCGATGAACCGTTTATCGCACC
The DNA here is from genome assembly GCA_043788645.1 of Verrucomicrobiota bacterium. Lineage (GTDB taxonomy): Bacteria > Verrucomicrobiota > Verrucomicrobiia > Limisphaerales > UBA9464 > CANIZL01. Next base: position 11,978 of record JAYVTS010000398.1, read on the forward strand.
CACGGTGGCGAGTCTCCAAGGAGTGGAGGATTTGTTCTCTGCCATTCGGCGCCAGGATCATCTCTTGCATCACCCTTACGAGAGTTTTGAGTCGGTGGTGGATTTTCTCGAACAAGCGGCGGCGGATCCCAAGGTCCTGGCGATCAAACAAACCTTGTACCGTACGGGCGGTGATCCGCGAATTGTCGGCGCACTGATGAATGCCGCCAAAGCGGGCAAACAAGTAACCGCGGTCGTGGAATTGAAAGCGCGGTTTGACGAAGCCAACAATATCAAATGGGCGCGAGCCATGGAGGATGCCGGCGTCCACGTCGTTTGGGGCCTCGTTGGCTACAAAATCCATTGCAAAATTGCCTTGGTCGTTCGGGCAGACGATGATGGAATTCGGCGCTATGTGCATTTAGGTACGGGCAACTACAACCCCAGCAACGCCCGACTCTACACCGACATCAGTCTTTTGACGTGCCAACCCGCCTTGGGTGAAGACGCCACCGATTTGTTTAATTTGCTGACCGGAATCTGTCGGTTCCAAGGAATGCGTCGGCTGTTGGTAGCGCCTTATGAGATTCAAAGCCGCCTTCTCCAGTTGATCGAACGGGAAACCCAACACGCCCGCGATGGGCTGCCGGCCAGAATCGTCGCCAAAATGAACGCCTTGGTGGATGGCGAAGTCATCGATGCACTCTACCGCGCCAGTCGTGCCGGCGTAAAAGTCGATCTGATCGTACGAGGGATTTGCTGCCTCCGCCCCGGCGTACCCGGCCAAAGCGAAAATATTTCAGTGCGCTCGGTCATTGATCGCTTTTTGGAGCACAGCCGGATCTGGCGCTTCGACAATGCGCACCAACCCGAGATTTTTGTCGCCAGCGCCGATTGGATGCCGCGGAGTTTCAATCGACGAATCGAAGTCGGATTCCCCATTGAGGATGGCACGTTAAAACACCGATTAATCGACGAAATTACGGCTCTAACACTTAACGATAATGTTAAAGCTAGAATTCTTCAACCGGACGGAAGGTATTTGATTCCACCGCGTGCGAAGGGGATACCGGCTCATCGAAGCCAGGTTGAATTCATTGCGCTTGCTCGACAATCGACTCTTCCCGGGGTTCGCCGGCAGAATTCGTCGGCTGGGCGAGCTGCTTCGGTGAAGCTAACGCCGGGACGCCGCCCAAATTTGGGGGAACAGAAATAGATTAATGGCCCTGGTGGTTGCCCACCAGGGCCAGAGAATCAAAAAACCGGGGCGCCAGTCAGAGGATGACCGTACGCCCCGGGGAATAATCAGAAAAAGTTCATGTGGGACTTAGTGGAAATCCCGAGCCGCTGAACAACTTCGACTCGGAAAACGGGTGTCGGTCCTGTGCATTACTGGACACAACCGACGAAAAACTCAGTCCCAATAACAACCGCAAAGAACGACCTCACGTTGGCAGATCACCCTTCGCCGTCAATCCCAATAGGCATCCAGCCTATCGGGGCTTTCCTGACATCTTCCAAAGAACCTTCACTGAACCTTCGTACACGATTTCTGACACCGATCCAGACTGGAAGTTTCACGATTTGTTCAAATTTTCTCGTCAAATCATTCGACATCGAATCCAGCACCCTGCGCTGATGACGATTATTTATCGGTCGGGTTACGATTTGGTTGAGGGTTGAGAGAAAATTTCCCACTGATGTTTCGGAAGGACGAGAAACGATCGCTACACGGCGTGAGCGTCTTTCGTCTGGATGCAGCCCTAAATGATGCGGATCTCCGCGCCGAGGTGGACGCGACAGGGACGCCTATCGGCCCGCTCGATCTGCTCATCCCCGCCCAGGCCCGTAGTCCTGGTACGACGCTCGTCACGGCAATGTTAGACCGGTCCCCGCACGCAAGGGGGTATGCGTGGATTCGGGTGCGATCTCATGCACCCGCGCGGAAACGCGCTCCCTACGTCGCGCGCGGGTGCCGAGGCGGCACCCGCCCCGGGGAATTTCGGACCAGCCAGTGCCTTCGCTGGCCGCCCAGCGCGAAGGCGCTTTCAGACCGATTCAATGTGAGCTACGCTTCAGGGGTGCCGTCTGATCGTTTGTGCTTTCTCTTTGCGGTGGGCCTTTATGGCGTGGCAACGGGGTTCGCCGTACTCATGTGGCAACGCGGGTTCCGGCGGGATAATCGGGCACTCTATGCACTCATCTTTGCCGGATTAATGTTTCACACCTGGGCCATGTTCCAGCGCGGATTCCGCCTGGACGCCTGCCCGATCAACAACCTGTATGAAGCCACGGTATTCCTTCTTTGGACGGCTGGATCCGCCTACTTAGGGCTGGGTTTGTTTAGTCGACTGCGTTTCGTAGGGGCTCTCGTTGCACCGTTGCTCTTTGGCGTCGGGGTGTTTGCGCTCATGCCCGCCCTGGACCCACCACGAGGACCCCGCCCCGATTTCAATGCCAACCACGCCTGGCAAAGCGCCCATGCCGCGCTCATTTTGCTCGCCTACGGTGCGTTTGGCCTCGGTGCTTTGGCCGGAGTCATGTACCTAGCTCAGGCCCGAGACTTAAAACAGAACAAGGCCCGAGCCGCACTCTCATTGCTACCGCCCATTTCCCGACTTGAAGGGGCCACGGGCACCTTACTGATCGCCGGATTGCTCCTGCTTTCCGGCGGACTCATCGCCGGAATGCGGTATCTGAAACTGGCAACCGGATCCTATCTCAGTACCGACCCGTTCGTGCTCTACAGCGCAGCGACTTGGCTCGTTTATGCCGGATTGCTGCTGGGTCGCTGGCGATATGATCAACGGGGACGCCGTTTTGCCTGGGTAGCCGTGGCGAGCTTCGCCGTGCTTCTTCTTACGTTTTGGGGTGTTTATCAACTCTCCGGCCTTCATTCTCCGGGGCCTCGTCCCCCGAGCAGGGCTCGGATCACTCGTCCTATCGAACCTCGGATGAGCGGCTCCGGCTGGTTCGGGGCTTTAGGTCGATCACTTTGACATGGCCTTTGTCATTCTCGGCCTGAATCATCGCTCCGCGGCGGTCGCCATTCGCGAACGATTCGCCTACGCGGATACCGCCATCAGGCCGGCTCTGGATCGCTTGCGTCAAACGGGATTGGTCACGGAAATGGCCCTGCTTTCCACCTGCAATCGCACCGAACTTTATGCGGCTGGGGAGGGCGATACGCCCCATCTTTGCGGGGCACTCCGGCACTTTCT
>JAYVTS010000399.1:0-5484 GCA_043788645.1 Verrucomicrobiota bacterium
TCGGGCGTAACAGTAAATCGCCCGGTGTCCGCCCGCTTTCCCGGAAAGCTTGGCACAGGCAATGATCGCGAAAATGGTGTTCAGCCGATGGCGTTTCCCCTGACCTTTGCGCGCGTCGCTGAGGCCTTTGAAGTGCCTGGCGACCCCGGCGATCATCGGCACCCGGTTGCTGATTCGCAGCGGCACCCGTTTGTATTGCATCCAGAACTCAGTGAAGTGATTTTTGCAGGTGCTAGGATCGGCAAGCCAAGCTGGCGGTGCGTTGAGTGGCTCTCCAGCCATGGTAGCGGGCGAAGTCTATCCGGATCGGCTGCGAGTGCTCGAAGACGGGGTTCGGGCCAATCCGAAGCATCCAGACAGCCCAGTCCGGCCAGACCGACCGAGCCGATGAGCAAACAATCAGACGGCCGCATTGGAGCACGTTCAGGCCGTGAGCGCCTCTTCGCGGCGGATGACTCGGGGGTTCGAGTCCCGTCAACTATTTACCGCACTTTGGCCGGACCAACTTCCGGAAAATGGTGCGGCCGTTCCGGCTCCGCGCAATGCCGCCATGCTCATGGCGGAGGCGCATCTGCGGGCGGGGAAACTTCTATTGGCGCTCGGTCGGCGGGGCGAGGCGATTGCCAGTTTCCGTTCCGCCGCGCAGCTGAGGCCGATGCGAATGGCGGGGATGCCGCGGATCAGCAATGGCCGTGGCGACTCAAATAAATCGTGAGTCGTGGAATGATGAATGTGCAGCCGGGGCGGAATCCCAACTCGGGCCGTCCCGAGCCGCTTCAAGGACAAATGCTGCTCTACGATGAGATTTCCGGGCAGGTCGGAACGTTATATCACGATTTCACCAAATCTCAGGCGATGAAAATTGTCGATCCCGACGGAATTAAGTATCGAGTTCATTGGGCGGCGACGGCGAGGTGAGTGTTCGCTCTCGGTTGCTCGCTTCCATCTTTCAATCGGCCTGTCCCTTGTTTTCAAGGGGTCGGATGCACCGGCTTCGAACTGTTCCGGTTCCTACTTCCGGTGTCCTGGCATGAGGATGAGCGATCCGAAATTGTTCAACTGCGTGCGCGTTTTGGGCTCGCCCGACCACCAGTCTTCATGATGAAAGCAACCAAAGTTTCCGCGGCCCCGCTCTTTCTCGTCCAGATCTCCCACAGCCAGATTTAATCCCAGCCGGGTTTCACCCAACCGTGGCTGCCAGAACACATGTGGGCGCACTTCCAAGCAAGGATCTGGACGAATCATCCATTCGATCACATACCCTTTTTGGGGCCTAGCCAATGGTTTCGCAACTGCTTTCATCGCACCGGTTAGAATCCATTCCTGATAAGTTTTCCAAGCTTCAGCATTGGATCGAGGCTCGCCCTCAAGCAAGCCACCCACGCCCACTCCGCCCAGGCGCGACTTGGTGAGATTGCAGACCATCTGCCAGCTTGATCCGTTCCCGGCGCACTCCAATCCTTGAGCCTCCCGACCCGTCGGCCGAGCGTTGATCAGAATCTCGATTTCGTCGCCAAACCAGGGGAAGCCGTCCTGGGTTAGCTCGTGTGCTTTGGGGTTTTCATCGGGCAACCAGCGTGGAGTATCAATTCCGTAGAGCACGTCGTCGAAGACTTGAAATGCAAAATACACATTTTGCCCGTCATGCTTGACCCATCCGCGCAGGGATAAATCAGCATCATCCGTGGTGGGTGAAAACGTGTGAGTCCAGCCTCGTCCACCGGAAAAGGAAGTTGCGTCATCCCATTCACCTGGGGTGATGACCCCGTCCAGAATCGGGGTCTTGCCCAGCCACGCCCTCATCACGGGATGCGCTGCCGCATCCACTGAGCCCGGCGCGACGGACAGCCGCCCGCCACAACCGGCCAATAGCACTGCAATTGGGACAAGGGACATCTTCATGGCCATTAACTTAAAACTGCTTGGGAAAAAGATGAATTACAAATGTGCGTTTTAGGAAGCCAGTCCAAACGAGAAGCGAGGAACAAATGGATTGCCACCGTTATTTCGATGGCTTTTTTTTGCGATTAGCCCCAAGAGGCTCCGTTCTAATCACGGGCGCTCTGGTGGATGCCGTAAGGCGTCGTCTGAGTGGCCCTCGGAGAGCGGTCTGCGGGAAAAACAGAGGACAGGCAGGTTGCGATTCGAAAGATTTAAACGCAACGATAAATAGTCCGTCGTCCTGCCCCTCGCCGCGCAACTGGATGTCCGTCCACGCGTCTGCCCGTGGCAGGTCCAGCCGCACTAAGGCACAAAGGGAAGAGGTCAAGGGAGTGAATTGACCTTTCAGAGATTGTCAACGGAGCCATCGAAGTGGAGAGTTGAGCGCGTGCAACATCGGTTTCGCTCAGCGGTTTTGGGTCTAGTGATTGGGTTGGTGGCCTGCGAGGCCCCGACCAGGATTTTCCGCGCAAATCGGGCGCGGGCGGCGGCGCTCGACGCAATGCAAACGGTCATGGGCCGATTGCCGGGACCCGAAAAGCGGTGCGCGCTTGACGTAAGGATTGAAAGTGAGACCGACGAGGGCACCTATGTCCGACGCTTGCTGACGTACCAGGCAGAGCCAGGTGATCGAGTGCCCGCTTACCTGCTGATCCCAAAGCAGGCGTTGAGAATCTCTCAGCGACGGTATCCGGCGGTTTTGGCGTTGCATCAAACCCATTCGGCGGGCCAAAAAGTGGTGGTGGGTCTGGGGCACTCGCCGGATGATGAATATGGGGTTGAATTGGTGCTGCGCGGATTCGTGGTACTCGCCCCGCCCTATACTTTGCTGGCGAATTATCAACCCGATATCAAAGCTCTGGGCTGGGAAAGCGGGAGCTTAAAAGCAGTCTGGAATAATATTCGCGGGCTAGATTTATTGGCGGCGCTGCCCTATGTGCGCACCAATGGGTTTGCCTCCATTGGACATTCGCTGGGGGGGCACAACGGATTGTTTACGGCGGCCTTTGATGAACGCATCCGGGTGGTGGTGACGAGCTGTGGGTTTGATTCTTTCCGCGACTATTACGGCGGCGATCCCGCTGTGTGGCAGGCGGAGCGGGGTTGGTGTCAGCTGCGGTATATGCCGCGGATGGCGGCGTATCGCGGCAAATTGTCGGACCTGCCCTTCGACTTCCCCGAGGTGTTTGCGGCCATTGCCCCGCGGGCGGTGTGGGTCAATGCGCCGCTTCACGACGGCAACTTCCAGTGGCGGAGTGTGGATCGAGTGGTGGCCACGATCCGACCTCAGTACGAAGCCCTGGGCCGAACGAATCGGTTGGTGGTTGTCCATCCCGATTCGCCGCACCGGTTTCCGCCCGAAATGAGGCAAGAGGCCTACCGCTTCATGGAGCGAGAATTGAGAAAGATTTGAATTCTCGACGCTCCGCGGAAAGGACGTTGCTAAAAACACTCCAGAAAAAAGTAGACCTTTTACCTCGGGATGGCCCGGCTCACATTTTTCCGTGCCGAAGAATTCCGATCAGTAGCCAAAAGCCCAGTATTCCTGCCAGGACGTAACCCAGAAGGCCCAGCGCCGACACGTCGCCCCACATCGGAGGTACTTTGGAATGGACAATGAGCGATGAGCCAATGATGAGCGAGGCCACGACGACGGCAAAGGCAAGGCGATTGGCTGAACGTTCCAACGCATTCGAGGCTGGCTCCAAACCCTCATGATGGAAGTTGAGACGCGCCTGCCCGCTTTTGATTTGGAAAACAATTCGCCGAAGCTCGTGCGGCAATTCTCGGGCGGTCTCATTGAGTTCCTGCGCAAATTCCAAAGCGCTGATCAGCACCCGACGAGGGCGCAATCGATCCAAACGCGTTCGTCGCATAAAAGGTTGGGCCTGAGCAATTAAGTCGTGGCTTGGATTCAATTGACGGACCAACTCCTCGGTCAGGCTCAGAGCTCGAAGCATCACGACCAAGTCCGGCGGCAGATGCAGTCGGTGCCGACCCGCCAGCCGGACCAGTTGGGTCACCAAGTTCGAGAACTGGATTTCCCCAGCAGGTCGGTAAAACTGCTGGTGCATGAATTCGGCGACATCCGCCTCAAATTCTCCGCGGGCCGGTTCCACATCCGTCGCGGTGAGCTTGAGCAAAGCGGTCGCGACCCGGCGCTCGTTGTGACTTACAATCCCCCAAACCATATCCACAAAGGTCTCCCGCGTGCGGAGATCGAGAAAACCCATCATGCCAAAGTCCAAAAAACAAACCCGATGATCACTGAGTATGTGAATGTTTCCGGGGTGCGGATCCGCGTGAAAAAAGCCGAAAGTAAAAATCTGTTTCATCACCAGATCGGCGATGCGCTGGCTGAGAACAGCGCGGTCCAGTCCCGCGGCTTCCAATTCCTCCAAGTGAGACGCCTTGATGCCGTCGACGTATTCCATCACCATCACCCGCGAGGTGGTGAACTCCAAAAACACGGCGGGTAAATAGATCGTTCGTTCGTCCCGAAACTGATACCCAAAACGTTGGAGATGGGCCGCTTCGCAGGTGAAATCCATTTCCTTTTCCAAACTCTTGGCCAACTCATCGACCAACGCCACGGGTTGGTGGAGTCGCCACTCGGGTAAATGAGCCTCCGCGAGCGACGCCAGATGGCGCAGTAGCGCTAGGTCCTCCGCGACCGTTTTTTGGATGCCGGGACGTTGAACTTTCACGACCACGTCTTCAGCGGTCAGCAGCCTCGCCCGATGCACCTGGGCCATGGACGCGGCGGCGAGCGGCACCTCCGCAATCCCGGCGAAGACCTTCTCCAGTGGACGGCCCAACTCGGATTCCAGGACGAGTCGTATCTCGGCAAACGGCCGAGCCGCGACTTGGTCTTGCAGCTTAGCCAACTCATCCGTGAAAGCCGGCGGTAGAATGCGTGTCCGAGCCGCCGCGAGTTGGCCGAGCTTCACGAACGTGGGACCCAACTCTTCACAGGCGCGTCTCAAGCGTTCGGGTTGGCTGAGTCGCTGCATCTCGGCCTGTTGCGCCCGTACGTGCGGAAGCGGTAGGCGGGCCGCCCGCGGTAGCGGCAAATGTTGGGCGAGATCATCGTACCCAAATTTGAGCAATACTTGGCCAATGTCGCGCAGGCGTTTGGCCTGCTGATAGGCGGCCCCGATTTTGCGGAAACGTTGAAAGATCATCATACGCCGACCTGCCATCGGCGATTCAGGATGACTCAAAAACAACTAAAAGAGGCAAAAATAAACGCCAAAAAAACGAACATGACCATGCCACCATCAACGGTCAGCACTTGGCCGGTCACGAATCGTCCGCCAGATTCCGCTAGCCCGGATATTTCAGACCCTTTCTGCTGCGACTTGCTGCGAGCCCGTCTGGCGGCGTTGGTTTCGCGTTCCGAACCGGACACATGGGTAGTGCGGGGATGGGGAAGAACCGCGGATGGACACGGATGCACGCGGATCGGGAAAGTTCGCCGTTTTTCTTATCCGCGTTCATCTGCGTTCATCCGCGTTTCTTTTCGATTGCAGGGAAAATATA
>JAYVTS010000400.1:0-9151 GCA_043788645.1 Verrucomicrobiota bacterium
GACGATGGAGGCGTTTGCGATGTGCCGACAATTCCATGTGAGCAATATATCCATTTCGTGAACCGTGGCGAGGGCGATGTGAGCGGCATCGCCTTCGGCTTTCGCAGGCAGCAGCCCGGAATCCATGATGCTCCGGGTCAGGTTGCGGGCTTCCTCGGTGGATTCGAGCAACGCGACATCGGCCAGAAGTGTGGCGCGGAGTTTAGCCATTACCAGTTCTCCACGGGCGATTTCGTCAAGGACAAGCTGGCTGGTGAAAGGCGCTGCCATTTCCGCCCGCGCCTCGTCCGCGTGCGCAAGCGGGCGGCCGTGCGCGCACCCACAAAGCCGACCTTTCCGCAGAGCGTAAAGAACCAAATTCCTATCAGTAATTTTCGCAGCGCGTTCTCGCCAGTGACGGTGACAAATATGGCTTGGTCGCGCTGGGGGCTTATAAAGGGACATGAAAGTCGGCAAGGTGGATCAGGCTGCGCGCGTCGAGCTGGCAAGCATCAGCGCCGGGCTGAAAAAGAAAGGGGACATTATCACCAACGACCGGCGTTACACGGATGTGCCCAAAGCCACGAAGAAGGAATACGCCGACAAGTTAAAATCGCTCTTGCTGCGCTACCAGGACCTTCATACGCAGGTGGACAAGGGGAAGGGTGCCAACTTGAGCAAGGCGGACCAGCGACGCATCACCGACGGCGAGCAGTATTTTGCCGCGCTGGAATCCGCTTGCAGCGCGGTGGAAAATTGGAGAACGTTTGCCAAGCAAAATTGGGCCATGATGGTGCGGCAAACCGGCGGCATTCTCTCTTCGCGCAACTCCGACCGATCAAGGACGCCATTGTCGCCGGGGAAAATGCGATGGCTGAATTTGCGGCAGAACGCGAACTCTCTGCCAATGGTGTTGCAGAGTTGAAAGCCAACCCCTGCGACACCGCAACCAACAATCTTTCTGGCGCGGTTGACGACGGCTGGAAGAAGTTGGGTAGCGCGCTAAAAGGTTACCGCAAATCATTTGAAGTCATGCAGAATTACCGCGACTTTCCGTGGGGTGTCCTGCTCCATAAAGACTCTTGGTTTTTCCCCGGCGGCCGCGATCCCGCGGCGCACTTTCTTCAATCTCGTAACCGGCATCGGGGCCGCCCTGGCAACAAACCCGCTTCTGGGCCAAAGCGTCGAACGAAAGCCGCCGTTCGGGGACGGGAAACTGCGGGCCATCGTCTTCGGGGCACACCCGGACGATTGTGAACTCAGCGCCGGGGGAACCGCTGCGAAATGGGCTGCCCTCGGCCACCACGTCAAATTCGTATCGTGCACCAATGGCGACATTGGTCATTGGAGCCTGGCCGGAGGACCCCTGGCCCGGCGGCGCGCCGCGGAGGTTAAGCGATGCGCTGAAATCCTCGGAAACCAAGTTCAGGTCCTCGATATCCACGACGGGGAACTCATGGTCACCATGGAAAATCGCCGGTCGATTTGCCGTCTGATCCGCGATTGGCAGGCCGATCTCGTGATCAGTCATCGACCCAACGATTATCATCCAGATCATCGCTACGTGGGCGTGCTGGTCATGGATGCCGCCTATATGGTTACGGTTCCCCATTTTTGTCCCGACGTCCCCCATCTAACCAAGAATCCGGTTTTTCTGTTTGCGGAGGATGAATTCCAGCGACCCAATCCGTTTACCGCTGACGTTATCGTATCCATTGACGATGTGGTGGAAAAAAAACTCGCAGCCGTCGAGGCGCTCGAATCCCAGTTCTATGAAGGCGGCTGTAATGGTGGCCCCCAACTCGTCCCGAATCCAGCAGACGTTGCGGCGGTAGCCGCTCGGAAGAAGGCCGTTCGCGAAGAGTATGCGGCGGCTTTCTCGGCGACCGCGAATCGCTTTCGGGCGGCGCTGGTCGATCAATACGGAAAAGAACGGGCACAAACGGTCAAATATGCCGAAGCCTTTGAAATCTGCGAGTATGGCCGCAAGCCAGAGAAGGTTGAATTGAGGCAACTTTTCCCCTTTTTTGGGGTATGATGCTCCGAGCAAGCCCGGCAGGAAAATTACGTGCCAGACAATGAGTTGTTCCGGACGGCAAGCTCATTAGTTACCGCGAAGACTATCCGATTTTCATCGCTAACGCGGACGGATCAGAAAGAAAGCGGATCGAGACCTGTCGCTCGTTCAATTTCGGCCAACGGTGGTCTGCGAACGGTCAATCATTGCTCTTCGTGAGTAGTATCCGCGGGCTGGTGTCCGCATTTTCCGCAGAGCGTCCAGAACCAAATTCCTATTAGTTGCGCCGGGTAAAGAGTATAAGTGTCATTCGTCGCGCCGCCGATGGTGTTCCCATCCTTTCGCCACTGGAAGCTCAAATGACTTCCCGTGGTCGCCACCATCAACTGTGCCCGATTCTCTTCGTTGACGGTCAGCCCGACCGGCGCCTGCGTCCGAGAATAGCAGGTCTGCACAGCACCTGGGGAATGTCCTCCATAGCCGCTCACGACGCTGCCCCAGGTCAAGATTGTGCCGTCTCTCTTCAGGGCCAAGGCGTGGGAGTATCCGGCTGCGATCGCCGCGATGCCGCTCTGCGCCGCGTCCGGCACCAACGGCAAGCCGCTGCTAAATCTCACGAATTCAAACGCATTCGCCAGCTCCGTGTCCCCCCAGACCGTTGTCGCTCAATGGAATTGACCCAGACGACTACGTCGCCCACGGGTGTCGTCACGGGCAGTACTTTCAACACCGCCGGCGGGCTGCTGATCACGCTGCCAGCACCATTGCCCACCACCACCGTATAGCCGCCCTCTTGGAAGCGGTAGAGGACTCGCCGCGTTCCAAGATTTGATATTCGAGCACCGCGAGCTTTTCCCGGCGCCAATCTTCCGAGTCGAGTCAGCGATCCATGAACACGATGAACTTGGCCGCGGCGATTCGCTCGCGAGGTTTACCTGCGGTTTGGAGTTTTCCCGCGAGCTCAAGAGGCTCGTCCAGGGTGATCCATTTTCCAAGGGATTTAAACATAGTCGTGACTCCTGCTTCCCGCGGTAGATCTTCGTTTTTTACTCGACCACCAGGACGCCTCGCATCAGGCGGCGGTGGCCGGGAAACGTACAAATAAACGGGTAGTTTCCGGGAGTTATGGGCGCTTTGAAATTGAGTTCTGTCCGATGCTTAGGCTGGACGAGGCCGGTGGCGTGGAGGACTTTGTTCGAGGTTGGAACATAGCCCTTCGCGAGCCCATCCGCTTGCGCCGCCAGTTGGTCAGCCAGGGTGCCGACTTCCTCTTCGGCCCCGGCCTCTAAGATCAGCAAATTGTGGAGCATGAGGTCAGGATTCTCAAAAATGAGGCGCACGGGAGTGCCGACTTTCACTCGCAATTCTTTCGGAGAAAATTGCATCTTATTTGGCACGGCTTGGACGTGCAGGGCAATGCCTTGGGCCGCCTCCCGGATGGCAAAGCGGTCAGTAAATTCGCGAAGAGTCGCTTCATCAGTCGCCGTGCGGGCTCCGACCAGCGCCTGTCCCAAGGGATCATACAGGAATACGGCCGGAGGGGTTCCCCGAAGATTGCGAAATTCAAGTTCCAAACTGTTGAGGCCCTTTCGAAGCTCGAGCTGGACTTGCTGATCGTTGCTCCACATCGAATCCGAGGAGAGGAGCTGAATACCGTTGACGCTAATATCGAGAAACCCGTGCCGAACCGCCAAGACGGCGGGTTGGGCCCGGTCTGCCTCGACCCATGTGCGATATAATCCGACCCCGCCCGGAGCGCGGGTAGTGCTCGGCCGGGAGAGATTGTTATTGGTTACCGAGTAGAGTCTGGGTAACGCTTGACCGCGTTCGCCAAGCCACCACCAATGCCGGAGTCGAGTTTCCGGGGCCACTTCAAGAACCGGAACACTGCGCCCTTTGGCGGGTTGGGTTCCATACCTCAAATCGGCCAACATCTGTTGAACATCGGCATTGGTCGAAGTCACGCTATGCACGACGTGCTCGACAGCGGGAAAACGGGGACGTAGATGGGCCACGGCGCCCACGACCTCCATTTGCACGCGCGGGTGTGAGTCTCCCGCCAATTGGTGAAGGCGTTCGGTGGCGTCCGTCAACCGATCCGCTTGGAAACGAACCAGCCGGGCGGCCGCGGCCCGATGGAGCGGTGAGGCTGAATGAGCCAGTTCGGAAAGGAGCAGGGGGCGAGTTTGCCCCAAGCCTTCGGCCACAAATAACGCCTCCAACGCCGATTGACTGAAATCGATGGCGGTACGGGGCATTTCAGCAATCCAGCGATCCAGGGCCGGTAGGACCGCAGGGCCGTGTTTCCGGAGTTCGATGCGGACGTGATGCCGAATCAGATCTTGGGAATGGGTCAAAAGCGCTAATAATTCCGGGACGCTGGCGCCCTCAATTCGCGGAAATGATTTTACGACCGACTTCTGATGATTCACCACTCGCCAAATTCGGCCGTGGTCGTGATCCCAATGCGGGTCGCGCATCGGGTGTTGTGCGTGACCAATAATACTGCTGCAAAAATCAGAAACGTAGAGTGCTCCATCAAAACCAAACGCGACATCCGCCGGCCGAAAGGCGGCATTGGTCGAGGTCAGAAGATCGAGTCGTCCTGAGCCGCGGACCATACCTTCGTCGAACCGATACTTGGTCAGAGACACAACATACCGCCCTAGCAAGGCCGCAGAAGCCATCCCTTGTTGATATTCGTCCGGGAAATTGGGACTGGAAATGCTGGCGGCAGCGGAACCCTTGCCGTAGTCGACGGTCTTAGCATAGGCGAAGGGATGATAGACCCCCAACGGTGTCCAAGTTAGGGGCAAAGCATCCAACACCAGACCATCCCCATACATTTGAAAATAGTTTCCCGTGCGGTCATAGGTGATTTTCCAGGGATTGGGAGTGATGCTTTGCCATTCGGTTTCGACGCGTCCCGTGCGGGGATTGAGATGGTAGGTGGTGGCGTCAATGCCTCGCACCACCCCAAACGGGGTTTCAATCTGCGAACGGTGAAAGACGCCGTCGCAGAACCAGACCATTCCCATCGGATCAGTTGCGATCATCCCGCCATGATGTGAATCGGTGACGTCAATTCCGCGCAAGAGCTCCTGTCGGGTATCGGCTCGACCATCGCCGTCGGTATCGGTCATGAGCCAAAGCTTGGGCTGTTCCGAGACAATGACGCCCGCCTCGGAAAAGGCGACTCCATCAAAAGCATCCAACCCTTCGGCAAAGGTGGTACATCGGTCGGCTTTGCCATCCTGATCGGTATCTTCGAGCACGAGCAACTTATCTTGCGGCGGAAGTCCGGGAACGGTGTGGGGAAAGGACGGCATCGTCACCACCCAAAGGCGTCCGCGGGCGTCAAACGCAATCTGTACGGGATTTTTGAGTTCGGGAAACTCGACTTCAGAAGCGAAAAGATTGACGCTATATCCGGGGGCGACCCTAAATTCCGCTTGTTGTTCCGTCGGCGTTTTAATAATGCCGGTATTGGGTCCGTCATCATGGCCCGCCCCAGGGGGCAGCGCTGCCAGCCAAGGAGTCGGAAAGTCGGCAAATTTCTTGCCGGGTTGCCGCACCATTTCGTAAATGATGCCTTCAGTGGCGGCGATCATTTGATGGTAACGTGGGATTTCCGCGGCGTTCTCTTCCGGGCGCTTGCGTACGCCATAATAGAGGTCGGCATTTTTTGGGCGGACGACCTCAGCGACGTAGTAGGCCTTTTGGGTCACCGCTTTCGCGACTTCCGTTACCCGGGCTGGGTCTAAGCGATCAATTGCGGATTTGCTGAGCAAGGCCGCCGCAATCGTTCGGGCGAGTTCCCGATTGCCGGCGGCATTCAAGTACAGGCCATTCCAGGTCAACGCCCCAGGACGATTGGCGTAGGCGTTTTGACTGGCCGCAAACAGGTCGATCAGCAGCGCTCCGCGCGTTGCGGCGGCCTGGGCGATTGTTTGAGCATAAGCTAACAGAGCCCGATTTCGTTCGCTTGCTTCCGGCTCAACGGCGGTCGGAGTCAACAATGCAAACTGGGCGCCGGGATGCAAACGGGCGAGTTGATTCAGATAGGTGTCTAATTGCGTCCGAAAATCTCCGAGCCCGGCCTCGCCTGCGAACGACTCGTTCAGGCCGAAACCGACGATGACGACGTTAGCGAGCCATTGGGCGAGGAGTGACTTGAGATGTTCCTCGTAGCCTTCGGGCCGGAGCCGGTAACCCACTTCATCTCCCGTCCAAGCCAAGCTTCGGAAATGGAGCTGATGGTCGGGTAGCGCCAGATGAACCATGGCTTCGAGTTCACCGTGCTCTCCGAGGCGTTCGACCAAGGAGTTGCCGTAGAAAAGGACCGTGTCGTGGGGACGAAGAGTGATCTGCGCCAAGGCCGACGGAAGCGTGACGGCCCAAGTCAGCAAGCACATGAGGCAGGCGTAACGAAGGAATAACATGGGCAGAGTTTGATCGTTCAATCGGGTCTTTACATTGCCACAATTGCCGGTTTTTTGAATGATTCTAGCTGACAATTTCTCGCACGACATTGCCGTCGACATCGGTGAGGCGAAAATCGCGTCCACCGAAGCGATAGGTCAATCGTTCGTGTTCGAGTCCGAGCAAATAAAGAAGGGTGGCGTGGAAGTCGTGGATGTGGACTTTTTCCTCGGCCAGATAAAAGCCGTACTCATCCGTTTTTCCGTAACTGAAGCCGGGTTTTACTCCCCCGCCCGCTAACCACATGGTAAAGGCGTGCGGGTGGTGATCTCGTCCATCGGTGCCCTGGACGGTGGGGGTTCGACCGAATTCTCCTCCCCACCAAACCAAGGTATCTTCCAACAAACCGCGGGACTTGAGATCGCGTATGAGACCGGCGATGGGGCGATCAACTTCATGGGCCAGGCGACCGTGGTCTTCGGTGAGTTTTTCGTGTTGGTCCCAATAGCCATGTGTGACTTGAACAAAACGCACGCCGCGCTCACTCAGTCGACGGGCCTGTAAACACTGTCGCCCAAAAGTTTCTGTTTTGGGATCATCGAGGCCATAGAGCTGGCGAGTGGCGGGTGTTTCGCCGGACAGATCGAAGACCTGGGGCGCTTCGGTTTGCATTTTGAACGCCAGCTCGAACGACTGAATTCGGGCTTCGAGTTCGGGATCCGGGCCGGTTTCGATCAGGTGAGATCGGTTAATTTCGGCGAGGAGATCGAGTTGGGCACGTTGCTGAGCGTGATCGGCCCCTTCTCCCAAATAGGCAATACTTGCGTGATCCTTCTTTCCTTGGCTGCCGCCGATGGGGGTTCCTTGATGGGTGGCAGGCAGGAAGGCGCTTGACCAATTGCCGACTCCACCGTGACCGAGAGTAGGATTGATGGTGATAAAGCTGGGCAGGTTTTGGTTTTCGGTGCCCAAGCCGTAGCTGATCCATGAACCCATACTGGGGCGGACGAAGGTGTCGGAGCCGGTGTGGAGCTTCAGCAAAGCACCACCGTGCGCTTCGTTCGTACCGTGAACCGATTTAATGATGCAGAGTTCGTCGGCCAAGGATCCGACGTGGGGAAACAGGTCACTGACCCAGGCACCGCATTGCCCATACGGCCTAAACTCCCAAGGCGATGGCCGCAGATTGCCGGTTTTTGCAAATTGGATTCGGGGTTTGTCAAAGGGGAGTGGTTTTCCGGCGTCACGTCGCAGGGCGGGCTTATGGTCAAACGTGTCCACATGCGACGGGCCACCGTGCATAAAGAGGAAAATAATACGTTGGGCGCGCGCCGGAAAATGCGGGCACCGCGCCGCCAACGGCCCACCGATGCCGGGGATACCCCCTCCGATTGGCGTGACACCGGCCCGAGTGAGTAAATCAGCCAAGGCCAACGAACCGAAGCCGACGGCGGCCTGACGAAGCGCCTGTCGGCGGGTCATCGGCAAGGGAAGCGAGTGAGGCATAGTCGTTCCGGCTAAGGGCGGTAGATAAATTCGTTGGCGGCAAAGAGGGTCTGACAAAAGGCGCTTAAGGCGTCGATGTTCCGCTCCGGCAATGGCAAACTGGTGGTCATCTGGGTGGGGCAAATGGCAAGGAAATGGAGTGCTTGATCCACTTCCGTCGGTGAGGCCGGGCGGTTTAGAATTCGCTGATAGGCGTCACGAATTCGCCCGCTGTCATCGAGGTCTGGGCGGAAGTGTAGACGATGGGCCAGCGCCGCGGCAGCGTCGCGAACGAGCGGGCTGTTGAGAAAGAAAAGCGCTTGGTGCGAGACCACGGTCGGGGTCCTTCGGGCCGAACAAACACTCGGATTGGCGAAATCAAATAGGGTCAATGCGTCGAAAACGCGATCTCGTACGATCGGAAGATAGAGGGTACGGCGGGTCGATTTTTCCGAGAATTCATCGGCGGGCGCGTACTCGTTATTTTTCCAATTGGGGAGCGAGCCACCAAGGCCGCGGTCGAGCCGATCAGATGCCGCCAACAGGGCGTCGCGAATCATTTCGGCTTCCATTCTCTGATGCGGGAAATACGCCAGGTATCGGTTTTCCGGGTCGGGCGGCGAGGTCACGACGAGATCCACGGTTGACGAGGATTGTTGATAGACCGCGGTCGTAACGATGAGCTGATGAAGCGTTTTTACATTCCAAGCCGAGCGAATGAATTCGTTCGCCAGCCAATCGAGTAGCTCGGGATGCGACGGGGTTTCGCCCCGGAGCCCGAAGTTGTCGGCGGTCCGAACGAGCCCAGTTCCAAAATGCGCCTGCCAAATGCGATTGACGATGACCCGGGCGGTCAGGGGATTTTCCGGCGCCGTCAGCCAACGGGCGAGTTCCAAAAACAAGGGACAGGAGGATTGAAACTATTTAATCATGCTAGTTATATTGACATTTTTATTTCATTAGATTTATAATAGGGACTAAACAAGGGACAGGAGGATTGAAGATATTTAATCATGCTAATTATATTTACATTTTTATTTGATAATAATAAAGGGACGGCTGGATTGATAAATAAGTCTTGTCTGTCGTCCGAACCCCTGGCACGGTGTATGAATGCGCTACGCACGAATGAAACCGGCGGCACCTACTGAGGCGATGTACTATCATTGCATCTCTCGAGTGGTGAATCGTGACTTTCTCCTGGGTGACGTGGAGCGAGAAAAATTCGTGAAATTGATGCGGGAATAC
>JAYVTS010000401.1:0-2915 GCA_043788645.1 Verrucomicrobiota bacterium
TCGGCGGTTGCGGTCGACGGATCCGGAGGTAGTCATGCCTCCTCCGGATTCCCACAAAAAGCTTAAACCGGCGGAAAAGGATATCATTCAGCGATGGATCGAACAGGGGGCGCCGTGGCAACCGCATTGGTCCTTTCTGAAGCCAGAGCGGGCGCCGGTTCCAGTGGTGGGGATCCGGAACGGGTTCGGAACCCGATCAACGCGTTTATCGTGAAGCGGCTCGACGAGAAGGGCCTGACTCAGGCTGCGGAGGCGGATCGGCGAACGTTGGCGCGCCGGTTAGCATTGGATCTCACTGGGCTCTCCCCCACGCCGGCGGTGGTAGCAGCTTTTGTTGTGGACACCGCGACAGACGCCTACGAGAAGCTGGTTCAACAGTTTCTAGCGCCCCCCCAATGGGGTGAGCATCGGGGCCGTCTTTGGTTGGATGCGGCTCGGTACGCCGATACTCACGGTTTGCACTTTGACAATTACCGGGAGATGTGGCCGTACCGAGATTGGGTGATTGAAGCCTTCAATCGAAATCAGTCTTTCGACCAGTTCACCGTCGAACAACTGGCGGGTGATTTATTGCCTGAGCCGACACAAGAACAGCTGGTGGCAACCGGTTTGCATCGATGCAATATCACCACGAACGAGGGCGGCACGATTGAGGCTGAAAACCTGGCCGAATACGCCCGAGATCGGGTGGAAACGACCTCGTGGGTTTGGCTTGGACTCACCGCCAATTGTGCGGTCTGCCATGACCAAAAGTTTGATCCCATTTCGACCAAGGATTTTTATGCCCTGTCGGCCTTTTTTCGCAACATGTTGCAGGGCGGTTTGGACGGAAATGTAAAGGACTCGAAACCGAGTTTGGTGGTGATCAAAGATGGACCTATGCGGGCACGCTTTGAGGCACTTCCGGCTGAGGTGGATCAAGCGAAGAAGGACGTGGACACTCAACGAGACGCGGCCCAGTTGGTTTTCGAGCGATGGGCAGCCGGGACGGTTCCCGAGACGGGGGAGCGTGATTTGGCGGTGGGGATGTCGGTGTACGCGCCGCTCAAAGAGGGGCGCGGTCCGTCGCGAGTGTGGGTTCACGAGGTCGCCCGTTCGATTGAACCGGCTACGAACGCGGTTTGGACGGCGGTAGAAAAAGGTAAGTTCGGTCCCGGACTCTTGTTGGGTGCTGGCGCAAAAATTCAGATTCCGGCTGCGGGTGACTTTGAGCATGACCAAGCCTTTTCCTTTGGCGCATGGGTGTGGGTGCCGGCGGGATTTAATGGGGAACCCTCCATCTTTAGCAAGATGGACTCGGCGGACAGTTATCCGGGCTTGGATTTGTGGCACCAACAAGGCGGCCAGTTCGCGGCCCATTTTGATTAATTTTTGCAGACGAAATTTGAACCTTTTGAAGTGGCGGGGCGGCATTTGGGGGAACTGGAACGAGAGCGGGACGGGATCCGGCTGCGTTTCCAGGTGACGCATATTCAGCAAGAGAAGACGGATGCGGTCCCCGTGGCGCACGTATTGTATCGGGGCCAGTACGATCAGCTGAAGGATGAGGCGAGGCCGGGAGTTTTCGCCGCCTTGAATCCCCTGCCGCCGGGAGCGCCCCTCAACCGGCTTGGTCTCGCGCGGTGGCTGGTTTCACCTGAAAACCCGCTCTCGGCGCGGGTGCCGTCAATCGTTTTTGGCAGGAGATTTTTGGTACCGGATTGGTGAAAACCAGCGAGGATTTTGGTATTATGGGCGAAACTCCGATCAACCAAGACCTGTTGGACTGGCTGGCAGTAGAATTCCGGGCGAGCGATTGGGATGTGAAGAAACTTTTCACCCTTTTGGTTACGTCGGCGACTTACCGTCAATCGGCGAACCTGACGCCGGAGAAGTTGGAGAAGAACCCCGGGAATCGGCTTTTGTCCCGAGGTCCGCGGTTTCGGATGGATGGCGAGATGGTGCGGGACTATGCGCTGGCGGCTTCGGAATTGCTCGTGTCCCGGATCGGTGGGGCCAGCGTCAAACCCTATCAATCGGAAGGTGTTTGGGACGCGGTGGCCATGCCGGAGAGCAACTCTAATTCCTACCAGTGCGACCGCGGTGAGGTGCTGTACCGTCGTTCGCTCTATACGTTTTGGAAACGAGCCGCGCCACCCGCTTCGATGGAGGTTTTTAATGCGCCGAGCCGGGAGACCTCGTGTCTTCGGCGGGAACGGACCGATACCCCTCTCCAAGCGCTCAGCACCTTGAACGACGTGCAGTTTTTGGAGGCCGCGCGGCATTTGGCTGAAATCGCGTTAAAAGCCGGTAATTCTGACGTCGACCGGGCTCCGGATGATCTAGCTCGGCGCCTCTTGGCTCGGCCTTTGCTTGCGACAGAATTTGCCGTGGTGAAGGGTTCATTCGAGAAACTGGACGCCTAGTTTGTCGCCGAGCCTGAAGCCGCGAAAAAAATGATCAACTTTGGCGATTCCAAGGTTGATCCGGCCCTCGTGGCGCCCGAATTAGCCGCGCTGACGATGATCGCTAATCAGCTTTTGAATTTGGACGAGGTCTTAAACAAATGAGCGTGAGAAAAAAGGGACATGCGAGTTGATAAAACCGGTCATTACTAAAATAGCCTGCAGCGTTTGTGTGTTAACCTGTTTATTAAACTTACCTGTCCCATTAAGTTCGGCACCGTCGCACCGAGCGACCAGCGAAGGCTCCGGCCAGTCCGAAATTCCCCCGGAGTGGGTGCCGCCCCGGCACCCACGCGCGACGTAGGGAGCGCGTCCCTGCGACCACAGCCTAACTCACAAAAATAGGTTCGGATGGAACCGGCGCCTCAACCAAACACCGCCACCCGCAGTTTCCGAAGGGTGAAGAGTCCCTCGGACGCCAGTCCGGTCATCGTACGGGCTCCGCTCTCGCGGGTTGGACCGAATCGGTCC
>JAYVTS010000402.1:0-3591 GCA_043788645.1 Verrucomicrobiota bacterium
GGCCGGGCCGGTATTCCAAAATATGCTTGCTTCGGTTCCGTATCTTTCGCAACTCCCGAGAGCGCCATAATTATCGAACCGGGGGCGATTCTCAAATGATCTCCAATGATAACTCCACCGGAAATCATGGTTCCGTCGCCGATGATGGACGATCCACCCAGCGCTGTGTTTCCGGCGATGTAGACGAATCGTCCGACCTGGCAATTGTGGGCGACATGTACTTGGTCGTCCAATTTCGTGAAAGCACCAATCCGGGTGCTTTCGATCGTCGCACGGTCCACCGTCGAGTTGGCGCCAATTTCTACCTCTTGATCGACAATGACGTTCCCAATCTGGGGAATCTTATAGCGCTTCCCGCCTTGGTCATGAAACCCAAACCCATCGGCTCCAATAACGGCACCGCCATGAAGGATAACGTTCGTTCCGATCACACAGTGATGGCCAATGACGACACCGGGATAGAGCGTGCATCCTGATCCAATCCGAGCGAACGGCTCGACGACAACGCCTGGATAGAGCGTACATCCGGCACCGACCTGGGCGCCTTCCATCACCACAACGCCCTCCCGAATCACTGCCGACGGGTCCACCTGGGCAGAGGGATGGACCTGAGCGTGAGGAGAAATACCCGCGGTGAAAACCGGAGCGGAGTCGAAATGCTTCAGGAGTTGGATGAAGACCAAACGAATTTCCCGTTCTGGAGCCACCAATGCGTGTTGGAAATTCCCGGCTAAACTCGGCGTGGTCAGGACTGCCCCTCGTTCGCTCGCCCTTGGATGTCGTTTGAAAACGGCCGGAGATTCAATGAAGTAAAGATGGTTTTCCTCAAGCAAGTCCCCGGCGGACAGCCGTTCAATATCCCGCAATCCTTTGATGGGGTAGTCCGAAGGTCCCTGAGATTGGAGTTTCAAAAGTGCCGCGAGATCCTGCAAATTCATAATCGTTTCAAAGTAAATGCTCCCAAAGCCAGCAGCGTTTTCGCCGGGCGGCGGTTGAGCTGAGTCTAGGGCTACCAAACGGATAGCAGGAAATTGAATTCTCGACGCTCGCTGATAGAATTTAGGCAAGACAGTGAACCCAATAGGCTCCAATCTGTACCCACTTCATGACTGCCTATTCACATCCTGCCCTCCTGGCGGCCCTGGCCGCCGCTGGCTTGGTCGCCATTAGTGACACCACCTCCGCCGCGGCCCGCGCCGACGCGGCGTCCCGGCCACCTCGGGAAAAACTATTTGTCGCCACCCCGCTAACGGCGCCGAGCAGTTTTACCAAAGGCGTGGAAGGTCCCGCTTGCGACGGCGCTGGCAATGTCTACGCCGTCAATTTCGATCACGAACAAACCATTGGACGCGTCACCCCCAGCGGCCAAGCCACTCTCTTCGTCGAACTCCCGGGACGCGGCGTCGGCAATGGTATTCGCTTCACCCCCGACGGTCGGATGTTCGTCGCCGACTACGTCGGTCATAATATTCTGCGGATCGACCCCCAATCCCGCGCCATTTCGGTTTACGCGCACAACGATGCCATGAACCAGCCCAATGATATTGCGCTCGCCGGTGACGGTCGCTTATACGCCAGTGATCCCAATTGGAAAATGGGCACCGGACAGCTCTGGAGGATCGACCCCGATGGCACCACCGAACGGTTGGCCGAAAATATGGGAACAACGAATGGGATTGAGGTCAGCCCTGACGACCGCACGCTCTATGTAAACGAAAGTGTGCAGCGAAATATCTGGGCGTTTAAACTCAGTCCGGAACACCGGTTGAAGCATAAACGACTCGTGCGGAAATTTGACGACTTCGGCTTCGATGGCATGCGCTGCGACATCGCTGGGAACCTTTATATCACTCGCCACGGTAAAGGCACCGTCATCAAACTCTCTCCCCAAGGGGTCATTATGCAGGAAATCGATGTCCTCGGCCCAAGCCCCACGAATATCTGTTTTGGCGGTGCTGATGGGCGCACGGCGTACGTCACCGAAGCGGACCAAAAACGATTGGTTCAATTCCGGGTGGACCAACCTGGCTTAGAATGGACCCGCCGCCCCATCGCCCGTTAAGAGGTCGGCGTTCCTATTTTTTCCCCCCGGTGACATTCGCCTAACCGGTGAGGGCCGTTATTTCGGACTTTCTAATCGCCCCGGGAAAAGGCCCGTTCGAGCGAGGTCAAACGGCAGGCCAGCTTGATTGCGCCCGCAGACTAAAAGGCGGAATCTCAAGCCACGCCCCCATTAAATGTAGAATTATGTTCCCTCGGGGCTGGGTGGTGCGGCAATATTGGAGGGAGCCTCGACCCGCCACCCGTTGGTACTCCGAAAAACGCGCCAAAAATGATAAGCCCCTTCGTTCGTTCGCTGATAGATCTGCGTTATTACCACGGAAAATCCATCGGTTCGCCGATCCACCCAGATAACGTGATCACCAAAATAGTTAGCCAATTTTTTTGGCATTTGACTAAAGGTCAGATTCTCTAACTCCTTCCGAAGGGCAACCAATTGCTGAAGGCGGACCTCCGCACAGATCGTGTTTACCTCAGCCTTGGAGAGATTACCGGACACCTGCCGAACACCCCGTGAGGTGGCGGTAAGAACGACCAGCCCGACGAGGCCAATGATTCCTGGCGTGATCATCGCGAATCGACGAGTTTTCACAAAAGTTGACATCTCAGGTGCCCAGGCCGTGGCGCACCCCAATCTGCCGGAGGGGTTATGCAAAGCAAGATCCCGATCAAACTCTCACCCGTGAAGCTTTGAAAGGAAGGCGAGATGTGAACAGCGGTCAGCACCTCCGCGGGGCGGCCTTGTTTTCAGCAGCGGATAACCGAAGCTCGTGGCACATGAGGCTGTTTCGCGCTGCTCGAATTTTTAGCCGTTACCTGATGGTCCTGCTTTGGGGTGCCGAGGCAACTTACCTGACCAGTTTCGCGGCCGAATATCGGGCCGCGCGTTCCGTGCATTTGGTTTATCCTGCTCCGGAAGGTAGCTTGTTTTATCAAGAAATGGTAATCGAAAAATCGGTGAATGGCTCCTACTTCATGGCGGCTGGTTGGGACACGGGCTATTTCGGTCTGCAACAGCTCGATGCAGCCACCGAGACGGTCGTGATTTTTTCGGTGTGGGACCCAACGCCAGGCGATGACGCCAAGGTGGTGAAGCAGGAAGACCGGGTTGAGCTACTGTACGAGGGGGAAGGAGTCCGGATTAGTCCACGAAACCCGTCAGGCGCGATTTCGCAACGGCTGGGTGCGGAGCACGGCCGGGGACTGGATCGCGCTGACCCGAGCACGGTTCACGGGTTCGGGAGCGGAATGGGAATCGCCAGATAATATTGATGCCGGAATCTCAGGAGACGGATTTTTTCTTGCGACCGGCGGGGACCTTCGGGCGTCGCTGCCGGTGAAATCCATGATCGTGTTTCCGGGACCACCCGCAGGCGTCCCACTTCCACCCGGGATTCCTTAGCCGTAACGATTCAATTAAACAGAAGGGAACGAAGAGAACGAAGCTCGGCCGCAGAGAGGAAGCTCCTATCACGATGCTTGGGTTCGCTCACTGTTTCGTGAATGGGGCGAAATGCGTTCCCGTTCGGT
>JAYVTS010000403.1:0-31185 GCA_043788645.1 Verrucomicrobiota bacterium
TTCACCAATTTGATTTTAAGTAAATTATTATATGTAGGACGATTTATTATAATATTTTCCCTGTTTTTGTAAAATATAAAATGTCTGATTTAAAGATATGTAATTTAAAATAATATGCCATGATTGTAATAGTTACAATTAGTAAACTATATAAATATGAAATGTTATTTTAGAACCGCAGATGTCTGCTGTGTTTTGTGTCTTATATAAAATGTCAGGAATAATATTATGTGGCGTGCGTCCGGTTATGTAAAATATAATGTGACTGATTATATGTTGTGTTAGCGATAGTTAAATCGGATTTAGCTATTGTGTCCTTCATTTGATGTCCCTCTTCTGAGAATGAGGGCGTTGAAGGAATTGGGTGTTCCAAATTTCCGCTCTTTTCGATGTCGCGCTGCGATTCCTCCGGCGAGAATGCACGGCATGGCGATGGCGTCCCTTTTTGATCGCGTCGGTGGCCGACCGGTTCTTGAGCGATTGATAACGACTTTCTATGGTCGGGCGCAGAAAGACCCGGTCCTCGGGCCGATCTTCGCCGCTGAGGTTTGCGATTGGCCGGAGCATATCCAGACAGTCACCAATTTTTGGTCTACCCAAACCGGAGGTCCACCGCTTTACCGTGGTGGGATGGGCAAGCATCTCCGGCTGGGTTTGCAGGCGGAACACTTCGCCCGATGGCTCGCTCTTTGGGAGGAAAATGCGAGCCGAGAATTGGGCCTAGAACTTGCGGCTGAATTCGCTGTCATCGGGCGAGTATTTGCGGAACGTCTGAAGGAAATGGCCCGCCAGTCGGAAAAACCCGTAGGAGCTTTCCGCTTCATTCCAAGCGCGAATTGACGTAGGGCTCCGTCCCGCCAGGCCGCGACCGCTTGGAGCCCCTGGGGCAGAATAAACCGAGCTCTTGCGGGTCACCCGCGTCAAGGCGGTAGAGAACTACCGGAGTCCATGACCGCAGTCTAAATTCAACCACCTACCTCAGCCCGTGCATCCGCGGCCAAGGCGGTCGACAGATAGCGCTCGCCCGTCGAACACCCAATGGTCACAATTAACTTACCCTTATTCTCGGGACGCTTGGCAGCCTCAATAGCTGCCCAAACATTCGCTCCGGTCGAAATGCCCACCAAGAGGCCCTCTTCTTTGGCCAACCGCCGCGCCATCGCAAACGAATCGTCGTTCGAGACGAGAATCGTCTCGGCGATCTGTATCTCCCCGTTCGGGCCTTTCAGATGGAGATTCTTAGGCACAAACCCCGCGCCAGTGCCTTGAATCTTGTGTGGGCCCGGTTTTACCGCCTCGCCTTTCAACGTTTGGGTAATGACTGGCGAATCTTTCGGCTCCACAGCGATCGCCTGAAAACTCGCCTTTCGCGGCTTGATGTACTCGTAACACCCGGTAATCGTGCCTCCCGTACCCACGGCTGCGATCAGAAGATCGACCTTGCCATTCGTATCGTTCCAGATCTCTGGTCCGGTCGTGGCCGCATGAATTGCCGGGTTGGCGGGGTTTTCAAACTGCCCGGGAATCCAAGAATTCGGCGTTTCAAGCGCGATCTGGTTCGCTCGCGCAATGGCCCCCTTCATTCCTTCCGCTCCCGGTGTCAGGACCAGTTTGGCTCCCAACATCGCCAACAAGACACGACGTTCGAGCGACATGGTTTCGGGCATGGTGAGAATGAGTTTGTAACCCTTGGCCGCTGCCACGAACGCCAGCGCAATGCCGGTGTTTCCAGAAGTCGGTTCGACAATCACCGTGTCCATTTTTAGAACACCTCGGCGTTCGGCGTCCTCGATCATGGCCGTTCCGATTCGATCCTTCACGGACCCGAGCGGATTAAAGAACTCGCATTTGAGCAAGATGGTAGCCTCCAGCCCGGCGGTGACGCGGTTGAGCTGAACCAGTGGGGTGTGGCCCACGGTCTCGATGATATTCTGGTAAATGCGACCCATAAAACGGATTGAATTGAAATAAAACGAGGCGGCGCGATGTGAAGCGTCGCGGAACTTCACCGAGTTTGGGCAAGCCTCGGCCAGCGGCAAGTACGAGTTTTGGCAGATTCAGCTGCGACAAAATGCGAGAACGGAAGTTTGCTGCGAGGTTTCCTCATATTTTCGACATGGACAAATTCGATCAGCTCGGTAGCCTGCGACTGATTCTCCTTCACTGCTATGACTCCTTTCCTTGCGGAACTGGTTGGCACTTTAATTCTCGTGCTTTTGGGCGATGGAGTTGTGGCCAATGTCGTTCTGAAGCAGACCAAGGGCCATCACAGCGGTTGGATCGTGATTACCACCGGTTGGGCGATGGCGGTGACCTTCGCCGTGTATTGCTCGGCGGCATTTAGCGGCGCTCATCTGAATCCTGCGGTGACTTTGGGCCTTGCCGTCATTGGCAAATTCGAACCATCCCTCGTGCCCACCTATCTCCTCGCCCAAATGCTCGGGGGTTTCCTGGGCGCCATCTTGGTCTGGCTCGCCTACCTCCCCCATTGGCGGGTGACGGAGGATCCTGCTGGGAAACTTGCCGTATTCTGCACCGCTCCGGCAATCCGACAGCTGTTCGCCAATTTGCTCTGTGAGATCATCGGGACGGGTGTGCTCGTCCTCGGGGTTCTGGCAATCCTTTCGCCTAAAAATCTGGTTCCGAATTCGGGCTTCGAGAAAGGCTTCGCCCCCGCACTGGTAGGCATGATGGTCGCGGCCATCGGGTTGTCACTGGGTGGACCCACGGGCTATGCCATCAATCCCGCTCGCGATCTCGGTCCACGCCTCGCGCACGCCCTACTGCCGATCCATGGGAAGGGCAGCTCGGACTGGAGTTATGCTTGGGTGCCCGTAGTTGGGCCCCTCCTCGGCGGTATTATCGGGGCGGTTATCTACCGGACCCTTTGGGGCGTCGGCTAAGAGGTTGGATGCCGAACTCTAGCCCAATCGAAAACCAAAAATCATAGCCGTCTCTTTCCGATGAAATATATCCTCGCCCTCGATCAGGGGACCACGAGTTCTCGTGCGATTCTTTTCAACAAGGCCGGGGCCGTTGTGGGGGTAGCTCAGAAGGAATTTCCGCAACTCTTCCCAAAACCGGGTTGGGTCGAGCATGATCCCGCAGCGATTTGGTCATCCCAATGGGAGGTCGCCCAGAGCGTGATCGAGAAAGTCGGCGCCGCGCCAACGGATATTGCTGGCATTGGGATTACGAACCAGCGCGAGACCACGATTGTCTGGGATCGAAAAACCGGACAACCGATCCATCACGCAATCGTCTGGCAGGATCGACGCACGGCGCCGCTTTGCGATGCGCTCCGGCGTCGCGGCCTCGCTCCTAAGATCCGTCAAAAGACCGGTCTGGTCCTGGATGCTTATTTTAGTGCTACCAAGCTGGGGTGGTTGCTTCAGAATATCCCTGAAGCGAGAGCCCGAGCGCGACGTGGCGAATTGGCATTCGGGACCGTTGATTCGTGGTTGGTGTGGAACCTCACGGGCGGACGCGTCCACGTGACCGATGCGAGCAATGCCTCTCGCACAATGCTGTACAACCTTCGGACCGGCGATTGGGATAGCGAACTCCTCAAGCTCTTTGGCGTGCCGCGCTCCCTGCTCCCTGAGATTCGGTCTTCCAGTGAGATCTATGGGGAGGCCCAGTTCGGTTCGGTTTCCGTGCCGATTGCGGGTATCGCGGGCGATCAACAGGCGGCGCTTTTCGGGCAAGTTTGTCAGGCACCCGGGATGGTTAAAAACACTTATGGTACGGGTTGTTTTATGCTGATGCTCACCGGCAAAAAGCCGGTGGTATCAAAAAACAATCTCCTTACCACCGTGGCGTGGCGGCTCAATGGTCAAACCGAATTTGCGCTCGAAGGCAGCGTCTTCATCGCCGGCGCAGTGGTGCAGTGGCTTCGCGACGGGCTCGGGCTAATCCAAGCAAGTGGCGAAATTGAATCCCTTGCTGCCAGCGTTCCCGATACCGGCGGCGTTTATGTAGTGCCTGCGTTTACCGGTCTCGGGGCGCCCCATTGGGACCCCTATGCCCGCGGTCTCGTCGCGGGGCTTACGCGCGGTACCGGTGCCGGGCACATTGCGCGTGCGGCGTTGGAAGGCATCGCTTTTCAGGTCTACGACGTCCTCCAGGCCATGCAGCGGGATGCGGGCATTCGGCTCAAGGAACTCCGCGTAGATGGCGGCGCGTGTGCGAACAACCTACTAATGCAGTTCCAAGCCGATCTACTGGGTGTGCCCGTGGTCCGCCCAAAGGTCGCGGAAACCACGGCGCTTGGAGCCGCCTATTTCGCCGGACTGGCCGTTGGTTTTTGGAAGGATCGTCGAGAAATCGCCCGGCAATGGCAGAGAGATCGCCAATTTAGGCCTGTTATGAAATCGGCCCAACGTCGGAACCTTATCGCCGGGTGGGAAAAGGCGTTGAGTCGAGCCAAGGCGTGGGCGGATGGTTGAGTTAATCTTTCGGCATCAGTTCTCCTCTTCCTTTCCGGGCTGAACTTTGCTATGGCTGTGGAGTTGCTATGACGATTAACTACGTTTTCTCGTGCCGATGGGCGGTCTGGCTGGGCCTTACTCTGGGGTTTCAGGTGGCACTCGATGCAGCTGAAACCACGACTGCAACCCCGAATCCCGTTCCGCGTTTACGCGAAGCCGCATTAGCCGCCGCCGCCGCCCCCGTGGCGTCCAGTAACACCGGGGTGATCCCACCGCCGTTGCCCGTCCTCCCGGCCGGCGTCGTTGCGACACCCCAACCGATTGGCGCCACCACTGGACCCTTTGGCGGAGGTGCGCTACCGCGACCCCAAGCGGCCCCGGTTCCTCAAGGGCTCCAGTTCGATTCTTTAGAAAAGATCACTTACATTACCAACGGCGCGCCGGACGCGACCTTCACGTTTTCTGTGACGAACGTGGCCAAAGAGGATATCACGATTATGAGTGTACATACCTCGTGTGGTTGCACCGCGGCCAAGCTTCCGCAACAGCCCTGGGTTCTTCACCCCGGCGATCATGGGGAGGTCGGTGCCGTGATGCACGTTGCGGGCAAATGGGGAACGGTGATTAAGACGGTGACCATCGTATCGAGTCAAGGGAGCTATCCGCTGACGGTCCGTAGCGTTTTGCCCGAGGCGAATTTGATCGCCAACCAAAAGATGTCGGATCGTTCGAAGAACCTTCAGATCGCGGCCGCAGATCGGCAGGCGGTTTTCCGAAATGATTGTGCCACCTGCCACGTTCAACCCGCCGTTGGCAAAACCGGCAAAGAACTTTACGTGGCGGCGTGCGGGGTTTGCCATGAAGCCGAACACAAGGCGACCATGGTGCCCACGTTGGCCGGCCGAACGGGAAGTTTCCCGGAGTCGTACTGGAATCAATGGGTCCGATCCGGCAAAGTAGGTTCCCTCATGCCCGCCTTTGAGCTGAAGGAAGGCGGACCGTTGACCGAGGATCAAATTCAGTCCCTGACCGCTTATCTGGCCAATGAATTCTTGCTCCAACCCGCCGTCGCGAAACCGGATTCACTCATTCCACCTTCGGCCCCAGTTTTAAACTCGGCTCCGTTGAAGTAATGGATAAATCACCGATTGCGTGAGCAGATCGAAGATCGCTGGTGCCCTGATCCGGCCGGCGCTTGGCGGAAAGGCGTTTCTCGCGGATGTCCAAGCAGTGCGTGCGGCCGCGGCGACAGATCCGATTGCGGAGACGTTTCAGCTTTGGTGGTTGAATCAATCCGCGTTTCTCCTTCATTGGTGCGGGCACTTGCTCCTGCTGGATCCGTATCTTTCCGATTCGCTGACCCAAAAATATGCCGCGACCGACCAGCCCCATGTGCGACTCACTGAGCGGGTGGTCGATCCGGGCGAACTCACGGGTGTCTCGCTGGTGACAGCGTCACACGCCCACACGGATCATCTCGACGCTGCGACCCTCCGACCGTTGGGAGCCGTCAACCCGGGGTTGGTTTTGGTCGGTCCCGAAGCAAATCGCACGATCATGGGAGAACGCTCCGGCCTACCCAAGGAGCGAATCGTCGGTCTGGATACCGATCCCGCCTTGGGAATTACCCTTTCAACCACGGTGGGACCTTGGACCGTCCACGCAATTCCGGCAGCCCACGAGACCTTGGCGACCGACGCAGTGGGACAGCATCTCTACCTCGGTTTTGTCATCCAGTTTGGGAGTTTTTCAGTCTATCATTCCGGAGACACAATCCAGTATCCAGGTATGGTCGAACGAATTCGGACGTGGGCGCCGCAAATCGTCTTATTGCCTATTAATGGCCGTACACCTGGGCGTGGTGTCGCCGGCAATTTGTGGGGGGACGAAGCGGCGCAGCTCGCGTTTGACCTCCGTGCAACGGTCGCAATACCGATGCATTATGACCTATTTGAGTTTAATACCGCCACCCCCGATACCTTTGTCGAGGCCTGCCAAAAGTTGGGCCAAGGCTATCAAATTTTGCGAGCAGGAGAGCGGTGGACCGCCCGACTTGGGGACCTGATGGGCGGTGGCGGCTCGCGATTTTGATTTGACTGATCCCTCGGCCTGACCAGTAATGATTGCTCATGACGATGCCACCGCAGTGATCGCATCGGCGAGGGATACCACTTTTTCTTCCCGCGTTTTCAGGTTTTTTACTTTAGCGTATAAGTCCCCTTCGGGCCCACGCTCCACCCGCACGGCATAACTCGCTCCAAGCTCCAACGCTCGCTTGATCTGCTTGTCCGGCTTGGTCGCCGTCAGGCTATAGTCTACGGCTTTCCCGGATTCTCGCAAGTGCTGCACCAGTTTGAGGGATTCGCCGCGTAACGCTTCATTCTCGATCACTACCACCACGTCGATCGTATTCCCGAAGGAAGGAACCCGTTTCCGGGCTTTGAGGAGTTCGCCCAATACGACGTCGCCCATGCCAAAACCCAGCGCTGGCAGATCCACCTTACCGCCACTGACTTGGTGGATGAGTTGATCATACCGGCCACCGCCAGCAATGGCGCGGAACTCGCCCTGGCGGTCAAAGGCCTCGAACACAATCCCAGTATAGTAGGCAAGCCCGCGGATGACTCCGTAGTCGACCCGCACAAAATCGGCGAGCCCGCGTAGGGCCAGGTTATTGAGTACCGCCTGGAGTTCAGGTTCCGGCACACTGGCCGTGATGAACGCCGTGACTTCCTCATACTTGACTCCGAGCGCGGCTAATTTGGCGGTGCTGGTTGCCGCCTCCTCGCGTTCGAGTTTGTCAACGACCTGATAAAACTCGTAAGCTTGGGCGGGGTCACCGCTGCGCGCTGCGAAGAAGCGTTGCCACGCTTGCCGACTGCTCAGACGAATGACGAAATCCTCCGACGTGAGGCCGAGCGAACGGAGGACGTCAATGAGCAACGCGACGATTTCCGCATCTGCGGCGGGATCGCTTTCTCCGAAAATATCGCAATTGAGTTGGAAGTGTTCGCGAAGGCGGCCTTTTTGTTGTTTCTCGTAGCGAAACAACTGGGGGAGCGAGAACCATTTCACGGGCTTCTTGTACGCCCGTTCCGCGGTTGCAATCATGCGGGCCACCGTGGGTGTCATCTCGGGACGAAGCGACACCGCACGATCTCCTTTGTCGGTAAAATTAAAGAGTTGAGCGATGATTTCCGTCCCAGATTTGTTCGTGTAGAGCTCAAGGGGTTCGACCGGTGGACCATCGTATTCCCGGAAGCCGTAGCGACGGGCGGTCTCCCGCCAGGAACGAAAAATATGTTGCCGGAGGTCGGCGCTCGATGCGTCGGAATTCGGAAGTGGCTCGGGATAAAAATCCCGAAAACCCGGCAAGCGATCAATCATGCCAAGGAGGCTAGCTCAACTTTTCGTTCGGGAAGGATTTATTAGAGAGCGCGCGAAGGCGCGACCGGTTCGGACGCCAACAACCGCCTCTGAACTCGTGAGCAACCAAAGCGAGGCGCCGCCACCGGAACCTGTAGTCTATTCCGTGATCCAATCTCAAAACGTCGACAAGTGTCTTGAGGGAAGGTACGGGACACGGCAAAACGGCTTGCCGGTTCGGGGACCTAACCTATCGTCCCCGGGCTTTTTGGCGATCCGCCCGCAAATGAGTAATTCGTTAGATTTCACTGATTCGTTTCTCCACCGCCACATCGGTCCGAGGACCACGGAACAAGCCGCGATGGCTCGTCACTGTGGCTTTGCGTCGATCAACGACCTGGTCGATGCGGCCGTCCCGGCCCACATTCGGCTGGCTCGTCCGCTGAATCTCCCGAAGCCATTGACTGAAACGGAGGCCCTCGCTCGTTTGAAAGGCATCGCCGCGAAGAATCAGGTTTTCCGGTCGTTGATTGGGATGGGGTATTCCGACACAATTACCCCGCCCGTGATTCAGCGGAATCTGTTTGAAAACCCCGGCTGGTACACCCCGTACACCCCGTACCAGGCCGAAGTCTCACAAGGTCGGCTCGAAGGGTTGTTAAATTTCCAAACGGTGATTACCGATCTGACTGCGCTCGAAATTGCCAATGCATCGTTGCTCGATGAAGGCACCGCCTGTGCCGAGGCGATGATGCTGTGCCACCGTGTTAAAGCAGCGGACGCCACCGCCGGGAGTGGAGCGAGAAACCGATTTTTTGTGTCACGAGAGTGTCATCCCCAAAACTTGGATTTGGTGCATACCCGAGCGGAGGCGCTGGGCATTGAAGTCGTGGCCGGTGATTGGAAAACTTTCATTTTCACGCCGGAGTTTTGTGGGGCACTGGTGCAATACCCAGCGACCGATGGCACCGTTTGTGACTATGCTGGGTTTGTAAAAAAGGCGCACGATGCCGGGGTGCTCGTGGTGGTAGCAGCCGATTTGCTGGCACTGACGGTGGTGGCCGCGCCGGGAGATTTTGGCGCGGACGTGGCGGTCGGAAGCGCACAACGGTTTGGAATTCCTTTGGGCTACGGAGGCCCCCATGCAGCATTTTTTGCCACCCGTGACGCGTTCAAACGGCAGATGCCCGGGCGGTTAGTCGGCGTCTCCAAGGATGCGCGAGGACGGCCAGCCTTGCGTCTTTCTCTGGGTACGCGAGAACAACATATCCGACGTGACAAAGCCACGTCGAATATCTGTACGGCCCAAGCCCTGTTGGCGAATATGGCGATGGCCTATGCGTGCTATCATGGCCCCGCCGGGCTAAAAGCCATCGCCACGCGGGTTCAGCGCCTCACCGGCGTATTAGCCGCCGCGGTGGACAAGCTCGGATTGAAGGTGGTTAACAGTACGTTTTTTGACACCCTCACGGTCGCGGTGAAAGATTCGGCTGCCGTCATGAAGCTCGCGGAATCCAATCAGATTAATCTCCGCCGGGTCAATGCCAAGCAGATCGGCGTTTCACTGGATGAAACGACGACCGTTGCCGAGCTTGAATTGCTGGTTCGAATTTTCAACGGCGGCACTGCGCCTGATTGGGCGGCAAGCGCTCTCACACCCCAAAAATCTCCCGGACCCGTTCGAACCTCCGAGTACTTAAAAGCAGCGGTGTTTAATCGGTATCATAGCGAGACCGAGATGCTCCGCTACCTGCGCCAGCTTGAAGCGAAGGATATTTCACTCTGCCACAGCATGATTCCTCTCGGATCGTGTACGATGAAACTCAATTCGGCCGCCGAAATGTTTCCGGTCAGTTGGCCTGAGTTCAGTCGATTGCATCCGTTTGCTCCGGTGAGCCAAACTCGGGGGTATCAACAGTTGTTTGAAGAATTGGAGTCGTGGCTCAGTGAAATCACGGGCTTTACTGGGGTGAGTTTGCAGCCCAATGCGGGTTCGCAGGGTGAATACGCCGGCTTGCTCGTGATCCGTGCCTGGCATCAGTCTCGCGAGCAAGGGCGCCGGAATATCTGCCTGATTCCCACCTCTGCTCATGGGACCAATCCGGCCAGTGCGGTCATGGCTGGAATGACGGTGGTACCCGTCGCCTGTGATCAGGAGGGCAATATTGACGTCTTTGATCTCAAAGCAAAAATCACCGAACATCGTCAGCATCTCGCTTGCTTGATGATTACTTATCCCAGCACACATGGCGTGTTTGAAACCACGATTAAAGACATTTGCGCGGCGGTCCATGAAGCCGGTGGCCAAGTCTACATGGACGGCGCAAATATGAACGCGCAAGTGGGTTTGACTTCGCCCGGATTTATCGGGGCGGACGTCTGCCATCTCAATCTTCATAAAACCTTTTGCATTCCTCACGGCGGCGGTGGTCCGGGGGTGGGTCCGATCGGGGTGGCCGAACATTTGGTTCAATTTTTGCCCGGTCATGCCGTGGTAAACTTGGGGGGTGAGGAACCCATTGGCGCCATCGCGGGTGCCCCGTGGGGGAGTGCGAGCATTTGCACCATTCCTTGGATGTACGTGGCCATGATGGGCGCGGTCGGCCTCACCCAGGCGACCCGAGTCGCAATCCTGAGCGCGAACTACATCGCCAAGCGACTGGAAAAGCATTTCCCTACCTTGTATCGATCAAATGGTTTAGTGGCTCACGAATGCATCCTTGATTTGCGGCAGTTCAAACTCGTGACCGCGGAGGACGTCGCAAAACGGCTGATGGATTATGGGTTTCATGCGCCGACGCTGAGTTGGCCGGTTGCAAACACCTTAATGGTTGAGCCGACGGAATCGGAACCGCAGAGGGAGTTGGACCGATTCTGCGATGCGATGATTTCGATTCACGCCGAGATCCTGGTGATTGAAAGCGCTCAGGCTGATCCGAAGAATAATTTGTTGAAGAACGCACCACATACTGCCGATGTGGTGGCGGCGGATAAGTGGGATCGGCCCTACAGTCGGGAGCAAGCGGCCTATCCCGTGGCGAATCTCCATGAATTCAAGTTCTGGCCAGCAGTAGCGCGGGTGGACAATGTCTACGGGGATCGAAACCTAGTGTGTTCCTGTGTGGGCATGGAAGCGTATCAGGCGTGAATAGATCTAGCCCAATTTCCAAGGGTTCAAGCGCGTTGGGTTAACACTGTTGATCGATGGCCGCGCCGGAATTGGGGAAGTCGGGATCGTAACTCTACCTGACCAGACACTTGAAACTTATCGCGAACCGCATTTTAGTGGCTACGGCCGAAAGAGTATTTTGAAGGACGGCGGTCAGGTCGCGCCGCTTGCCTTTCCTGATGCCGTTGTGGATGTGACCGAACTTTTAAAACATTAATTTGGCCATGATGACCAGTACGCAGATCCGACAGAGCTTTTTGGATTTTTTCCAATCTAAGCAGCATACCCTTGTCTCCAGTTCCAGCTTGATGCCGGACAGCCCGAACTTGCTGTTTACCAACGCTGGCATGAATCAGTTCGTGCCGATTTTCCTGGGCCAAAAGGCTGCCGATGTCTCAAAGTGGGCCGGCGCGATTCCAAGTCTCGACACCCGAGCGGCCGATACCCAGAAATGCATCCGGGCGGGCGGTAAACATAATGACCTCGAAGACGTCGGCCTGGATACCTACCACCACACCTTCTTCGAGATGCTCGGGAATTGGTCCTTTGGCGATTACTTCAAAAAGGAATCCATTGAGTGGGGTTGGGAACTAATTACCAAGGTATGGAAATTCCCTCCGCAAAGGTTGTACGCCACGGTTTATTCGCCGGACAAAACCAAAGGCGATCCCGCGGACTTCGATCAGGAAGCGCATTCGATTTGGGCTCGGCTTTTCACCGAGGTTGGTCTGGATCCAGCCGTTCACATCGTCAACGGGAACAAGAAGGATAATTTTTGGATGATGGGTGACACGGGGCCGTGCGGGCCGTGTTCGGAGATTCACGTTGATCTAACACCCACAGGCGATACCGGTGGAAAATTAGTGAACCAAGGGGATGCGCGCTGCATTGAAATCTGGAATCATGTTTTTATTCAGTTCAACGCGAATCCTGACGGGCGCTTTGTTCCGCTTCCGGCAAAGCATGTCGATACGGGAATGGGTTTCGAGCGAGTGACGTCGATTATTCAAGGCACTCGCGGTTTTACCGATTTCCAAAATGCCAAGATTTCAAACTATGAGACGGATATTTTTCGCCCCATTTTTGAACGCCTCGAACAACTGACTGCCGCCAACGGGACGCCCCATCGCTATACCTCGACCTTACCCCGCTCGGGATCAACGGGTGATACCCAGCAAGAGCGGATTGACGTCGCGTTTCGGGTCATCGCGGACCACATCCGGACCTTGGGCTTTGCGGTCGCGGACGGAATTCAGCCGGGTAATACGGATCGGAATTATGTTCTGCGTCGGATTTTGCGGCGGGCGGTGAAATACGGACGTACGCTAGGATTCAAAGATCCGTTCTTCTACAAACTCGTAGGCGTGATCAGTGACACGATGGGCGACGTCTTCCCGGAAATTCGCGAAAAACGGAAACACGTCGAAGCAGTGCTGAAGTTGGAAGAAGAGGCGTTCAATCGGACGTTGGACAATGGGATCGCATTGTTTAACGAGGCCGTCGGGAAGGGCACCTTGTCGGGCGCCTTCGCATTCAAACTATATGATACGTACGGTTTTCCCCTGGATCTTACCGAATTGCTGGCTCGCGAACGGGGCGTAGCCGTGGACACCACTGGATTTGAGAAACGAATGGAGGAGCAACGCGCCCGTGCTCGCGCCGCGCAAAAGAAGACGGTGATTGAACTTTCACAGATTGAAACGCAAATCCCCACACGTTTTCTTGGCTACGAATCCAGCCAGACCGCCGCGGAGGTTCAGGAAGTCGTTCAACTCAAAGACAAGACCGTTGTGATCCTCAACAGTTCCGTGTGCTATGCCGAAATGGGCGGGCAGGTGGGGGATACCGGTGAACTCGAAGGGAACGGAAATCTTTGGCGGATCACGAATACCCAAAAATCAGGCCCGACCTGGCTCCATTTCATCGAAGGGGGCGACGCTCCTGCGGTGGGTCAGCGGGTGACGATGCAGGTGGATCGCGAACGGCGACGTGCGATCGAACGTCATCATTCGGTGACGCATCTTTTGCATTGGGCACTTCATGAAGTGGTGAGTAAAGAGGCTTCGCAGAAGGGCTCGGCGGTGACTCCGGAGAAACTCACCTTCGACTTCAACAGTGCCGCATTGACCCCGGGGCAGTTGGCCGATATTGAGCGCCTGGTGAATGAACGCGTCGTCGAGAATGCGTCCGTGAGTTGGACGGAGACTCCCTACACAGAGCTGAAGTCGCGCCAAGATGTCATGCAGTTTTTCGGCGACAAATATGGTGACGTCGTCCGGGTAGTCCAGATCGGCGGTACGGCAGGAAAACTGGATGGATATGATATGGAACTCTGTGGCGGCACCCACGTGCGGGCGACGGGCCAAATCGGATTATTCCGGCTGCTCAGCGAAAATGCCGTCGCCGCCGGCGTGCGGCGGATCGAAGCGGTGGCCGGCCTAAATGCTTATACAATGGCCCGGGAGCAAACCGAATTGATCAAGACGTTGGCCGGTAAAGCGGGAGCGCCCATTGCGGAACTAGAGAAGAAATTTGATGCGCTTTTGGCGCACTCGAAAGAATTAGAAAAACAACTCAAAGCCGCGAGCCAGCGGGAAGCGTCGGGCAAAGCCAAAGAGTACTTGGCTCAAGCTAAAACAATTAATGGAATTCCGGCCCTCATAGTCAATTGCGGAGAGGCAGACGGCGACACCTTGCAAACCATTGCCGACGCCTTGAAGGCCAACTTCCGTGGCGTGATGGTGTTGGGCGGTCATAGCGCGGGAGCCGTGGCCTTAATTGCCGCGGTCACGCCCGATTTCACCGCTAAAGTGCAAGCCGGTAAGATCATTCAGACCATTGCTCCCATAGTCGGTGGCAAAGGTGGTGGCCGACCGGACAACGCTCGTGGCGGCGGCAAAGACGTGAATCAGCTCGGCGCCGCTTTAGCGAAAGCAGTCGCGTTGTTGGGATAACTCCCGGCCCTCTCCTTCAGGAAAGGGAGCCAGATTTCGCTTTTCAGGCGGCGTTTTGCGCTGTTCACTGCCGCTCACATGAAACTCTGCCGCTTCACCGCGGCCGACGCGCCCTCTCCTCGCGTCGGCTTGACTCTTGATGACGAAACCTTGTTGGATCTGTCATCCGTCGGTGTACCCAACCTGACGGATTTGCTCGACGCCTCCGATCTTCCCCATCATCTGCGTACCTTGGTCGCAAAGGGACCCCGTTCGTTCCTATTGAATGATGTCAAATTGCACGCCCCCGTCGAGCATCAGGAAGTGTGGGCCGCTGGAGTCACTTACCTGCGCAGTAAAAAAGCTCGCATGGAAGAAAGTGATTTCAGCGCCACCGCCTATAATCGAGTCTATGAAGCGCCCCGACCGGAACTCTTTTTCAAGTCCACGGGTTCAAAGGCGGTTGGCCCGGGTGACGCCGTCGGGATTCGCGCTGATTCTAAATGGAATGTGCCCGAGCCGGAACTTGTTTTAGTCCTCAATCGCCGCGGATTGTTGATGGGCTACACCGCCGGCAATGACATGAGTTCGCGCGATATCGAAGGCGAAAACTTACTCTACTTGCCCCAAGCAAAAGTCTATGACCGTTCCTGCGCGCTCGGGCCATTTATCGTCGTCGATGCGACGGAAGCGATGGCTCGCACCTGGACGATCGGCGTGAAGATTTTCCGCGCAGGCGAAGTGGTCTTCGGTGGCGAAACCGGCGTCAATCAGATTAAGCGCACCTTCGACGAACTGATTTCTTGGTTGAATCGTTCCCAAACGTTTCCGGCCGGGGCGGTTCTCCTCACCGGCACCGGTGTGGTGCCAGCCAATGAAATCACCCTCGCCGAAGGCGACCATGTGGTGATCGATATTTCGGGGATCGGCATTTTGGAGAACCGAGTGACCGTAGTGTGAAAACCCCGCAAATGAATGAGAGAAGCACCCTCTCGGCTTCTAGCCATGTTTATCAGTGGTTCATCGCTTACCCGTCTGAATCGGTGCGGCTAACCGGCTCGCTGTCTGCAGAAAATAGGCTATTGTGGGAAAATGAACCTGCGCCGTCTGGGTCTGTTAGTCGCCATGGTTGTCGGAATCGGCGGTCTCTGGTGGTTGGGAGTACCCGGCCGATCCCACCGTCGGACGGGAAGCCTTGCGGACCCTGGGGTTCCGAGCGCCATTTCACCGATCCCAAGTTTATCTCCCACGATCGAAGCGACGAGTGACGCGAGGCCTTCCGCTCCCGTCGCACGTCAGCCGTCACCGCCCCAACCACTCGTTGGCATCCCGCTCCTCTCACCAGCGGATGAACTTTGGCGACAACGCCCCAGAGAGTTAGCTTTTGCGCAGTTCCACGATTGGGCGGAGCAGTACCAAGCCGCGGCCCCTCTGGACCGGCCCGAGTTAGTTTCAAAAGGGGTAGAACTTGCCACTCAACGGCGGGCTGAGTTGAAGGAATTGATCGAAGCGGCACCGGAGCGAGCACTTAAACTTACGGTTCCGTTAGCGGTGCGCCGGGGCTTGCCCGACGCCATCACTGCGCAACTTGAGGAACGCATTTCCGCTCGGGGTGATTTCGAAGTGCTCGCTGCGATGCCGCAGGTCAACTCCACGAGCGAATCGCTCGCCAGCTTTCGTCCCCTCCAGCGCCGGATTCTCATCGGTGATCGGCGGCTGGAGGCGTCCGTCTACGGACTTCGATTGGGTGAACCCACTCAGATCGGAATCGGTCTCCACGGGGTCGCGCTCGACGGAAAAGTGGCCTTGTCCGAATCTCCCTATCGTCCGCTAGAAGTGATCGAACGAACGGAAGCCCTGGCTTCACTCGCCGCGAGCGGAGCGCCTGATCCCATCTGTCGTATCTCAGCGCAACCAGCCGCCAGTCTCGGTGCCGCGGTGGCCGTGGATGACGGAGAGAATGTTGCTTGGTATTGTCACACCGAGCACGCCCGTGTCGCCGCCCAAAAAGCGCGTGCGAACGGCGGAGCGATCAGCAATTTCGAACTGCTGCCCGATGGCAACCTTAAGGCGCTCTCCGCTCGGACCGAAGGGCAGAAACGGATTCTACTCATTCGCGTTGATTTTCCGGACGAAACCGGCGCCCCACTCACCGATACTCAAGCCACAAATCTCGTCAATGGATTGAACCAATTCTATCGAGAAAGCTCCTATGGCAAGGCGGGCTTTCGCGCATTAGGAGATGTGAGTTTGGTGACGGCTACGCTTCGCATGACGCAAACGTCTAGGGCCTACGGCTTGCTCGATCCCTCCGTCTTGCGGACCGACGCCCGCAACGCCGCGAGAGCGGCTGGGGTCAACTTAAATACCTACGACTATGACCTCCTTTGCTTCAAGAATGTCCCCGGATTTAATTTCGGTGGCTTGGGTTTTGTCGGCGCTCCCGGGGCATGGATCCAAAATGCATTTGGCAGCCCGGGAGTTTCGGCCCACGAACTCGGACATAATTTTGGGCTCAACCACGCTAATTTTTGGGATACCGGTGGCCAAAGCATCCTCGGATCCGGTAGTAGCGTCGAATACGGAGATGGATTTGATACGATGGGGAATGCCTCGGCTGGCGTCCGTCATTTCAATGCGCGCTATAAGGCACTTCTTGATTGGTTGCCCGTCACCTCTGTTCGCACCCTGACGACCAATGGCACGTACCGGTTGTTTCCCATGGACGTCACCAACGCCAATACGGAAATCCGCGCTCTCAAAATTGCCCGCAATAGCCAAACGAACTATTGGTTTGAATTCCGACAGATTTTTACCAGTTCGCCCGCGTCGATGAACGGGTTGAGCATTCGTTGGGCTCGCAGTGGCAATCAAAGTGCCCTATTGCTCGATACAACACCCGGCTCAGCGGATGGCGCAAAAGACGCTCCGTTGGTGATCGGCCGCACTTTCAGCGACCCGACGATCGGCCTCCACGTCACCCCAATTGGTTTTGGTGGCACGACCCCGCAATCGCTCGATGTGGTCGTTAATCGCGGTACTTTTACTAACAATTCACGACCCACCGTGAGCGTCGCCTCGGTGACTAATGCCAATGTAAACGCCGCCCTCCAGTTTACCGCTACCGCTACCGATGCGGACGGAGATGCTCTAGCTTATGGTTGGGATTTCGGAGACGGAACTTTCGGTAAAAATATGGCAATCGTCTCCCATGCCTTCAGCGCAGCCGGCGAATATGTCGTCCGGTGCGAAGTGAGTGATATGAAGGGTGGATTAAGTTCTGATTATATCGTCGTGCGCGTGGGGGCTCCCAGCACCTTGCGAATTTCTGGGCAAGTCACTCGCGACGGGCAACCGGTCGATGGCGTGCGAGTGTCGACCTCCAATACCAAGCAAACCTTTACTGGCGCCGACGGCACTTATGTCCTGGCTGGCCTGGCTAAAGGGACGTACGGTTTGACGGCGCACAGGGACGGATTGTTGTTTACGCGGACCGGTTTTAGTAACCCGCTCACGCTGAACGCGAGCAAGACGGGGGCCGATTTCCTGGCGTCTGATCCGGGTGATTTGCAAAACATTACCCTCGTGCCGATCGGCGCAGAATGGCATTTTTGGGACAAAGGGACACTGCCCGCATCAGACTGGAATGCGTCCAACTTCGACGATACCACATGGCGCAAAGGGGCTGCGCAATTGGGCTATGGCGATTCCGACATCGTAACGGTGGTCGATTTTGGAAGCGACAGTGCTAATAAATACATCACCACCTGGTTCCGATCGGTATTCACAGTGGATGATCCGACCGAGTTTCTAACGACCACCGTAGGTCTCATTCGCGACGACGGAGCGGTGGTTTATCTCAATGGAAGAGAGATATTTCGTAGCAATATGCCCACTGGAACGATTGTCCCCAGCACTCGGGCGTCGGCCACCGTGAGCGGCGCCGATGAATCCACGATTTATGAGTATGACTTGGCGCCCACGAAATTGTTGTCGGGACGGAATGTGCTCGCCGTCGAGGTGCATCAATCGGCACCGGATAGTTCCGACGTGAGCTTTTCGCTTCAGCTCATCGGTCTGCTTCAACCCAAGCCAGTCGCCCCGACTCTCAAACTCAAGGTGAGTGATGGGGTCCTTCGCTTGAGCTGGCCGATCACGGCTACGGGTTATTCCCTCTTTTCAAGTTCTGCCATTGGCGGAACTTGGGAACCGGTTGGAGAAACGGTTTTGGCGACCAGTGGCGATAACGTTGCCGTCATTTCTCCGGATGAAACAACGCGACTCTTCCGCCTCTTGAAGCCGTAGTCCCGATATTTCATGCCCTTTCGTCGCGAGAGGTAGCGAGAGCCCGTCTGGCCAAGCGGCGGAAGCGATTCCGAGCCGGACAGTATGAATCTACCCAATGAGCATGAATCGGTGGCGCAGTCCTCGCGAGTGAGGTAGGGTCACCCGGTCTTGCTTGTCGCCGCAGCGAAGGTGTTTAATATTCGTTCGTGACCGCTCCAATCGTGACTCTCGTTTGGAGCGGTCACGTTACTCGTTCGGTTAAAAAATTCGCGGGTAACAATCCTCGGATTGTCAATTACTTATGACGAGGTCTATTAAGCGGGGACAACTTGGACTTTATAATACGTTGACCACATGGATCCGGCCGTAGTCGGGCCATTTCCCGTCGCTTTCGGGCTTGGATTGGCCGACTGCGGCGGCCAGAAAAAGGGTTTTTCCATCGGTGCTACAAAGGCTGCGCGTCACTCTGGATTGAGTGTCCAGTGAAGCGAGCAGCTTTCCGTTGGTTACCGAAAAAACCCCGGCATTCCAAGTGCCCTGAGCCTGCCGCCCGGCCATTACAAAACTGCTTGCATCCGGCAAATGGATCAAGGACTCCATCAGTCCCGAACCGTGTTCGCTCTCATGGATCTGCTCGAGCATTTTTGGGGATTCACGCCACGCCCACCGTTGCCAAAGCATCTTGCCATTGCCCGCCATCGGGTCGGTCATGTTTCCCATGCCGCACAGCAACAGGCTGTTGCCATCAGGTGCAAAAGCTAAGCTATAGATACCGCCACAATAGTGCGGACTCTTAATAATACCCCAGCTGGTGAGGTCCGATGTGGTAAATTTGGCGACCAGCTTGCCATTCAAAACATTCCAAATTCGGACATCACCCATCATGTTTGCCGCGGCGAGATGTTCGCCGTCTGGACTAAATGCTACACTCAAAACGGGCGGCACTTGTTCCCACGCCCGAATCAGGTCACCGGATTGGGCATCGTATACCTTAACGGATGGCTCACGAGCGGGAGCGGGCTCATATTTTTCTCCGCCCACCAAATATTGACCGGTCACACTGGCGACGCGATCACCCGCGGGGCTTAGGGCTAATTGCCAGGACCAAAAATCGTGCGCCGAAACGCGCCTCACCTCTTGTTGGCTCTCCACGTTGTGCCAAAGAAGACAGCCATCGTAGCCACTCGTAATCAAGGTCTGGCCGTCCGGCAATAAAACACAGCCGGTGGCATAACTCGCGTGCTTGCCCGCGAAGGGTGTGATGATACCCGTTGCCGTCTCCACGGCTAGGATCTGTCCATCCATGCACGCTGCGAAGAGGCGCGTCCCATCG
This sequence comes from Verrucomicrobiota bacterium, assembly GCA_043788645.1. GTDB lineage: Bacteria > Verrucomicrobiota > Verrucomicrobiia > Limisphaerales > UBA9464 > CANIZL01. Next base: position 19,519 of record JAYVTS010000403.1, read on the forward strand.
GCCACCGCCGCCAGTCCGAGCACGCCCGTCGGTAATTTCAGATCACGGACTTTTTCTAGTTTCATGCCAGTAACTCCTGAATGGGTTCAGCTCGGTCTTCGACTCGGTGAAAGGTAGGCATTCCTGGTAAATCATATTCGGCATAGGGATCTAAGCCGAGTGCCCGAAAGATCGTTGCAAAGAGGTTCTGTTCGTTGAAGGAGCGTCCATTCGGATCGACCCCGTCCACATCCGTGCCTCCAACCACCACGCCCCGCTTGAGGCCGCATCCGGTCATCATGAGACTCCAGGCATTGGGATAATGGTCTCGGCCCCGAGCGGGATTCAGCCACGGCGTGCGCCCAAATTCACCCATCGCCACCACGAGCGTATGATCAAGCATCCCACGATCCTGGAGATCCGTGATCAAACAATGCAAGATCCGGTCGAGTTCTGGGACCAACATTTGGTGAATCTCGTGCTGGAACACATGGTTATCCCAGGGCATCCCGTTAGCAACCATGACAAAGGGCGCACCATGCTCCACTAAATTGCGGGCCATGAGCGTGTGCAGACCGAAGGAACCGGGCCCGTACCGGACACGATCTTTTTCCGGTAGTTTTGCCAGATCAAAGAGGTCCGCGCTCGCCATCAATCCTTTCACCTTTTCAAAGGTGGCATTCTGAGCGGCAGCACCGCGACTCCCGTGTTCATTTTCGTATTTCTTCGCGAAATAACGACGCAACGCATTGCGGGCTTCCCGATCATCGGTCAGTCCCTCGGTGGCTCGCCCGAGTTGGGTATAACTCCCCCCTAACCGTACCGGGGCGTGCTCCGGACCTAACCAGCCGACGAGGTCGCTGGCCTTATATTCCTTGAATTCGTTCCCCTCAGGATTGGGATCGAGCAACACAAAATTTGGCAACGATGTTTCTAACTGACCCAGGGCGGCCGAAACCGCCGCGCCTAACGTCGGTCGAGTAAAGCCCGCGCGGTCGGGGTTGCCTCGTGTCAATAGGTTGATTGCCTGCAAATGCTCGGTTTGTTTTGTGTGCATGCAGCGCACGATATTGAGTTGGTGCGCAATGCCCGCACAGCGTGGCATGAGCGAAGAAAAGTGGATACCCGGAATCGAGGTCGGTCGGCTGCCAAACGGGCCGCCGGAAGGTCGGCCCGGTTTAGGGTCCCACGTCTCAAACTGGCTCGGTGCCCCGCAGAGCCAGAGCAGAAGGACTTGCTTCTGGGCCTTCTGGATCGTTTGGGCGAAAACCGGATTGGTAAATAAACCGCTGAAACTCGAGACCGCGGCGGCGCCGGACGCCGTCAGTCCTTTTAGAAATAGTCGACGGTGCAGGCGATGTTCATCCGGCGTACAAGCCCCAGGCGGTTTCGGGACGGTGGTCATCATTGAAGGTGAATTGGAATTAGTGATTGGATAAAAATTCCGGGCCGGTTACTAATGCCCAAAGTAGTTTCCCAACACCGCTCGCAGACTGACCGACGGGGCTCCTTAGATATTCGACACCCTGGGCCAATTCGGCGGTGTCCGGTTCCCGAATCAACGCCAAACGAAAGGCTTGCTGAACCCGTTCCTCAACGGTGGGCAATACGGAAAGGCGCTCCGCCGAGGTGCCCGGGTCCGGCTTAAACAAGGCCGCCAAGTGCTCATTATTGGCCAAAAACATGGCCTGTTGAATTGTCGTCCGTATGACCCGCGGCAGAACATCCGGAAAAGCCTCCGCGATCTCCTGCCGAAACGCCGCGTCATCAACGGCTCGGCCACTGGCGATCCGGGCCGAACGAGCGATGGTTTCGGCGGTCAACGGTCTTTCGGCAGCCGCGGCGAACACTTCGGGCGGCGGGGGGGATTGATTTTTGCCAATATTTGTGGAAAGTTGGTAGGCTCGACTCAAAACAATGGCTTTCACTAGCCGTCGGACGTCGTAATGATGACTCGCAAAATCAGCCCCCAACCAGTCCAGTAACGCCGGATGGCTCGGTGGATGTTTCGAGTTCATTTCATCCACCGGATGAACGATTCCGCGGCCCAGGAGAATCGCCCAAGTATAATTTACCATCGAACGGGCCAAGAGTGGGTTGTTCTGGGTCGCCGCCTGCGCCAATGCTGCTCGACGGGAGAATTTGGGCATCTTGACTTTTGCACTCGCATCGATATAACCCTCCGGCGTATCCTCCGGTTTGCTATCAGCGGCCGGACGAGTCTCGGGAATCGTTTCCCCAGTGAGCAAGGCAAGGAGCGCCGGCTGCGATTCTTTTTTGAGGTTGGTAAAATTAACAAATCCACCCACGGCGGACTCACTGATTGCTCCATCGGCGCCGTCCACATTTTTGCTGCGGTTGAACGCCACCACCAATCCCCAATAGTGGCCCTGCTTAATTTCTCGAGCCAGCGGGTGATTGTGGCATTGGGCACAATCTACTCGCGTCCCATAGATGATGGGTGCGAGGGCTTCCGCGATTTGTTGGTGATCGTTGTTCCGTTCATATAAGAACCAAGAAGCGCCTTGATCGTTGGTCTGATGGGGTCGTGCAGCGATCAGGGCGCGAACGACCTCATCCCACGGCCGGTTCTGTTCGAAGGCGTTTTCAAGAAACCCAAACCAGCCATGCTCCCGCCGCCGCTGCTCGCGTCGGCCGGCATGACGCCCCATCAGCAAAGCATCCCAGGTCTCTCGAAAACAGACAGCGTAATCCGGACTTGCAAGCAGGCGGTCGACGAGTTTTTCTCGTTTTTGTGGGTCGAGCATCGCTAGAAATTCTTCAACCTCCGGTCGCAACGGAATTCGCCCGGCTAAATCGAGGAAAACCCGGCGGACAAACGTGGGGTCATCACAGGGAGGTGTCGGCACGATTTTTCGGTCCTTCCAGCTGATCGCGAGATAATAGTCAATCGCAGCAGTCGGCTCTGTCGGTATTTCAGCGGGAGTTGCCACCGGGCGTCCGCTCCGCGTTTCGGAAGAATCAACGCTTCCGAGCGCGGTAATCCAGGCGCGCACTCGTTCAATTTCTTCGTGGCTGAGCTGTTTTTTGGGCGGCATGTGTGGGTCCGCTCCGGCGCTGAGGGCTGCGAAGAGCTTGCTTTCTTCCGGTTTTCCCCGGACGACGACTTCTCCGTCCTCGCTCCCTTTCAAAATCCCAGCGACCGTATCCAGCTCGAGTTTGCTTTTCTGTTCGAGCGGCCCGTGACATTTTACACACTGCAGATCGAGCAGGGTCTGCACCCCACCGCTCCATAGTGCTCCGGCATCCTCCGCTCGTACCCAAGCGGCGACGAGGAATCCGCCGAGCAAAAGAAACAGGAGGGACGGTTTGAGCATCAGGGGGTTGCGTTGAAAACAGACTTCACTTGAGCAACGCCTCCCCATTGCCTTCATCAAAGTAGATCTGATCGCCAACGGTCGTATATTTCAGATATTGTTTCCACCGTCGTAACCCGACCTCCGAGGTCGCCTCGAGTGTCTGGGTATCAGGCTTTGGCACCGCGGCCGACGGTGTCCGCAACGCCTCTTGTAAAATCCGACCATCCATGGGACTCGCCGATGGCACGCCCAACAGCGAGAGAATGGTCGGGGCTAGGTCTGCGTTGCCCGACGGTAGCTCGTCGATCAAGCCGACCCGAAAATCGGGTCCATTGGCCACTAAAGTATTGTGCATATCAAAGCGACTGAGTGAAGCATGCGTTCCGGTGCCCTTCTTTCCGGTATCCGCTTGCAACATTCCGGGAGTTCCGTGTTCATTGGAGTCTGCGCTCCAACGCATGGAAAGAATGACATCTGGGGCCGTCTTGCTGGTGTTCATCCGGACTTGTTCGATAGGAAAAGTTCCGGGTAGTTTTAGTCGCGAAAAAATCACGCCCGCAAAATCAGTCGTTTGCAAAAATTCGACCAGTTTGCGCGTGACCGTCTCGTCATGCTCGATCACATAGAGCAATACCGATCCGCCCAAGCCCACCACCAAAACTTCGCCGGGCTCGGGATCGTCTAATTTCCGCCCCGCTTTGAATTTCGCTTTTTTCAAAATTTCCGCCACGTCCACACCGCGTTGAATGGTGGAAAATCCATGGTCTGAAACGACGAAGACATCCGTTTTTTGACGGGCTTTTTTGTCCTCAAGCGCCTGGAGCACCGTCGCGAGGTTTTTATCGCAACTTTCTAAGGCACTGATTGCCATCTCGGATCCGGGCGCCCCAGCGTGTTGAGAGGCGTCGGGTTCGCTGAGCCAGAGGAGAGAAAATTTGGGGACACCTTTTTTCCAAAGCGTGTGGGTTAATCCCTTGGTCGTCCAAGCATCGCGAGCCACGTTGGGCGTGGCGCTAGCGGGAAAGTCCTTCTCATTCGCTTTCACTACCGCTTCCAACAAGCTCGAAGGAATCGTGTGGCCGTGGTACAGCATGGTCGAATTGGCGGCGGCACCGGCCGCACGTCGATTGGAGCGATCATGAAGCAGGGTTACGGGTTTGGTTCCAGCAATCGCTGTGGGAAACCCGGCCTGATGCAAAATCTCCGCCACCGTGGGCACATCAATGTACCGTCCCGAACTCGCTGCGTCTCCCCGGCGAATCGACTCCACGCTCTCTGTCGCCATGGAATCGAGCCATTCCGATTCCGGCCGATAGTCACGGTTAGCGATAATTCCACTTTTTGCCGGGTAAACGCCGGTTGCGATGGCCGTTCCATTTGCCTCCGTGGAACTGACGTAAACAGGATGATGGTTTTTGAAAAACACACCGTCGACCGCAAGTTGATGCAGGGTCGGAGTGTATTGCGGACTGATAAAGTCAGGCCGCATTCCGTCCCAGACCACCACGACGACATGCTCTGCCTGTCCGTGCGCAGGGGTGACGGGCTCCGCACCCATTGCCACGGACGCACCCAGGACAGCGGCAATCAGACAAGCAAAGGTAAACATTTTTATCATTTATCGGGCAATGGAAGGCTTTTAAAGTCGGATCTTGAATCGACGGTGGTCCCTCGGTCATCCTGTTACACCGTAGGCCAACGACTGGACCAAACCACCGTCCTTGGAGTCTTTCAGGGCGTCAAGAGCCAATCAGCTCGTGCTCAAGCGGCGAACGGCTGCCGACGGTTGTCCTGACCCATTTCCCCCGTTCAAAACCATCCCAGCTTGTTTCGATTGACCAGGTAAAGTCCTCCCAAAACTCGGGCCACAAAGACCGCCGACCAAAGCGCGTCCAATTCGTCCAGCAAATGGCCGACGATCGGCAGCATCTTGCTGAGTCCAGTGGTTAGATATTGGATAGCCAGGACGACGGCCAGAATAAACAGCGTCATCGCGTAGTGTCCCTTGACCACCAAGATGGATTTGATGACGAGGATCGGATTGAGGGCTCCGAGGGTGTCAAACATCGCCACGCACAGGATGGCCATGGGAAAATAGAGGAGACCCAAGAATATCAAGGCCAGTCCGGCAAAAACGAAAGCCGGGTTCTCCGTGTGTATTTCCTGAAAGGCCACGAAAATTCCCGGCGCAAAGCACACGGCGAGCGTGGCAAAAAATTGGAACCATTTTCCCAATAATTCTCCAAATCCATCGAAGTCCGGCCAACTCGGCAACACCTTCTCCTCGGACGCCGTGCCGTGAATCACTTCTTGCAACATGAGCAGCAGGTAGCCCCAGCCAGCAATGGTCAGGAAAATACTGAAGCGGCCGAGAAAATTAAGTCCGGTAAATAGAAGTGTTCCAAGACATAAGATCAGCAGTCCATCGCCTCGGAACGGATAGGACAAGGCGTCGATCACGAAGTGGGTAAACGTGCTGTCGCCCAACGAGCCGCCACCCGCGCCCTGTGGGACCTCGGGTTGAACCAACGCGGCCGCACCCACAGAGAGTGGAGCGTCCAATAAATAAGCTTCCACGGTCACCCATTCCGGCATCCCTTCACCCCAGACGTGATCCTCCGTGCTGATCGAGCCAGTGGACAACATGGAACGGACGTGATCGACCGAATAGGGCCCGGTCAATTGGCCATTTACTGAAACCTGGACATTATTCGGATAGGGCATGATTTGAAAAATTTTGGGCGGTCAAAGTCCGGGGTACACGTCCAGGGGGCGGCGCTTCAAAATCAATCTCATCCAAGCCGAGTTCGCGTAGCATCCAGTTGATATCGTCGTTCCGGCCGGAGTTTAGATTTCGCTGATCGGTTGTAAGGACGCGTGATTTTATCAATCGGAGCAGCTTCGGTCGTAATTGTGGATCGCGGGCGGCTTCACGCGGCGTTCGCCCATCCAGCTCGGGATTGGAGTTGTCGAGAAAAATCCGATCCTGGGCGGTGAGAAATTCTTCGGTCAATTGGTCGGGTGTTTGGGTGGGGTCGTCGAGTTGTGTGCGCACGGTGGAGAGCCGAATCTGCTCCGGGTTCTCTAGCAACCGCGGCGGTACGAGACTCAGGTCGCCTCGTGGTTCCTGCGTCGCCTTGCGATGGATCAAGTCATCGAGTCGCTCACTGATGAATCGCACCTTCGCGCCCATCTGCGCCTCGAATTTTTGACGCAGAAGCGAAAATTTTTCCCCACTCATAGCCTCCACCCGCCAGCGAGAGTGATGGCCCAAGACTCGACCCAGCACCGCTTTTGAACTCGTACCGGGTGTACACTCTGCAGGGTGGTCCGGGCCTACGAGCCAATCCCATGCTTCTGTAAAACCTTCGCTCGACTCGTCGTCTTTCGCCTCATCACCCACCACATCGGTCACGACCTCCAGTTGATCGCGGCACTCGCTAAGTGGCGCCTCCAGTTCATAGTCCGCTTGGCCGAAGATTCCGTCAATGCTCATTAAAGTGAGCCGTCGTCGCTCCCTTCCGACAGCCTCCAGCGCCTGTTCAAGGAGGACAAAATTCTCCGCCAACCACCGACCCATTTCAGCCTCGCCTAGCGGTCCGCCCAGGTGTCGGACCATTATTTCCACAACTTCCTTTGGCTCGAATCCCGGGATTTCTTTCATAAAAAAGGCGGCGCCGGCGATCCGATGGTAGTGCGGCAACGGGTACAGCCAGGTGAGGGCGGTGCCAAATCGTGCTGCCACGGAAGCCAGTCCACGATCCATGATGATGAGGCGTTGAGGTTGGGCGCCGAGCAGGTCCACTACATCGGTACGTTCAGCGTCGAGAACTTGCAGGACTTCAATCAATCCGACCCGAAGCTGCATTTTGGCGAGAAGCAAAACCTGCGCGTCATTCTTCAATCCAGGAAAACCGTCCCGTTCCCACCGTTGGGCACAGGTGTGACCCTCCGCATCTCGGTCAAAGAGAAACAGCCAAGCAATCAGCGCGTGCAATTCGTGGGGGGATTTTCCGGCCATCGTCCGTTGAATCGCTAGCTTCAACGCAATCGGGTCGACGGCGGCGGCGTCGAGTCGTTGAAGGCACTGATTGTCCAACGCCTGTTCCAATGCCAGAAGTTGGCTATAGTTGTCCGAAGCGAGCGGGCTAAAGGAACAATTCGCTGGGCACGCGTACCGACTTCCGCGATTTTCCCCGCATTCCGCTGAAGTAATTTCCCGCTGTATCGCGGGGCACGATCTGCGCTTGGCTGATTTGCTCATGATTCGGACCAACGAACAAGGAACTTGGCCGACCCGCTAGGTTTTGTTCGCTGCAGGCGGTCCGAGATTCCCCGGGGTGGGTGCCGCCCCGGCACCCACGCGCGACCTAGGGAGCGCGTCTCTGCGACGGGGCACCGATCGCATCGGAGTCTGTTTACGCTTCTGCCGCTCTCCGAAGACCCAGCGCCTTCGCGCCGGCCGGTCCGAGATTTATTTCGCCCCGACCAACCGGGTATTCCCTCGTCGAAATCTCTCGTTAGTGTTCTTTCAAATGAAGTCCTGCTTTATCCGCGGAATGGTGGCCGTGGCCCCCCTTTGGGTCTTGCTCGCCGCTTGTCGTGATTGGCCTGCTCGCAGTCCCGCCGCCAAAGCCGCCGCCGAGCCCGTCGTCGGATCGGCCGGGGTCGCGCCGAAGGTTCCCCGTTTTTCCGTCGATAACTTGGATCGTTCCGTTGATCCAAAGGTCGATTTCTACCACTTTGCCGCGGGGACGTGGTTGAAGAATAATCCGGTGCCCGCTGACAAATCGCGTTGGTCCGGCTTCGACGAATTGCAGGAGCGCAATTGGTTTCTCCTGCGCGAATTGCTCGAAAATGCCAGCACTGCAAAAGGTGGACCCAAACATGTCCGACAGGTTGGCGATCTTTTCGCATCAGCCATGGACACGAATCGACTCGAACAGCTCGGCTTCGGTCCAATCCAAGAAGATCTCCGACAGATCACGGCCGCAAAAGACCTCTCGGCACTGTTCGGAGTCCTCGGCGAACTGCATTTGGTAAACGTCAATGCCCTGTTTGGCAGCAGCCCAGGACCCGACGCGAAAAATAGCCGCACCAATATCTTTGAAATCGTCCAAGGTGGACGCGGGTTACCGGACCGCGACTACTATCTCAGCGAAGGATTTACCAAGCAAAGAGAGGGCTATCGGGATCATATCGCCAAGCAATTCACGCTCTTGGGACGATCAACGACCGTAGCTATCATGCAGGCAAACACCGTGCTCGAACTGGAGACTGAACTGGCCAAGGCAAGCAAAAGCCGCGTTGAACTCCGAGATCCAAACGCCAATTACAATAAACTAACCCTCTCGGAACTCCAAAGCCGTACGCCTCATCTCCCTTGGAAATCTTACCTTGGGAAAGTGGGGCTCGCGCAAATTACAAACTTGATCGTCGGCCAGACCAATTTCATCATCCACCTGGATCAATTGGTTCTAGAACGTCCGTTGAGCGAGTGGCAGACGTATTTACAATGGCATGTCGTTCGCGCCGCCGCGCCGACACTCCACGAGGCCACGGCCAGAGAGTCGTTCGCTTTTTTCGGCACCACACTGCGGGGTCAACCCGATCAGGAACCGCGCTGGCAACGGTCCGCAAAAGTGGTTGATGGCGCCCTCGGCGAGGCTCTGGGTCGGATGTACGTCGAGAAATACTTTCCACCTACAGCTCAGGCCCGCATGGCCGAATTGGTGGGCAATCTCCAAGCCGTTTTTCAAGATCGCCTCCGTAAATTAGAATGGATGAGCGAACCCACTCGCCAAAAGGCACTCGCCAAATTTGACCGTTTCACTCGGAAAATCGGTCACCCCGCTCAATTTCGCGACTACTCGAGCGTGGTAGTCCAGCGCGATGATTATTTTGGAAACCTACGGCGTGCGACTCTTTTCGAGAACCATCGGGAACTCGCCAAAGTCGGGCAAGCCGTCGATCCGACGGAGTGGCACATGACTCCGCAAACGGTGAACGCGTATTTCAATCCGTTGCAGAATGAAATCGTCTTCCCGGCCGGCATTTTGCAGCCCCCATTTTTCGACCTCTCCGCGGACGATGCCGTAAACTACGGCGCCATCGGCGTCGTCATCGGGCACGAAATAAGCCACGGCTATGACGATCAAGGCAGGCGGTTCGATGCCGACGGAAACTTGAATGATTGGTGGACCGAGGCGGACGCCAAGGAATTTGAGGGACGCGCGGAAAAACTGGTCGATCAATACGGTGCTTACGAGCCGTTGGTAGGCAAAAAGGTGAATGGTCGCCTCACTTTGGGTGAGAACATTGCCGATCTCGGCGGGACCAGCATTGCTTATGAAGCCCTCCAGCGGGCGCTAAGCAAAGATCCCACTCGTCGGAAAACGATTGATGGGTTTACTCCCGAACAACGCTTCTTCCTGAGCCTCGCTCAGCTGTGGCGAACCAATTGGCGCGATGCCGAGTTGCTTCGCCGCCTCACCGTCGATCCCCATAGCCCGGGGCAATACCGTGCCGTGGGTCCTCATGTCAATACTCCGGAATTCTACCAAGTCTTCGAGATTAAGCCGACTGACCCGATGTACCGAGCACCAGAACTGCGGGCAAAGATTTGGTAAATCGGCACCCAGACCGGCCCGCCTTGTTTTTCAGCGCTGATCGGACCGAGGGATCGACCCAGATCCGATCAGTAAATCTCCTCCGCTTGCCGCCGAGCACTTCCTCGTTATCATACCAGAGTGAATCGGTCCGGTTCAGTTTTACCGGCCCTTTTAATTCGTTACGTCATGAGCCAGTTGAAGCCAGTCTACTATTTCGACAACAACGCCACCACCCGGATCGCTCCGGAGGTGGTGGACGCCATGCTCCCTTTCCTACGAGAGCTTTGGGGCAATCCTTCTAGCGCATACTCTTTTGGCGCCCAGGTCCATGGGCATGTCGAGAGCGCCCGAGAAAAGGTGGCGGCTTTGATCCGCGCCGATCCGAAGGAAGTCATTTTTACTAGCTGTGGTACGGAGTCCAACAACTCGGCGTTTCATTCCGCGTTGTACATGAACCCTGGGAAGAAACACATCCTGACCACCGCCGTTGAACACTCCGCGAACCTTAACTTCGGCGAATACCTTCAGAAACGCGGCTGCGACGTGACATATCTGCCGGTCGAATCCGACGGGCAATTGGATTTGCATGTGTTGGAAAAATCGATTCGTCCAGACACGGCGCTGGTCTCCGTGATGATGGCCAACAACGAAACCGGTGTCCTTTTTCCCGTCGCGGAGATTGCCGCTATTTGTCGAAGCCGGGGGGTGCTGAGCCACACGGATGCCGTGCAAGTTCCGGGCAAGTTGAAGTTGGACGTAAAAGATTTAGGGGTCGATTTTCTGAGTCTCTCGGCCCACAAACTTCATGCACCCAAAGGGGTAGGCATGCTCTATCTCAAACGCCGCACCCGCTACCAGCCGTATATTCTTGGAGGACACCAGGAACGAGGCCGCCGAGGTGGTACGGAGAGCGTCCCGAATATCGTCGCCTTCGGCCGAGCATCGGAGCTAGCGATGGCGACGCTTGAGGAAGAGAACACTCGGGTTCGCAAACTTCGAGATCGGCTCGAGAATTTCATTCTAACGAAAATCCCCAACACCGTCCTCAACGGCAACAAGGATCGCCGCCTCCCCAATACCGCAAATATCGCCTTCGATTTCGTCGAGGCGGAAGCCATCCTGTTATTACTAGATCAACTCGGCATTTGTGCCAGTTCTGGGAGTGCCTGCACCACGGGATCGCTGGATCCGTCCCATGTGCTCACCGCCATGGGACTACCACCAATGCGTGCCCGAGGTGCGGTTCGTTTCAGCCTAGGTATTTATAACACCGCGGAAGAGGTGGACTTCGTCTGTCAACATCTCCCGAAGATCATCCAACGGCTGCGCGATATTTCCCCGTTAAACCCGGATCATCTGGACAACGACAAGTACGACATCGCCAAAGCTCGACAAGACCACGAACGCGAACAAGCGAACCAAAAAGAGCAAGAAGCGGTCGCCGCCTGACGGGCTTTGAAAGCTCGGAAGGACGAAGACCACCGATTCAAGTCCTGGCGTACTACGACCGACAGCTGTTTTCTGGACAGGATGACAAGATTTACGAGATGAGAGCACGACTGCGGGGATTCCGTCCAGTCGAATACCCATGGCGCCAGCACTTCTCATTTTGAGTTTTGAGTGGGAGCGGGCCTGAAGATTTTGATTGTTGGCGCTGGACTCACAGTCTTCCCGGGTGTATCTGGATGACGGATGCGGACCGATTCCATCCTCCAAGGACGCCTGCTAAGCGCGCCGGATCTCGTTGAAATACGGAT
>JAYVTS010000404.1:0-10146 GCA_043788645.1 Verrucomicrobiota bacterium
AGTTAAGGTGCGGAACATGGTCATAGCATCGGGAAGAGGAGACCCGCCGAGTATTAAGAATTTGTAAAGAGGGAGTACAATTTAACCTGAAATTCCATAAACCTCCCCGGGAACCACGCAGCGGCGCCGTTCGCATCCGTATTAGCGGCCCTAGAACCTGCTCTCAAGTGCTTACTGGTTAAGCCTTGCGGCAGGGCCGACGCGGGAGCTCGGAAGGCTGATCGACGGGCTTCTTACGGCTGATTCCTGGGAAGTGGGCGGCACATAATGCAGGCGTGATTGATGCCCGGTCAGGCGCGCCAAACGCAGTTCGCCGGACTCCTCCAGCAAGGCCGCAATCGTCTGAAGTAAAATCCGATAGTCCAGCGGTTTTGCTAGCAGGGCACCGACCCCGGCGCCCAGCGAGGTGAAAAGTTGATTGGGTTTGGCGGAATTAATTTTGACCGCTAGCAAGGGATTTTTCGCGGTCAGTTTTTCAAACGTATCCCAACCTCCTTGACCGGGCATGTTCAAGTCGAGCAATACCAGATCAACGTGATTGGACGCGGCGACTCCCAAAGCCTCCGCTCCGTTCGAGGCAGTCAAAATGAGATAGCCATCATCGGCCAGGACGCGTCGAATCATCTCGCGAACGGACGGATCGTCGTCGACAATCAGTAACGTTTTTCGCGACGAGCTGACGGATGACTTTTTGGCGATTAATTTTGAGTTCATCGAATCCTAACAATGATCGGCGGTTATTTTTGACGAGGAAGGCAAGTCGTCTTGAACGTTTGACTGATGATGCGAAGGGATCGGGTGCCTTCGGATTCTGCCAGTAAACCCTTTATGGCTTCGAGCAATGCTGGCAAATTCAGGGGTTTTTCCATGATGGCGTCCGCGCCCAATTCATTCGCTTTTTCAGATTGATTTGATCGAGCGGTGATGATGATGACGCGAAGCGAAGGGTGCGCTGCCTCCATGAATCGAAACGCCGACCACCCGTCCCGGTCGGGCATGTTCAAATCAAGCAAGACCAGGTCTGGTCGCCAGGAAACAAACTTGGCGGCGGCGTCATTGCCATTCTTGGCCGAAACGACCGCGTAATTCTCAGACTCCAAGACGCGCCCCAACAGTTCGCGAATGCCCGGGTCATCGTCCGCTAAAAGGATTTTTTGGCGAATCGATCGCGACTGAGTAAGATGATGAAGAGTTTGTTCGATTTGAGGCTCAAGGTCGTTCAGCAGACCGTGGGTCTGACTGGGAGGCCTCGTAAGCGCCGCGGTGGATGAGTTCATATTCGTTTTCTCCGACAATCCTGGTTCGGTGGATCCGCACGAGCCGTGACGAGGATTGGTACCAGGGGTTTCGTTTTGTTTATTGGTCGAGCCCACTGCCAGCCCAAAGCGGAAATCATGCCAAACATTGCGCTGTCCGAATCGAGGGTTTTTCTTGGCCCCTCTGCCAACGGTTTGGAATGGTTGTTACGAGGCCCACTCGCTCGGCTCCGCAGATATCTGCTGCCCGCTCAAGAGACCTACGAAAAACTGCCTGAACAGCGCACGCTTCTTGCGTAGATCGGTTGCTGACGAGTTTGCCGGTGAAATGCGCTGATCTGCTGCCAGGGTGGCTACCCAGTAAGCTCTTTGGAACAATGACTAACCACATGAATGTACAGAGTGTCGCCCGGAAAAGATTATTTGCCCTCGTTACCGCTTTCGGGCTGACCGGGCTGGGGATTACCTTTCTGACCCTCAATTCACAGTGGCAGGCTTCTAAGCTGCGCACCCAATTGCGGCGAGTCGATTCGGAGAGTTTCCAAGTCGCTGATCAATTCTGGAGTTTTATGCGCCAATTGAATGAGGTGCTCTATCACTATGGCCGATCCCATACCCAACCGGATGTGACCGCCTTTGCCCAATTGAGTAATGAGTTGAACCTCTGGATTGATTCACAAAAACTCAAACTCATTTCGACCCAAGAAAAGGTCGTGATGGGGCAGATCGACGCTGAATACGACAATTACCTGTCGGCTGCGAAAGAGTTGCTCATCCGACTCGAAGCCATCGGTGAGGCCAGCGCCACCATGGATGAGTACACGGCGTTACGGAAGGTGTCGCAGCGATTGGCGGACCTCGGGTTAGCCTTGAGTCGAGCCCATCTTGTTTCCAGGGACATTGTGTTAGCCGAGGCCGACCACGCCATCACTGAATTACGGATCCTTGGCCTCGTATCGCTGGGGCTGCTTTTCGTTTTTGCGCTGGCCCTCGGCGCGATTGTTCACCGCGACATGATCGTCCCACTGCGCCTGAGGTTGGTGGAGAGCGAAAGCCTGCGTGAACGACAAGAAAAACTTGTTTCCCTGGGAGTGTTAGCAGCCGGCGTTGCTCATGAAATTCGCAACCCGCTGACCGCCATCAAGGCCGCCCTTTTCATCCAGCAAAAGAAATTTAAGCCCGGCACGCAAGAGGCTGCAGATAGTCAACTGATTGAACGGGAGATTCTCCGACTTGAACGCATCGTGAACGATTTTTTACTGTTTGCCCATCCGGGCGATTCAAAGCTCGCGCTCGTTTCGGCGGACGCGCCTGTGCGAGAAATTCAAGCACTGCTCGCCCCCCAATTGGCCAAGGACAACATTCAACTGCTCCTTATGGATACGCCGACAATCCGGGTCATGGCGGATCAAGACCAAATTAAACAGGTCCTAATAAATCTCATCCGCAATGCGGCCGAAGCGATGGACGATGGCGGTGTGATTAAGTTGCGGGTGCGGAGTGACCGAAGGCGACTCAATCAGAAAGATGCTAAGGTCGTCATTTTGGAGGTCGATGACAACGGCAGAGGGATGACTGCCAACGTGCAAAAGCGGCTTTTCGATCCGTTTTTTACGACGAAGGACACCGGCACGGGCCTGGGTTTGTCCATCGCGGCGCGGATTGTTCAAAGTCATCGGGGCGAGCTAGAGTACCAAACGGCTCCGGGCGTCGGAACCACCTTCGGCATTGTCTTGCCAGTCGGCATCGGCGAACTTCAAGGGCGTGTCGTTTAAAAAAGCCAAGATTCTACTCATCGAAGACGATCCCGGCATTGCGGAGACCTTGAAGCGGGTCCTCGCCGAGGAAGGCTACCAGGTGACCGTTGAGCGGCGGGGTGATGAAGGTTTGGCACGTTCGGCCAAAGAGCCGTTCCAGCTCGTCATTACTGATTTGAAGCTACCGGGACTGAGTGGGCTTGACCTCGTCCGTCAATTGCACTCCGTCCAGCCGCGGCTCCCTATTATTCTCGTCACCGCGTTCGGGACCACCGAGACGGCGATTGAGGCGATGAAATTCGGCGCGTACGACTACGTGTTGAAACCCTTCGACATCAGAAAGATGATTGAACTGGTGGCTAGGGCTGCCGACAGCCACCGATGCATGTCGGAACCGGTGGCTCTCGGCGAAACCGGCATGGGCAGCGCCGCACTCGTAGGCCGAGGCCCAGCGATGCAAGCCATTTTCAAGGAAATTGGTCGCGTCGCCTCCAAACCCGTCAACGTCCTCATCCGCGGCGAAACCGGCACCGGAAAGGAACTCATCGCCCGCGCCCTCTACCAGCATAGCGAGCGGGCAAAAGCGCCCTTCATCGCGATCAACTGCGCAGCTATTCCCGAAACACTGCTCGAAAGTGAATTGTTTGGCCACGAACGCGGCGCCTTCACGGGCGCGGACACTCGGCGGATCGGCCGATTTGAACAAGCCGATCACGGCACGATCTTCCTTGATGAAATTGGTGACATGACGCCGAGCACCCAGGTGAAGCTGTTGCGGGTGCTGCAAGATCGAACCGTGCAGCGAGTGGGAGGGAAGGAAACGATTCCGGTCGATGTACGGATCCTCTGCGCGACTCATCGAGATTTGGAAACTGCCATCCGCGAAAAGCAATTCCGGGAAGACCTCTACTATCGACTCAATGTCGTAGCGATCACTCTCCCGCCGCTGCGGGATCGGCGCGAAGACATTCCCGAACTGGTCCGCTATTTTCTCATCAAATATGGAGCCGAACTAAACACTACGAGTTCTTCAATTGATCCCGACGCCGTTGAGCTTCTCCAAGCGCAATCATGGCCCGGCAATGTGCGCGAGTTGGAGAATGTCATGCGCCGGTCCCTCCTGGCGGCTCAGGGCTACACCGTCAATCTCGATCACGTCCAGCGGGCGCTGAAAAAAAGCACCGACTCCGCAACTTCGTCCGGGCGCACTCTGGGCGAATTCATTGACGACCTCCTCTCGCCCGCGGGTCGGGAACCAATGACCGATGCCTACTCTCAAGTGATTGAAATGGTCGAGCGTGAACTCTTTTCCCGGGCCATCACCAAGGCCCAGGGTAATCAGGCCAAGGCAGCTCGCTGGCTCGGAATCACCCGTATTACCATGCGGGCAAAACTCATTCAATTCGGTTTGCATCCTAGCCAGGATCTAGAGACCGATCTTTGCTAAGGAGCCCTCAAAGGGCCCTCCCACCGGGCCAGCCGAGATGAATCCCACGGGTGGCGCAACGATCAGACCTCCAGACGAAACCGCCAGCAAGGCCTCCACTAAATTGGTGCCTTTGGGCGTACCCCAACCGGTGCAAAGATCATACCCCGCCACCGCGTAATACAAATTGGGACTGTCAGATAATCAATCACTCCGACCACTGACACCAACGCCGCACCGACCGCCCGAACCACCGAAATCGGCCAGTGGTTCAGTTGCTGGATGTCGGTTTTCATCGTTTAGCCTTGGCTGATTTTGGGACCCATTGACGTTTCATGGCCAAGGTAGCTTTTCACATGCCAACTCGCCGAATCGGCGCAATTGGATCGGTTCTCCGCGATTTCATCGCAGTAGAACGACCTGAACAGAGGATTGCCTATGCTAGTATGGCTAGTGGATGAGCACGTTTGGATGGGCGTCTCAGAGATATGCCCCACGTTGACGAGGCCTTGGCACAGGGTGCTAAATCGAGTACTCGGTGTGGACAATGAATGAACAGCCAGCGGACCACGCCTTAAGCTTGAACGGTAAAAGTCTCCAAAAACCCTAGTCGATCTTCCCCGAATTGCCTTTGCGTCCATTTGGCACATTCTTTGCTTACCGCTCATTCTGCCGTTGGTTAGCAAAAAATCAACAACGGACATGGCAGAGTGTTGGACGGTGACTGCCTATGAGTGATTCGCGCCCTAATTCGGACGCGAAATTACCCGGCCGTAACCCGAACTCGCTGCCAACTCAATTACCAATTGATATGAAATATTATGTGCAATTATGCCTATTAATCGTCGTCGTTGTATCCGCCGGTTGCGACCTGAAATCCAAGGTTCCAATGCTGGCTTCTCGGATCGTTAAGGAAGAGTCGAATCTAGTCAACCTGGCAGCGAACGCACCCCAGCTAAAGTCGATCAACATCGAGACAGCCAGCGGGAGCAAAACCTCGACCTCTCGATTTACTGGGCGTCTGGCGTGGAACGACGACGTTACCGTCCGAATTTTCTCTCCGGTTGCCGGTCGCGTGGAAGCAGTCCCCGGGCACCTTGGCCAAACGGTTCAACCGGGCGACGTTTTAGCGCGCCTCACTTCCCCTGATTTTGGTCAAGCGCAAGCGGACGTGCGCAAGGCTCAATCGGATCTCCTCTTGGCGGAACGTAGTCTCGCTCGGATGCGAGAATTGTTTGAACACGGAGCGACCCCCAAGAAGGAGGTTGATTTCGCCGAAGCCGCGTATTCAAATGCTCAATCAGAAAAAGAGCGGGCCACGGTTCGGCTGGCCCACTATGGCGGTGTTGAGGGTCTTGTTGATCAACAGTTTTCGCTTAAAACGCCCCTGGCCGGCATCGTCGTGGAAAAGAACATGAATCCAGGACAGGAAATCCGACCTGATCAAATGCTCGCGAACGCTCCGAATCTCTTTGCACCACTCTTCGTGGTTTCTGATCCCCAAAAACTTTGGCTCTACCTGGACGTGACCGAACTGGACATGTCCGAGTTCAGAGAGGGGCTTTCTTTAAGGCTTTTTACCCGCGCTTTTCCGGACCGTTCGTTTAGTGGAACCATTGATTTCGTGGGTCATTCTCTGGATCCCGCCACTCGGACCGTACGGTTGCGTGCTCAAGTAGACAATGCAGAAAAGCTTTTGAAGGCGGAGATGTATGTGATAGCGGAAGTCGCCTTCGCTGATACTCCCGGCGTCTCTCAAGGTGTCGATATTCCTGCAAAAGCGGTTTTTCTACAAGACAATCGCCCCAATATTTTCGTGGAAACTACTCCGGGAAGTTTTTCTAGGCGCACGGTCACTGTGGGTCGCGAGAATGACGGTAAGGTCATCGCGCTCAGTGGCATCGCCGCCGGGGAACGGGTCGTCACAGATGGCTGCTTGCTGCTCCAATCCCTGCTCCGCAGTCAGGAATAATATGATTGGCAATTTGACTCAGTATTCGCTACGACACCGCCCCATCGCTTTGGTCTTGCTCGCCCTCTTCATCGCGGCGGGCTATAACGCCTTTCGTCAACTCCCGGTTGAGGCCTACCCGGATGTCACCAATGTCCAAGTCCAAATCATCACGCTGTTCCCCGGCCATGCCGCGGAGGAGGTCGAACGTCTCATCACCGTTCCCATCGAGAACGAAATGAATGGGATTCCCGAACGGGCGTCGATGCGGTCTATTTCCCTCTTCGGGCTTTCGTCCGTGACGATCGTCTTTAACGACCAAGCGAAGGGCGATTTCGTGCGGAATCAGGCCTTTCAACATCTCTCCAACGTCACCCTGCCCGTCGGCGCTCAGGCCAGCCTATCGCCTGATTCGACTCCGGTCGGCGAAATCTATCGCTACACGCTAAAGGCCCCCGCGGGTTACGCGGCGGTTGAATTGAAATCGCTAGAGGATTGGGTGGTGGAACGTAAATTGCGCACCGTTCAAGGGGTGGTCGATATTATCGGATTCGGCGGGCCGACTAAGCAATATCAAGTGCAAGTCGACCCGGCGAAGCTGAAGTCCTATAACCTCTCATTAAAGCAAGTTTTTGACGCGCTCGCCAACGGGAATCGGAATGCGGGTGGATCCTATTTGGAACACGGGTCGGAAATGTACGTCGTCCGCGGCTTAGGCTTTATTCAGGACACGAACGATATTGCCTCTATTTCGGTCGATACCCGAAACGGAACGCCCATTCGAATCGCCGACCTCGGGACGGTCGCGATCGGAGAACGCCTCCGCTTGGGAAAGGTCGGCAAGTGGTCGAACGCGGAAGCAGATCAGGAAGACGTCGTTCAGGGGATTGTCCTTTTGCGAAAAGGTGAAAATGCCCTGGAAGTTCTCCAAAGAGTCCGGGCGAAAGTGAAGGATATTAACGAGCACGATCTTCCCGCAGGCATCAAAATTGTGCCCCATTATGACCGCACGGAACTGATTGATCGGACGTTGCACACGGTGCGCCATAATATGATTGAGGGGATCACGCTCGTCTTGTTGGTACTCATCCTCTTTCTGGGGTTAGGCAACTATCGTTCCGCACTCGTGGTCGCCGCTGTGGTGCCCTTATCGCTGCTCGGCGCTTTTCTTCTCCTCGACCTTCGGGGAATTCCCGCCAACTTGATTTCGATGGGAGCGATTGATTTCGGAATCATTGTCGATTCAGCCGTGGTCGTCATCGAAAATCTCCTTCGTTTGTTGGCTGATAAGACCCAAAAGCCGCGCGCCTTGGCCCGCTCAATTGTCGAAGCCGTACACCAAATGGGGCGCCCGATTTTATTCTCTAAGGCTATTTTGCTGACGGCTTTCATTCCCCTTTACTCGCTGCAACGCGTGGAAGGAAAAATCTTCCGCCCGATGGCGCTTACTTTGACTTTTGCCCTGGTGGTTGGGACGGTGCTGGCCCTGACGATCGTGCCCGTCTTGGCTAGTTTTGCGGCTAAAAACCGAATCGCGGAACATGAATCGTGGATCGTAAGATGGCTCATTCGCGGCTATCGGCCGGGCTTGCTTTGGGCGCTGCGAGCGAAGAAAACGGTGCTTGGAATTTCTCTCCTCAGTCTGGGCGCGGCCGGCCTGGTGGCTCATCATTTGGGCTCCGAATTCCTTCCCAAATTAGATGAAGGAGCTCTCTGGGTGCGGGTGCTGATGCCGCAAGCGATTTCACCCACCGAATCCAGCCGGATCGTTTCCAAAGTGCGGCAAATTCTCGGGAGGTTTCCGGAGGTCAAGAGGATTATCAGCCAGTTGGGGCGTCCGGATGATGGAACGGATGTGAATGGATTTGATACCGGCGAATTCTACGTCGATTTGAGACCGCGGGAGCAATGGAAAACGGCTCCGACGCGTGACGAATTGGTGGAAGCGATGCATCACGCATTGGAGGACGTCCCCGGGCTCGAGTTCACTTTTAGTCAGGTGATCGAGGACAACGTCAACGAGGCGGTTTCGGGAATTAAAGGCGAACTCGGGATCAAGGTCTTTGGCGAAGATCCCAATATTCTACAGTCGCTGGCAGATCAGATTGCCGCGACCCTCAAAGCAATTCCAGGAGCGGCGGACGTCGGCACGGAGGAATTGCTCGGCCAACCGCAGGTGCAAATCTCCGTAGACCGTGCGGCGATCGCTCGGGCCGGACTTTCGGTGTCCGACGTTGAGTCTGTGATTGAAACCGCGTTGGGCGGGGCCACCGCAACCCAAGTTCTCGAAGGGGAACGTAGTTTTGACCTCGTCGTCCGACTCGCACCCAAGGCCGTGTCCGACCTGGAATCCATCCGCCACATTCCCGTCTTTGGCTCCAACGGAGAGCGGCTAACTTTGGGAGCGGTCGCTACGGTGGAGATCCGCCCCGGTTTTGCCCGAATCTATCGCGAAGAGAATGCCCGACGAATCGCGGTCAAATTGTCGGTCCGGGGACGGGATTTGGGATCGCTCGTGGCCGAAGCGCAGCACCAGGTTGCCACGGCGGTGCCAATGCCCAGTGGTTATCATTTGGAATGGACCGGTTCTTTTGAAAATCAGCAACGCGCTGTCAAGCGACTCGCGGTGATCGTGCCGATCACCCTAGCGGCCATCTATTTTCTACTCTTTACGGCCTTTGATTCCGGATGGTTGGCTGCGCTCATTCTTCTGAATGTGCCGTTTGCGGCGGTCGGCGGAATAATGGCTCTACCCTTGGCCGGTCTTTCGCTCTCGGTTTCCGCATTGGTAGGCTTTATCGCTCTGTTCGGAGTTTCCGTCCAGAACGGGGTTCTACTTGTCGAGCGGATTCGTGAATTGCGGCGAGAAGCCAAAACCATGACCGATGCCATTGTGGAGGGCGCAATCAGTCGCGTCCGGCCGGTGGTGATGACGGCCACGATGGCCGCCATCGGGCTGTTGCCGGCCGGTCTTTCGACGGCAGTCGGGGCTGAAACGTCCCGCCCGTTTGCGGTAGTCATCATCGGTGGATTGGTGACCGCCACCATTCTAACCCTTTTCCTCGTTCCAGTTCTCTATCCTTTTTTTGAACGAAACGTTCCGAATGAGTCTGGTTCAAACTAACCGATGCCCACTCTCACGGTCCCGTCCAACCCGCCAGAGCGGAGCACTCACGATGACCGGACTGGCATCCAAGGGACTCTTCACGCTTCGGAAACTCTTCACGCTTCGGAAACTGCGGGTGGCGTTGTTTGGTTGAGGCACTTGTTTATTGAAACCTACTTCTGTGGGTAAGGAGGAGGTCGCCGGGACGCGCTCCCTACGCCGCTCGTGGGTGCCGAGGCGGCACCCACCCCGGGGAAATTCGGACCGGTCGGTGCCTGCACTGGCCGCCCGGCGCGGCCGCGTTAAATTGGAGGGACAGGCGGATTGAATAAATAGACTCGATATAATAATCCAAGCTTTTTATAGTAGCGGTCATTGTTTTCTTCTGTCCCTTGTTTAGTAATCGAAAATAGGGGTTGGTGTCTGCTGAAAAGATTCGAGACTAGGAACAGGCGATTTTAGAAATTAAATGCCCGAGAAAGTATACCCATCGCACTTTTTTGGTGAGTCGATAATGGTGCTGGAGGTCGGCCCTGGTGTCTGGGTCTGAAGGTGACTGAATTTACTTTTGACGCTCGTGCGAGGAAGGAGTGGGCCGATGGGCGACGGCGTGGGCGTAGACGCGTTTTACGAGCTCGAGTTCGTCGCCG
>JAYVTS010000405.1:0-5671 GCA_043788645.1 Verrucomicrobiota bacterium
GGCTCGATGGATGCGCGATCTGAACTCGAATTTGAGGGGATCAATGACAATTCCTATCGGGAGATGTTCTCGCGGATGAAGGCGGACGATCAACGGCGATTCTTTGAAGAAAACCTCAAGTCAGTCATGCCAGGTGCTCGACTAAAATCCTTGAAGATCACGCCGGAAGATGTCCTCGATATCTCGGCCAAGCTTTCCGCAATCCTCGAATTTTCGGTGGACGGGATGACGGCCTCCGGAGGGGGTAAATCGGTGGTCAGCGTCCCGTGGATCGGCAAGAATCTTGGTATTGTCAGTTTCATATTGGGCGGGACCGGCCTGGAGATGCGAAAATATCCCCTGCGCACCGAAATCGCCTGCGGTCTGCAAGAGGAGATCACCGTTCAACTGGCAGAAGGCTATACCGGTACAGTCTCCCTGCCGACGTATGAACCAGTCGAAAATGAATCCATGTCCAACCGACGACGAGTCGAATTCAAAAACCTCGCACTGAAATGCGACTGGGAATTGAAGCTGAAAACCGTCGAGTTTTCTCCCGCACAATATCTAAAACTCAAAGAAACGCTCAAAGGCCTAGACTACGACGCCCGCAAAGCTCCGGTGCTGGCCACCAGGAGTCAGGCTCTAGCAAAATTGATTTCTCCCCTCGACCTCCCTGCAGCGGCCGTGGTCGAATCCAACGCCCGCATCCTGGAAAGCCACAAAGAATTGGAAATTAAAGACGCCCATTCAGCCGTGCTCAAGGGACGCTACACGAAGCAAATTCTCAACTATAGCGGCAAGAAGAATGAAGCCGAATTCAAGCTTGCGTTCAACCCAGCCTGCGAAGACGTCCAATTGCTCCGGGCTGTCGTCATCGGGAAAACGGGGCTGCGCCAGGAAATTTCCACCAACGAAGTCAATGTCATGGACGCGAGCTGGAATGCCTCCGCAAAGCGGTATACTGGCGGGAAGATTTTGGTCGCCAATCTGCCCGGTGTGGACGTTGGTTCAACCATTGAGGTGGAATATCAGATGACGACCAAGAATAAGCCGTATCTCGCCGGATTTGAGACCTTTCAGACCTTCGATGCCCTCGCCAAAAAAGAAGTGACTTTGGCCGCTCCAAGCACGGTGCGAGTGCAAACTCTTCTCAGCGGCCCAACCGGGATGATCACCCAGGAAACCAACAGCCCTCAAAGCTCCCAGCGATTTCAGTGGCGAGCGGATCATATCGCGGCCTTGCCGGCCGAATCACAATTACCTCCCGAATGGGTCTATATGGCCGGCGTGCAATATTTTGCTGGCGACCTACCCGCCTATTTGACCGAGCTGCAAAATACACTCCTGGATCGTTCCCACCGCGGCTCTAAAGCTGTGGAAATGGCACAAAAACTCACCCACCTAGTCCAGGAACCCTCTGCCAAGGCGATTGCGATTCGAGATTTCGTGGCCAAATCCGTCCGGATCGCCGGACCCTCATTCACCGATCTACCTTTGAGCGAACTCTCCCCCGCAGACACCACACTTTCCGATGGCTACGGTCACCTCGCAGATCGGGCCATCCTCTTACACGCTCTGTTGACGACAGCCGGGTTTGAGCCCGAATTCGTCCTGGCCTCCGGCCTTCCCGCGATTGCGGGCATCACCAATGTTGCTGGCGCATTCCCGCTGCCACAGAATTTTCAGACCCCTTTGGTTCGAATCCGATTGAATGGCGATTATTGCTATTTGAACGATACGGACCAGTACTCCCATTTGGGATCCACCAGCTACGACGGCCGCCTCGCCATTTGTCTCACCACTCAAGCCTACGAAGTCATTCAGGTGCGCCACGATGATCGCAATCGCACGGACACGACCTATTCGCTGTCGATGGCCAACAACGGAAAGACTCAATTGGGGTTGACGCGTCGTTTTTATGGAGGTTCGTATAATTCTCTGAACCGGTATTTTTCCGAACTGCCGCCCGAAGAACGGAAGCGATATCATCAAGAACTGGTTTCCTCCTTGGCCCAAGGCGCACGCCCGGTCGGTGAATTAATCACTCGGTTTGATACTTATCCAGGCGTGGAACAACTCACCGTTGAGATCGATCACTACAGTGTCGTTGACGGGAAATACTCCTATTTCGATCTGCCATTCACGCCCTCGCTTTTCCCCATGGGCGCTGATCAACGCACCCTTCCGCTCTACATTGGCTATGCAGGCGAAAGCACGATTCGCACCGAGATCGAACTGCCTCCCGGATTCCGCAAAACGGCAATTGCCCCAGGTAGCGAAAGTTTGGTGGCGCCGAATGGAGCCGGAACAGCTCGAGTCTCCACGATTGAGACCGAGGGCAAACGGGTCATGACCCACGAATTCGTCGTTTCACCGGCCATCATCAGTCCGAAAGACTATGCGGCCATGCTTCGGGTGGAGGCGGCCCTCGGGAAAAAGTCTTCAAAAACCTTTCTGCTTGAGGCCAGTGATGTGGTGCCGTGAACGGGAACCGTCTGGTGAAACGGCATAGGTCGGTGGTCGAATTTTTGCATCGTCGTCGGACCGGGACACCCACTCGCCGTTCTGCCTATTCAGATCCAGTTTCGCGAGGGCCGCGATCGCTTCAGTCCTCAATTCACTCGACTGCTCGTGGCGCGCCGCTTCCGCAATGAGTTTCAGGGCGTCGTGCCTTTGGCCAATCTCCCCACTCTGTCGGCGCAGGTGCGCAGCAAGGATTTGGGTCCGTGTCAGGGCATTCTGCGCTTTCCGCCATTGCCAAGTTGTTCCCGCTAAGCCGAAAAATACGGCGAGGACGGTTGCGCTAATGGCACTCGCCAAAGCTGGTTTTCGCCGGCACCAGCGCCAGACGTGCTCCCAAGTCCCTGTGGGACGCACGAGTGTGGGCTCACCGCGCAGGAATCGACCCAGTTCCTGAACCAACTCATTCGCGCTGCGATAGCGATCCGATGGAGCCTTGCGCAGGCACTTCAAACATACGGCTGCTAGGTCCTCAGTTACCGCCGGATTCAGCAAACGCGGTGAGATCGGCTCGGAGTGTAACACTTGGTTTATCACCGCGAGCCAACCGCTGCCAACAAATGGAGCGCGACCGGTCAATAAGTGAAAGAACAGGGATCCCAAGCCATAAACATCCGTGGTTGGGCCGATGATCGCATTTGATCCCGCCTGCTCGGGTGCCATGTAGCCCGGGGTTCCCAAGACTTGCCCAGTTGCCGTCAGGGAATTGCTTTCGTCGAGAGGGCGGGCGAGGCCGAAATCACAGATGTTGGGCTCGCCCGACGAGTCGAGGATGACGTTGGACGGCTTTAGGTCCCGATGCACAATTCCCCGCTCGTGGGCATGCTGCACGGCTTCGGCGATCGTTATCGCAAGCCTGGCGGCAGTTTTTATGGGCAAGGGTCCCGCAGCCGTGGCTTTGGCCAGGTCCGGACCTTCGATCAGATCCATGGCAAAGTAGTACTGCCCTGCTTCAACACCGCTCTCGTGGATCGCCACGATGCGCGGATGCTTCAATTGTGACGCTGCGGCCGCTTCCGCCTGGAAGCGATCAACCATTTGCGGCGTGGCCAGCGAGGTTTCTCGCATCAGCTTCAAAGCCACGATTCGAGCCAACCCAACATGGCGGGCGCGGAACACCACGCCCATCCCGCCGCTCGCAATCTCCTCAATAAGTTCGAAATTCCCGATGCGGCGTAAGACCGGTTCGGCGGACAGGTGCGACTCGAGTTCGGGCGTGTCGTCGAATAGATTTCTGGTCAGACAGCGAGTGCAAACATTGCCATGATCAGTCGCGGATAAAGATTGACCGCAGCGCGGGCAATTGGAGGAACTTCGCGCTGATTTCATAGATTCAATCGGTGATTTTTCCAACAGACCTGAAGGCCAGACAAATCTTCAAGCGTGCCTCCGTCACGGATAACCTTGCGTTTTGCTAGCTATTTAACGCTTGCTTTAACTCGCGGATCTCGAGTTCGAAGTCTTCGGGCGAGGACACCGTCTGTCGAACTTCGTCTTCAATAAATTCGCGCAGACGAAGGCGCAGACGTCTAACCGTTTGGGCGACCGTTCCCGGTGCCATACCCAATTGGATCCCGACGTTTTGGTAATCGTTGGCGTCGGCACCTTGGAGGAAGCCGGCCAAGGCTCGATAAACGCCCTCCTTTCCTCGAGCTCTCTGCTCTTCGGTGAGTCGCTGGTTGGCCCGGCTTATCAAGGTGAGAAAATAACTTTTATCATATGCCTTTTCTGGATTTTCCGCGGTCTGGTCGGCGCCCAAAAGGGCTTCGGCATCTTCGGGGTCAAACGAGAAGACTTTCCCGCCTCCGCGCTTGGCTGTTTTTTGGGAGATTTCCTGGTTCGTCACCCAGTTCGTGAGGCAACTCAGGAGGTAACGACGGAAGGGTCCCAAGCCGGGTTGCGCGTGGCGGAAACCGTCGCGGGATAACATCGCCACAAGAAACCCTTGGGTCAAATCCGCCGCGTTGGAGGGCTGATTTCCTTCCCGTCGGAGGTAGGTGTACAGCGGCTTCCAATAAGCACGGCAGAGATCGTCCAAGGCTTGATCGTGAGCCGGAGACGCGACCGAGCCTGCCGCGATTACCAAACTCCATTGGGTCTGCGGGAATCCCGCCTGACTCTCATCTTCTTTCACGATTTCCAGGATCGTCCAAGCTTTTCCGAAAAGGAAGCGAAGAAGGAATGCTGAAGAACTCACCGTGCGTCGAACCATTCGGCGGTACAATTCTGGTAATTCCGCTAGTCGGATCCGGCTTGCGGTAGTGCCGGGATACAAAATTGGGGGCTGGCATGACGCCGCGGATTTCGATTGCACCGGTTGAAGACACCTCTGGGCCGTTGAGGATCTCGCGGAGTCCTACCTTCTGTTTCCCGAGAACTTTACGGATGGACAGTTTAACCTTCCAGAGAGTGGAAATGACGGATTTTCTCTGCCCAATCTCGCTCAGTTGCCGCCGCCTTGGGACGATCAAAAACAGAAGCCCGCCTGTAATCGAACCGGGGAATTCCGGCTCGGGTGATTGAGGACGACGACGCGCCCGAGTCAGGAAGGCCCGGGCGTGCGTCGTGCCTCAAAAAACCAAATTTTCTTTAAGACACACGAAAATACAAATCACCCGGTTTCCCAACGCCGTTCAGATTGCGCGCCTCTTCGCACATTTTCAACTTTCAATCACCGTGTTTGCGCTGCTGACATTCGCCTTTATCGGGCATTCACAAGGAATAAAGACATTCGAGTCAATCTCCAGAAATCTTTATTATAACAATGCTTTTTATGAAGCCTCGGTTCCGATAACGATACAAGTATACGCCACGGGAATGAAAGGGACAGGCAATTAAAAAAGATAGGTTCACATAATAATAAAACATGTTAATTATACTTACTATTAAATTTTTCAAACCGTCTGTCCCTTGGTTTCTGCCAGTTCCAATGGTTCCGTGCTTCAACGGGGCCGCGCTCACTTGAGCGCGGATATCAGCATCGGCCGGTGTGGCAAGGTACACCAAGGTTGTGCTTCAACGGGCCCGCGCTCACTTGAGCGCGGATATGTTGCAAATGCCGGTGACAATCCAGGTGGCGGTGATGCTTCAACGGGGCCGCGCTCACTTGAGCGCGGATATTCGACGAGTCCACGGCTGCAGCCTCAAAGCTATTTGGCTTCAACGGGGC
>JAYVTS010000406.1:0-16332 GCA_043788645.1 Verrucomicrobiota bacterium
GTGGCCCACTGCCGCGCTGTAGGTAAATCCAAAGTGCCTTTCGATACCAGCAGGAGGGGCGGCGGAGAACCATCGAGAGATTGGGCGGAACGTAATTCCGCCTGCAACGTTTCCGACGCCAAATCTAGCTCCATGACACTCGCGCGCCACCACGCCACACAATCACGCGTCGTCGAGACAACCACTCGTCCACTCGAAAATTTTAACTCCACCGGCGTCCCCTCCCCGAGGAGCGAGAGCGTGCCCGTCCATTGATTTTGCTCGACCGTCCGAAGCACGTTGATCAAAGGAATCTGTCCGGTATCGCCCACCAACAATTGAGTCAACGCCGGAGCGAGCCTCTGGAGACGACGCTGGAGCGGGTTGGGGTCCACGATTCCGCTCTCCGTCGGGACGGTCGGCGGGGCTGGCTCCCGAAGAATGAACCCTACGGTATCCCCCAATAGCTGCGGGGTGAACGGCTTAGCCAATGACTTCACCACGTTGCCGTATCGAGCCTGAGTGCTCTCGATCGCGATGCTGCTGCTGCTGATGAGCACCACCGGTAAATCCGCTGTCGCCGTATCGGCGAGCAGTTGCCGACAAACCTCATCCCCCGAAAGATCGGGCAGAACGAAATCCAACAGGATGAGATCGGGCTTATCTTGGAGCGCCAGTCGCAGCCCCTCGCGGCCGTCGGGAGCGAGCGTGACAATGAGATTCGGGAATTGAGCCGTCAGTGCTTGGACGATAAAGGCCCGCAAGTTCGGGCTATCATCAATGGCTAATAAACGCCGGATTTTACGGGGGGGAACACTCGGCCCCTTCACCCCTGGCGACCGATTCGTAGAAAGGTGCCCATGGGTTCGGAGCGCCTGCAGCGGCCGACGACGGGCTGCCGAAGGCGATGCTGCCGCTGGAGTAATAGATCGGACACTTCGCGGAGGTGCCGCCGAATCTGGAAAGCCCGGCGGACTCGCAAAAAGAAACGCCAAACTGTTACGCACCTCGTCCGCGTCCATACGTAAATACGGTGGCAACAAGGAGTATCGAGAGCCAGCTTTTTCAGTGTTCTCGCCGGAATAAATACCAAGGGTGCATTGACTTCGGTCCGCACCTAGCCGGGACCCTTACAGATATTGAAATCCACTGAATCAAATCCTCGGACCGACGTCGAGTTGAGCATCCATGAAGCATGAAGCAATCGCTCAAAAATCCGGGTTCCCGATACCCGAATTGTTCCACTACACTGATCCGAGATGATGCGTCTGTCGATGTCACAGTTGTTGTGGGTGGCAGTGGGGATTTTGGGCTGCTCCAAAGCAGGAGTTTCTAAAGCCCATCCAAGTCCCGATTTGGCGGTGTCCGTGACCGTTTCACCGGTCGCGGTGGAACAGATTGATCGTACCTTACCGATTGTAGGTACGTTGTTCGCCAAAGACGAGGCGACCGTCGCCGCCGAGGTCGAGGGCAAGGTGGAGAAGACCGGGGTGGAGTTTGGTGATCGGGTTCGGGTCGGCCAGGAACTCGCCTTGATCGACACCGATACCTATGCGGCCCTCGCCAACCAAGCGGCCGCTCGCGTAGCGCAGGCGGCGGCCGCCGTAGTCGGTTCCGAGCACGATTTGACTCGGCAAAAAGAATTGCGGAAAAATGGGATCGCTTCGCCGTCCGATTTAGACGCGGCCGTCGCGGCCGCGGATTCCGCCCGAGCGGCGGTGAAAGCCGCCGAAGCCGCGGAAACCGTCGCCCGCCTCAATCTGGATCGTAGCCAGGTCCGAGCACCGTTCCCGGCGGCGATTGCGGAACGGGTCGCCAGCGCGGGCGATTACGTGAAAGCCGGAGCGCCCCTTTTTCGCATCGTGAATGATACGATATTGAAATATATTGTTGCCGCACCCGAGGCGTTCGCGCCGGGTATTAAAAAAGAACAAACCGTTCGGTTCACGGTGGATGCTTATCCGGGGCGAACCTTTGAAGGAAAAGTGTATTTGATTAGTCCGCAAGTAACGGCGGCGACGCGAATGTTCTCTCTGGGCGCCCTGGTGCCGAATGAGGATGGCCAGTTAAAGGCCGGCACCTTTGCGCGGGGCGAAGTTGTCCTCGAACGAGCAGTGCCCACGGTGCTGGTGCCGCTGGAGGCCGTCATCGTTTCTTCGGGCATCGCCCGGGTGTACGTCGTTACGAACCAGGTGGTCAATTCCCGCGTCGTGACGCTGGGGCGGGTTTTCAAAAACCGTCAGGAAATCACGTCCCACTTGGACGGGGGCGAAATCGTGGTGACCTCCGGCCACAGCAAATTGCGCGAAGGAGTTCGGATCATCGTTCGCCCATGAGAAAAGACCCACTTCCTCCCGGGTCTGCGGCGCCGAACTCACCCGCGCCGTTGCACCCCTTGCCAGCGACCGGCGGCGGGCTCGCCGATATTTGTATTCGCAAGCCCGTATTCGCCACAATGTTAAACGTGTTACTGGTCGTGGTCGGTCTGTTTGCTTTTCGGGAATTAGGGGTAGACCTCATTCCCAATGTAGAGCTGCCCATTATCACGGTCACGACGACGTTACGCGGAGCGTCGCCCGAAGAAATTGAGACGGGCGTGACCAAACCCATGGAAGAGATCATTAATACGGTGCCCGGGATCGATGATCTGAGTTCGTCGAGTCGGGAGGGGTTTTGTTTAATCACCGCGCAATTCTTTTTGGACCGTGATCGTGACCAGGCAGCCCAAGACGTCCGCGACAAAGTGAATACGATCCTTTCCCGCTTACCTCCCGGAACCGAGGCGCCGATTGTCGACAAGTTCGAGGTGGACGCATCGCCGGTATTGTCGCTGTCCATTAGTGCGCCGCGGGATCTTAAAGAAATCACGTTTCTCGCAGACAAAACCCTCAAGCAGAATTTGGAAACGGTCCCTGACGTAGGCGCGATCACGCTGGTCGGCGGGCGAATCCGGGCGGTCCAGGTGAGTGTGGAGGCAGATCGGTTACAGGCGTATGGGCTCACGATCGAAGACGTTCGCAGTGCCTTGGCTACGCAGAATTTGGAAGTGCCCGGCGGACGAGTCGAGCAATCCGGTCGCGAGCTGGTCCTCCGGACGCTCGGTCGATTAGGACAGGTTTCCGACTTCAATCGTTTGATTGTGGCGAATGTCGGCGGGCAACCGGTCTATCTTTCCCAAGTTGCGAAGGTCACGGATGGCGTGGAGGAGCCGCGCACGTTGGCGCGGCTCAATGGGACGAATTCAATTACCTTGGTCGTGCGCAAGCAGAGTGGATCGAATTCGGTGAAATTGATCGACACGCTCAAAGCTCGCCTGGAAACCCTGCAGGCCTTGCTCCCGGCCGACTATCGGGTGGCGATCATTCGCGATCAGTCGCGCTTCATCCGCCGCAATTTAGACGAGGTCAGTTTTCATTTGTTTCTGGGAATGTTGCTCGTCGCTGTGACGGTGTTTTTCTTTCTCCACGACTGGCGAGGAACCCTGATTGCGAGCGTCGCCATTCCCGTCAGCCTCATCGCCACCTGTGCGCTCATGAAAGCCATGGGGTACACGTTAAACAACTCCACCATGCTGGCCTTAATGTTCAGCGTGGGTGTGGTGATCGATGATGCCATCGTCGTTTTAGAAAATATTCATCGCACCATGGAGGAGCGAGAGATGAGTGCCTTTGAGGCAGCCCGGCGGGGTACCCGTGAAATCGCGCTCGCGGTGCTGGCGACTACGTTATCGCTCGTAGTGATCTTTGTGCCCCTGGGGCTCATGAAGGGGCGAACGGGGATGTTTTTTAGTAGTTACGGTTGGACCGTTGCCTTTGCGGTGATGGTCTCGCTGTTCGTGAGTTTCACTTTGACCCCGATGTTAGCCGCGAGATTTTTGCGACACACCGTTGACCTGAAACTCCGCGAAAAAAAGGCGCACGGCGGATGGCTCATGATTTGGTTGGGCGACGTTTACTCCGTGGTTTTGCGATGGAGTTTGCAGCATCGGTGGGTGGTGATGTTGACGTGTGGAGCCTGCGTCGCCTCTCTGGGGTGGTTGTATCCAAGGACTAAGTTTACGTTTATGCCACAAGACGACGCGAGCGAGTTTGAAGTGGGTTTGACCTTTCCAGAAGGCACCAGTTTGGCCCGTAGCGCCGAATGGGCGGCTGAACTAGAAACGGATCTGAAGACCATCCGTATTCAGGGGGACGCAGCGATTATTGATACCTTAGTGACGATTGGCCCGACGAGCGGTCGATTGGGTAAGGGTGAGGGGGATGTAACGCAGGCGAGTATCTATTGCCGACTCCCGGAGTTGGGCGGGCGTTGGGCACAATGGCGTGGCGAATCGCGACGCTGGGGGCAAGCGGAAGTCATGGGCAATGCTCGAAAAATTCTCGCGAGATATCCTGACATCCGGTCCGGTGTCCAATTCATCTCCGGCTTGGGCGGAGGCGGAGGCGGGCGTTTTGGTGAACTCAGTTTCAATCTAATCGGGCCCGAGCTGGGTAAGTTGACGGAGTACTCGGATCAAATCGTGGCTCGTTTGCGGGCGGACCCAGGACTCTCGGATGTGGACACCACGCTTTCGAATCGTAAGCCAGAATTGCAAGTGCATATCGACCGAGACAAAGCGAGCCAGTTTGGATTCCAGGTGAGCGAGATTGCTTCGGTGCTCCAGACACTGGTGGGCGGTCAAATTGTGGGTTCCTACAAAGAGAATGACGATCAATATGATGTCTGGCTGCGAGCGGATCAGGCAGATCGCGCAACGGCTGAGGCCTTGCAACATCTCACGTTACGAACGCATACCGGTGTGAATAGCCTCGGCCCGGGACAACTCGTACCGCTCGGGAACTTCGTTCGACTCGAAGAGGCCCGCGGTCCCAACCAGATTGATCGTTTTCAACGGCAACGTCGAGTGACGATGATTGCCAATCTAGGCACCTATTCCTTGGGCGAAGCGGTCCAGGCCATCGAGCGGGTCGTGGCCAGCCTGGATTTACCACCGGAATATCAAGTGGTGATGGTGGGTCGGGTGAAACAGTTTCAAGAAGCGATGCTGAATTTTGCGCTCGCGTTCGGGATTGCAGTGCTTTTCATGTATATGGTTTTGGCGGCCCAGTTTGAACATTTTATTTATCCGATTAGCATTCTTTTAGCCGTCCCGCTGGCCTTACCGTTCGCACTCGGATGGATGGTATTTTTAGGTGAACAACTGAACATATTTGCCATTTTCGGCTTGTTCATGCTCGCCGGAGTGGTGAAGAAAAATGGGATATTACAAGTGGACTATACCAATGTGCTACGATCCCGCGGGATGCCCCGGGACCAAGCCATCCTTCAGGCCAATCGCGTGCGGCTTCGTCCGATCCTCATGACGACGATGTTGTTGGTGGTCTCCATGATTCCGGTGGCCTTCGGAGTGGGACCGGGGTCGGGCGGGCGAGCCTCCATGGCGAAAGTGATCATTGGCGGTCAGGCCTTGTGTTTGTTGCTGACGTTGTTGGTCACTCCAGTGAGCTACGCGATTTTCGATGATTGGGGCCGGTGGCTGACGCGCTCAAAACGGGCCGATCCTTGACGGTGTGCGACCGGCAAATCGCGTTCCGAGTGATCGAGTCTCTGACCCGGATGGTTCCGAGTCTCGCCCCCCTCAACTTAGATGAACGAATGATGGACGCACCGGAGCGCGCTGACTACGATGTTGCTGCTCGGCCTTTGCGAAAATTGGAAGTGGCAATGTCACCGGATGAAAACGAAAGTGGACTTGAAGGAACTCGCCGCTCGAGAAAGCGAACAAGTCGAGTGGAAAAGAAACGTCGCAGACGTCGAAAGCGTCATCTCCACTATCGCCGCCTTTTCCAACGATTTCCAAAATATGGGTGGGGGTTATGTCGTCTGTGGGGCGGAAGAATCGAAGGACGAACATGGCTTTCAAAAGGTTTCCTACCCGGGCCTAACCGCTGCCCGTTTCAAAGAGATTGAAGGCAAGGTCATGGCCGACGCCCGTGAAAAGATCGATCCCGCCGTTACGCCCATGGTGGACGAGTTACCGGGCGAAACGGAAGGCCATCGGGTTTTAATCTTCATCGTTCCGTCAACGGTCTACGCGCACAGCTATCGGCCATCCGGGAAAGACAGTGCTGCCTACTATGTACGACTCAGTCGGGAAACAGTCGAAGCAAGAAACGGGGTTCTGCGCGAATTGCTGGTCAGAAAGCAGGCGCTGCCGCCCTGGGATCGACGCCTGAATGAACAGGCGAGTTTGCCGGATATCGATCTCCTCACTTTCAGGGAAGTTTTACAGCAGGTGGGGGTCTGGAATTCCTCCGCTTCCGTTGATGATTATTTTACGGAGGCGATGCGAGTTTCCGAATTTGTGCCCTCACTCGGAGGAAAGAGACCGTTGGATACGGTGATCCATCCGAGGAATTTTTCCCTGTTACTTTTTGGAAAGGAACCCACTCGATTTTTCCCGGGCGCTTGGACAAAAGTCTCCTTCTATCGGGGCACCGATCGCAGTGGACCGACGGCCGAGCGCTTTGACCTGACTGGGACGGTCCTGACCCAGGCGCGCAAAGCATTGGAACTACTCAAAGCTCATGCTTCAACCGCCTTCGACAAAGAGTCGCCTGAACCCAACAAACAAAAATATCCGGAACGGGCGCTTCAAGAAGCGGTCATTAACGCGATGGTCCATCGAGACTACGAGCAAGAAGCGCCCACCAGTATTACCGTATTTTCCGACCGGGTAGAAATCCGCTCACCCGGGGCACTTCCTCGATCCGTGAATAAGAAAAAATTCCTCTTGGGAAATGCTTCGCCCGCTTGGCGAAACCAATCGCTCGCCTATTTTTTCAACAAACTCCAACTGGCACAAGCCGAAGGCCAAGGGATTCCAACGATCATTAGAACGATGCAACAGCTCGGGTCTCCGGCGCCCCAGTTTGACTTAGAAGAATCGGCCGTGAGTTGTGTCCTTCCAGCGCACCCGCGCCACGA
Organism: Verrucomicrobiota bacterium; assembly: GCA_043788645.1. Taxonomy (GTDB): domain Bacteria; phylum Verrucomicrobiota; class Verrucomicrobiia; order Limisphaerales; family UBA9464; genus CANIZL01. The sequence goes on from JAYVTS010000406.1 coordinate 6,967, forward strand.
GACCCTACGCCATCTAGCCCAGCCCGGATAGTTCATCCCCTTTCTGCTTGGATCTATGGATGAAGCGGAACGTTGGCCGACTTGGTCTGTTCCGCAATCCGGACACGCGCACCGGAGGTCAACGAATCTGGAGGATTCAAAACCAGTCGATCTTGAAGTCCGACACCACTGATTATTTCTATCGTCGCACCCAAATCCCGACCCAACACCACCGTCCTCAATTCGACCTCACCGTCCCCTTTCACCAGCCCCACACTCGGACCTTCTGGACGGAATAAAAGAGTGTTCGCAGGTATCGTCAGGACCACTTCGTTGTTCGTCTCGATAAAGCGCACTTGGGCATAGCTACCTGGTAAAATCGAATGGTCCGAATTCGGCAACTCTAACTCGGTCAGCAACGTGCGAGAGGTCGCGTCCAATACGCCAGCGGTACGAACCACCTTTGCCCTAACACTCCGTCCGGTGTGCCCATTGAGGGTTACCTCAGCACTCTGCCCGACCGCAATGGCGCCAGCGAACGTTTGGGGCACACGTACAAAAACACGGAGCGTCCGGGTTTGCGATAGTCGGAATAGCTCAGTCCCATTTCCCGCCGCCACTAATTGGCCCACGTCCAATCGGCGCGCCGTAATTGTTCCGTCAAACGGCGCCACAATATGAGCGAAACCCATTAGTTCTTCCAAGCGGTGCATCGTCGCTTGGGCGGACTCAACCATCGCCACTTTCAACCGGGCGTCGGCAAGCTTCTCGTCTGCTTCCTGCTGGCTGATCAACGTCGCTTTGAGCATTTCAGTCCACCGAGCAGCGGTCGAGGCCGCCAACGCCGAGGCCGCTTCTGATTGTCGAAGTTGAGCCCTCCCATTCGCCAAATCCTGGGCGAGTTCCGGCGTTTCAAGCTCGGCCAATACCTGTCCCGCGGTGACGTTGGAGCCAATATCTGCCGACCAACTCTTCACATAACCCGTCGCCCGCGCATAAATCGGTGCCTCGACCAATGCTCGAATTTCCGCCGGAACCGAAAGTGGAGCCCCGATCTTCGCCGGCGCCGGAGAAACGACCATTACCGTCGGCACAGAAAGATCGCGTGTCGTCCCGATGACCGCCTGGCGTTGGTGCCGTCGTGGGAGCAACCCCACCACAAATGCAATTCCAAGGATCACGACCGCGATCAATGCAGAGCGACCTAAGCGACTACGGGGTTCGATTGGATCCGGCACTTCAACACGAGGCTCGTGCATCGGTGGCCGGTCGTCGAGCACCGCGGATTGGGTTCGAGGGAAAGAGTTCATAGAAATCAGAGTCGCACTTCACTTGACTTGAGCTAATCCGCACCAGGTCAGTCATCAGCGAAAGGTCTTCTGGAGCCGACGGCGTCGGGGCCTGATTTCTCCGATGAACCAGAGTAAAAACGATGGGTACGAACAATAAAGTCGCAAAGGTTGCAACGAGCAAACCACCGATCACTGCCCGGCCAAGCGGCGCATTTTGCTCACCGCCCTCACCGAGCCCCAAACTCATCGGGACCATCCCCAGCATCATCGCCAGGGCAGTCATCAACACCGCTCGGAGGCGAGTACTTCCAGCTTCCAGAGCAGCCGCTAGCGCGTCCAGTCCACGATTCATGGACTCGCGCGCGAAGCTCACCACTAACACCGAATTCGCGGTGGCCACGCCGACACACATAATGGCCCCCATCAGCGCCGGCACACTGACCGTCGTCTGAGTCACCCATAGACCCCACGCCACTCCCGCCAAAGCCCCGGGCAAGGCGGTGACGATGACAAACGGATCGAGCCAACTTTGGAAATTGACGACGAGCAACAGGTAGACGAGTACGATGGCACCGGCTAGGCCAACGAGGAGTCCCGTATAACTAGACCGCATCGTCTCCGCCTGGCCACGTAGGACGATGGAGCTACCGCGCGGTAAGTCTTTCTTTGCCAACTCAACGAGCGGTTCAATTTCGCTCAATACCGAGCCCAGGTCGCGACCGTCCACACCGCCAAAAACATCAATCACCGGAGAAACATTATAATGGGAAATAACCGCGGGCGCGACGGTCCGAGAAATGGTCGCCAGATTGGCCAGCACCTGTCCATCCCCGGCTCCATTCAAACTCGCGCTAATCGGGATGCCCGCGAGTGCCTCCAGCGAATCCATCGTATATTCCGGGGCCCGGACATTCACGAGGTATTGAATTCCCACCTTGGAATTGAGCCAAAAGGATGGGGTCACTTGCCCGCTGCCGCTCAAGCTCAAGAGAATGGAATTCGCGACGTCGCGCTCATTCAGGCCGATTTCCGCCGCCTTTTCGCGATCCACATCCACCTGGAAACGCGGCTGATCCGCTCGTTGTTGCACCCGCACGTCCACGGCTCCGGGAACTTGCCGAATCTGCTCGGCCAATCGAGCGGCAATTTCTCGGTTCTTGTTTTGGTCACGGCCGACGAGTTGCACATCGAAGGGCGCGGGCAGTCCGAAGTTGATCGTCTGACTTACAATATCGGCGGGCAAGAAATAGAAGGTCGTGCCCGGGAATTCGCGGTTTAATCGTCCCCGCAATCGTCGAATATAGCTGAGGGTAGAACCGTGCTCGCTCTTAAATGAGAGCAAGATATCGGCATCGCCGGTTCCAATCAGGCCATTATTTGAATAACTGAGGGAAATGCCGGAATTTGGAATTCCGATATTGTCCAAAACCCCCGCGATCTCCTCAGTAGGAATTTCGTTGCGGACCGCGGCCTCGACCCGGTCCACCAAGCGCACCGTCTCCTCAATGCGAGTTCCCGTGCGAGCCCTCAAATGAAGACGGATCTGCCCGGCATCCACGGTGGGAAAAAAGTCCTGTCCGAGTTGAAAGAAGAGCCCCCAAGATCCGGCACAAAACGCCAGAAAAATTAGGGCAAACACCACTCGATGATGCAGCAAGGTCACCAGCAATTGACGATAATTACTCCGGAATCGGCTAAAACCCTGCTCAAAACCCGACTGCACGGCCGCGAACAGACGGAGCCAACGGGGGCCGCGCGCGACTTCTTTTTTTCGGATCATCGTCCCGCCCGTTTCCCATTTCGCCTCAGTCCCATGACCCTGTACACCCCCAGAATGCTCAACATTTTGATAAAACCACATCACCAGGGTCGGAATGAGGGTGCGGCTGAGAAGATAGCTGGCGAGCATGGCGAAGACGACCGCTTCGGCGAAAGGAACAAATAAATGTCGGGCCACCCCCGCGAGAAAAAACATCGGCAAAAAAACGATGCAAATGCAGAGGGTGCTCACAAATGCCGGCAAAGCGATTTCTTGTGCCCCGTCGAGAATCGCCTGTTGCAAGGGCTTACCGAGCGCCATTTGCCGATGAATGTTTTCGATCTCTACCGTGGCGTCATCGACCAGAATGCCCACCGCCAACGCCAGCCCCCCCAGAGTCATGAGGTTGATCGTTTCGCCCAAGGCACTCAACATCGCCAAGGAGGCCAGCACACTGAGTGGAATGGAAATCGCAATGATCACCGTACTCCGCCAGGAACCCAGAAAAAGCAAGATCATACCGGCCGTTAGCGCCGCCGCGATGGCCCCCTCTTTGAGCACGCCATTAATTGCCGCACGGACGAAGAGTGATTGATCGGCAAATGCCTTGGCCTCAAACTCAGGGGGTAAGCCCTTCAAGATATGAGGCATGGCCGCCTGGACCCGAGCGACCACATCAAGGGTCGATGCCGAACCGCTCTTCAGGATGGTCAGCAACGCGCCGCGTTGGCCATCCTGGCGCACGACGTTTTGTTGCGGTTGATAGCCGTCCCGCACCTGAGCAACATCTTGGACCCGGATGGTGGCTCCATTGACTACTTTGACCGGAAGATTGTTAAGTTCGTCGAGTAACCGCGGTTGCGTGTTCACCGCCACATCGTACTCCGTTTCACCCAGTTTCACCGTGCCACTGGGTAAAATGAGACTCTGCGCCGCAAAAGCGTTCACCACGTCCTCGGCTTTCAGATTTTTGGCTTTGAGCGCGACAAGATCGAGATCCACCGAGACGTTGCGCGACTTCCCTCCGTAGGGCCAAGGGACCTGCGCGCCTTGAATCGTTGAAAGCCCGACCCGGACTTGGTTCTGCCCCAAATCGTAAAGCTCCTGCTCCGAGAGCGTCTTGGAGCTGAGGCCATACTGAAGAATCGGCACGGTCGATGCATTGTATCGAATGACGAGCGGCGGCGTTTGTCCGGGCGGCATCTGTCGAAGAATCGTTTGGGCAACCGCAGTGATCTGAGCCACCCCCGCATCCACCGAGGCGCCTTCGCGAAGGAAGACCTTGATAATAGCGACACCGTTATAGGCATTCGATTCGACGTGCTCAATGTCGTTCACAGTCGCGGAAAGCGCGCGCTCGTGGTTGTAGAGGAGGCGTTGCTCGATTTCCTGGGCACTGAGTCCCTGGTACTGCCAGATCACCGAGATCACCGGGATATTAATCGCGGGAAAAATATCTGTCGCCGTCCGCAACAGCACCAGCGGCGTGAGCAGCAACAAAACAAGCGCGGCCACCACAAACGTGTAGGGCCGACGAAGAGCGAGGCGGACAATCCACATGGTATTGGCTTACACGGAGTCGAACACCACTCGGGGGATCACCGAGCTGCCGTCCTCATGACAAGAGCCTTGAATCAGGAAAATGAAGTTCCTTTTCACCCCTCAGACTCTCGTAAATAACCCGATGCGGCCAATACCAGTTTGCTTGTCTATTGATACTCCGCCAGTATCAATGCCATGGAACTGCGCCATTTACGTTATTTCGTGGCGGTCGCTGAAGAGTTGAGTTTTCGCCGTGCGGCCCAACGCCTCCGGCTGGCGCAACCTCCCTTGAGTAGGCAGATCAAATCGCTGGAGGGTGAATTAGGAGTGCGATTGCTCGAAAGGACCACCCGTTCGGTCAAACTCACCCACGCGGGCCAGGTATTCCTGTCTGAAGCACGATTAGTTCTGAGCGCGGCCGCCCAAGCAGCGAAACGCGCTCAACAAGCAGAACAGGGTTTGGTCGGAACGTTGCGCATTGGGATGATTGCACCGGCGGCCAATGCCTGGCTCGCGAGCATCCTACGGAGCTTTCAGCAACGCTTCCCCGGGGTCCAGCTGTCCCTGTTTGATCTCGTGAGCCTAGAACAATTGCGACGTCTACGCGCCGACGAACTGGACGTCGGCTTGCTCCGGCCGCCGGTGGGTTTTCCTGACCTCGAATATCAGTTTGTCGCCGAAACGGAGCAGGTGCTGGCGTTGCCGGTCGAGCACCGGTTGGCCAAGCAGCGACGCATCGAGTGGGCGGATTTCCACCAAGAATCGCTCGTCCTCATGCATCCAAGCATTCAACACGGTTACTACGACCCATTCCTCGCCGCCTGCGCGAAGGCAGGTGCCACACCTCAACCGCGGCAATATGCCAACGATATCCAAACGAAGATGTGGTTAATTTCGGCAGGATTTGGCATCGCACCAACCGCTGCGACCTTGGCGGAAGTGAAACGTACTGGGCTGGTTTATCGACCGATGCCTGGGCCGTTACCGCTCGTCCAAACCGTGCTAGCGTGGCGGCGCGGGGACGAATCCCCCGTCGTGCGTATCTTTCGCGAAAGCTTCAAGCCCACGCCTGATCATCGGACGGCAGCATGACTCAAAAGCAACCTTTGGACATTTCAATTGTCCCACGACCGAGCTACCCAGCATATTTGGTGCGAAATGCTTGAGGTCCATGGCTTAACCAAAACCTACGGTGATTTTTCAGCGGTTAACGAATTGAGTTTCACGGCCGGCCCCGGCGAACTGCTGGGCCTCGTGGGGCCAAACGGGGCCGGCAAAACCACCACGCTCCGGTGCCTCGCCGGAATCTTTCCACCGACCCGCGGGAGCATCCGAATCGCTGGTCACGACTTGCTCCGCAGCCCCATCGCGGCGAAACGCGAGTTGGCTTTTTTTTCGGATGAACCCCGGCTATTTGACCACCTCACCGTCCGCCAGCACCTCGTTTTCACGGGACGACTCTACCAGGTAGCCGATGCGGCGTCCCGCGGTGCGGCCTTGCTCGAAGAACTGCAGCTCACGGCTCAAGCGGATCAATTACCGGCGGAACTTTCTCGTGGCATGAAGCAGAAAGTACAGCTTGCGTGCGGACTTTTGCACGGGCCTCAGGTATTGCTTTTCGATGAACCCCTCACCGGCCTGGACCCACTCGCTATTCGCCGGACCAAGGATCTGGTCCGCCGACAAGCCGCGGCCGGGGCTACGATTGTGATTAGTTCTCACCTCTTGCATTTGCTGGAGGAAATCTGCACCCGGGTTCTCATTTTGAATCGCGGCATAAAAATCGTTCACGGCACACTCGCCGAAATCCGTGCTCAATTCGCTGGTGGAACTACGGACGCGAGTCTGGAAGATCTTTTCCTCCATATCGCCACGCGCCTGGAACCTACCGCGACAGTGTCCCCTTCTCCGCGGCCGCCGCCCCCGCCCCCGCTGACTGGGCCGGTGTGAATTGCGCCACTCGCCTTCCTTCCGGTGGTGGAATGGATGGCCTTCTCCTCAGCCTGAGCATTAGCCTGGGCGTAAATTGCGCCACAGAAAACTGAAACGCTTCTTTTGCGATCTTAGCGGTCGCTTTTGGCTATTCATAAAAAACAGGTTCGCGGCGAAACAGGCGCGCAGTTTCTACTTCCAAAAGTCGCTCGACGGGCGCAGCGTTGATTCCGTGAAGTGCATCTTCCAGGTTTTCCTCAAATCCTTCGAACTGACGCGATCCATCGGTCTCTCCCTCATGATCATCGGCTGCTCCGCCGCCATCCTGGCATCGTCGCCGGACCTCACTTCGCCCACCAAAACACTGGACCCCAAAGCGAATACACTCAACGCGTCCCTCCCTCCCGGCGCGACCGCCGCTCAGACGCTTTCCCAAGTGACTGGTATTGCGATTTCGCCCGCTTTGGGAGTGGGCTCGCTGGGAGCGTGGAAATACTTTCATACGCCCGCCTCGCAACGAGCACAATTGCCTTGGTTCGCTCAACCCTGGTTTTGGATCCCCGCGTTAGTCCTCGTTTTTCTCGTCTTGGTCAAAGACGCCGCTGGCCCCGTGATTCCCACCGCTTTGAAGAAACCCTTCGATGTCGCCGAACTTTTTGAAAACAAGTTCTCCGCCTTGATCGCCACCGGCGCGATTATTCCGCTGGCACTTTCAGTCTTTCGATCCTTGGAACCTAACACCGCATCGCTTGCCGGGGCCGGGCTTGCGGTCATTGATTTTTCGCCACTTTGGAATGTCTTGATGCTCCCGATCGCGTTGGTGGCATACGCCTCGGTTTTCCTCGTGTCCCACGTGGTTCATGTGCTCATTGTCATTAGCCCATTTGGCACCGTGGATGCCGGCCTCAAAGCACTCCGGCTCTTCGTCCTTGCCACCGTCGCGGGCACCTCCTTCGCAAATCCGTCCCTGGGGGCGGTCTGGGCGGGCATCATTATCCTCTGCTGTCTACCGTTGGCCGGTTGGGCCTTTCGCCTATTGGTCTTCGGTCACGTTTTCGCCTGGGATTTTGGGACTTTTCACCGCCATCGTCGGCTTCCGACGGTGACCGATAACCGTGCCTTTTTGGCGACCAAACTCGGGCGAACTCCGCGGCGATCTTATGGCAAGCTTTCGCGCAACCCGGCGGGTGAACTAGTCTTCACTTTCCGCCCGTGGCTGGTGTTGACGCCGTGCGCCGTGCCGCTGCCACCGGGTCGATATGCCTTGGGCCGCGGTTTTTTTCATCCCGAACTCCTCCAGGTGAACCCTGCACTGGCAACGGATGCTCAACCAGTGCTTTATTTTCCGCCTCGCTACTCCGGTCATGAGCCGTTGTTAGGGCAAGCGTACGGGATCACCGAAATTCGGGAGGTGGGTTTGCGGGCCATCTGGGCATGGTTCCGAAATCTCTTCCGGAGCGGCGAACCCGCACCGGTCGAACAAAGCCGAACCTAACCCGTCACTGTGCTTCGCCGGTGGTTGGCCTCCCTTGACACACCTACGGATATTTTCACGACGCATCAATCTCCAGCATCGCCTTGTTTACCAAGTTTACTGAGTCAAAAAATCAGTAAAAGTGCTTCGCCTCTGAACTCATTGTGATCAACGGTGGTTGGCCTTCAAGGGCTCTTGGTAATGACCACCATCCAGGCGTCGTTCCACGTATCCTTGCTGTCACCGCCAATGACGATCGTGCCGCCATTTTTGAGCTTGTCCAAAGGCTCACAAACCGTTCGCACATGCTTGATCGTTTTGTCGGCACCCACGTTGAATAGCTTTACTTCCAACTGCCCATTGTCAAGTTCGCGCAGTTCGACGGTACATTTTCCTAATTTCGCTGGGTTCCCCTGCTTGGCCTCTTTGCCCGCGACGTCGGTGTCTTCGAATTTGACCACCCAGTAGTTCTTCCAGCGCAGATGCCCCAATTTGCCTTTAAGTTTGGCGTCCAGTTCGGGGAGGTCCTGACCTTCCGGTTTCGCTCCGTCGGTTCCCCAGACCAGTTGGGAGTGAACCTTGAGGGCGGCCGCACCCGCGGCGCCCACTTGGACGAGCATCAACGTAGCCACCAGCGCACCGGCGAAACAATACCGGGCGGAAAGAAGTTTCATTTGAGATCAGATACGGACAAAGCGGAATCGTGCCTGCGGGACGTCATCATCAATTGAGCCAATGAATGGTCACACCGTCGGATTCAGACCGAAATACCATCGCCTCAGACCCGTCACTGCCGGACTCAGAGCGCCCTCCATCGGCAAGACTCACCCCGGATAACCTGCCGCGGGACCAAGAAATCGACACGACCACCGCGGCCGCTCCCAGGACCGGCACCAACCATCGAAGCCAATGGATTTTGGCCGGTGCCGTGGACTGAATCGCCTGGCGATCAGTCGTCTGGTCGGCAGCCTCCATTCGACGCTGGATTTGCGACCAATAAAACTCTCGAGTGGCGGGCACGGCATAAACCGGCTCATGCCCGCGAACGACCGCGCTCAGGGATCGCACCCCATCCACGTAAGCCTTCGCGGCGGCATCCGTCGCCAGTAACCGGTCCAACTCAACTCGGCGCAGGGCCGTCAAATCATCCAATTCGCCGTCTGCGTAGGCTTGCAGATCCAGATTCAGGTTTACGTTCACATCGTTAGTCTTCATTCAATTCGCTCTCGTCTAAGTCCGTGCAACAACGTCGCCAAACGGCGACGCGCATAAAATAGCCGGGACATCACCGTCCCAATCGAGATTCCCATTCGCTTAGCAACCTCTTTGTATTCCATCCCGTCAAACTCGTGAAGAGTCAGCACCGTCCGGTGCGCATCACTGAGCTT
>JAYVTS010000407.1:0-10010 GCA_043788645.1 Verrucomicrobiota bacterium
TCGTCTGCTCGGATGATCCCCATTGCCACCACGGCAAAATTCGCTCCAGTTCAAATCAGACAAGATCAAAAATCACCCACAAATTCTGCGGAAGAGCCGATTTTTCAAGCTGTGTTCTTCGAGGCATACGCTATTTTCAATCCGTGGACCCAACTGGTCCCCTTTGTGAAACAAGACCTATAAAGGGACAGCTGGATTACGAAATAAATCGCTTCAACTTGGGTGCTGGCACCAACGCAGGCCCTTCCTCAACGGAGCAACTGATTGCCGCGGGTTGGAGCTACGCAACCATCAATCCTGGCAGTGTCCAAGCGGATAACGGTGCGGGTTTGACCAAGGGGATCATTGGGCTGGTCAACCAGGGCCGGCCTCGTGCGCCCGACGATTGGGGTTCGCTCCGTGCTTGGGCGTGGGGTGCGACCCGCGGTCTCGACTACCTGGAAACCAATCCCGGCGTCGATACCAAGAAAGTGGGGATTGAGGGAGTCTCGCGTTTCGGCAAGGCGGCGCTGGTGACCCTCGCTTTTGCGCCCCGTTTCGCCCTCGCCCTCGTTGGCTCCTGAGGTGAAGGCGGAGCGAAACTGCACCGGCGGAACTTTGGAGAAGCGGTGGAGAGTTTGACCGGCTCCGGAGAATATCACTGGATGGCGGGCAATTTCCTCAAGTACGGCACCGCGGAATCTAAGTTCGGCCACAAGAATGCTGGCGACCTTCCCGTGGATGCCCACGAACTGATCGCGCTGCGCGCACCGCGCCCGACCTTTATCAGCTACGGAGTGCCCTAGCGGGGTGATGCCCTGTGGCTCGACCAACCAGGCAGTTACATGGCGACGATCGCGGCCGGTCCGGCTTTCCGGCTGCTCGGGGCGAAAGCTCTCGGCGAACACCAAGATTATCACACGGCGAAGATGCCATCCGTAAACACCGGCCTGCTCGACGGAGAACTCGCCTGGCGTCAGCATGACGGTGGACACGAAGATCAATCCAATATGAAGCACTTCCTCAAACAACTGTTCGAACCACTTCAGGTCACATTCAGCAAAAACGACAGCAACGGTGCAACCAAGGTGCTGGTATTTGTAGGTTTCTTATAGTGCTAATGTTAGCGTTACTTCGACCGGTTGAGCAATACTGAAATGGAGTTCAAAGAGCCGTCCCCAGGAGCGACCGTCACGATATCAAGATCTTCGTCGCCGTCCAAATCGCCAAGGTCGAGCGAGAGCGCCCCCGATCCGACCGCATAATCCGTGCGCCCTTGCGCCACGAACCCGCCGCGACCATCTCCAAGCAGGACGGTAACGCTGCCTATCAAAGGATTTGCGAGCACGATGTCCAGGTTCCCATCTCCATTAATGTCTCCTAATTTAATAGAGGAGGGTTCAAATCGCAGGGGAAAATTCATTTTCACGCCGAAATGGCCGTCCCCTGTACCAAGAATAATGGTCAATTGTGGCCCCGTGAAAGATGAATCATCTAGGGCGACCAAATCGGGAGTCCCATCACCGTTCATGTCACCGATCGCCACCGGACGGCCGACTCCGACTGCCACGCCGGTGTGCGGTACGGCGTTCAAGGTGCCGTTGGTAGAGCCCAGAAAAACCAAGAGCTTTGAGTCCCGTGAACTGGAAGCGACCACGTCCATCCGGCCATCACGGTTCAAATCCGCCACCGCCAAAAGGTAGGACACTCCAGGCTGGTTCACTGAATTGGTCGAGAAGGTACCGTCACCATGCCCCAATCTCACCGTGAGCAGATCGGACCCGGCCACGGCCGCGACGAGATCTAGGTGACCATCACCATCCACATCGGCCAATTTGATCGGACTCGACAATAGATTTGCGCCGAGATAACCCACTGGTTGCGCAAAACCACCGTGACCATCTCCGAGGAGAACATAGAAATTGAACTTGCCACCTGGAGGCTCAAAAGGCTTGACGGCTACAACGAGGTCAGGGTTTCCATCGCCGTTGAGGTCGCCTGCATCTAGAGAGGCGACGATTGATGTAAAGGTAATATTAGTGGTCCTGGCAGCGCTGAACGTGCCATCGCCGCGGCCAAGGAGTGAGGTTACGGTAAAGGAGTTGTCGGCGACCAGGGCATCGGGAATACCGTCATTGTTCAGATCGGTGAGCAGGACCTGCAGCGGTTGCTGGCCGGCGGGATACAAGGCGCCTGCATCGAAAGAACGATCCTCATTTCCGAGCAGCATCAGAATGCCGTCGCCGAATTTGTTGCCGACGAGCAAATCGTGGTGCCCATCTTCATCCATATCCGCGAGCACGAGGCTCGAAGGCTCGGCGGGGCCTGCATAGGTTTTAGTCCTCCCGAAGGCGCCACCACCCGTGCCAAAGAGAACGGACACCGTGCTGTTTTGTTGGCTCGACGTGATCAGATCGGGGTTGCCGTCACCATCGAGGTCCGCAACGCTGAGGAGAGTGTAAGCGTTGCTCGCGGAATGGTGGGGTGCCCCGAAGCGTCCGTTGCCATCTCCCGGAAGAACCGTCGCTCCGCCATCGCCGACCGTAGCGAGATCTAAATGGCCATCGCCATTCATATCTGCCAACGCAATCGAAGCTGTGTTAAAGCCGATTTCAAAATCGGTTCTGGCCTTGAATGTCCCATCGCCATTGCCCAACAAAACCGATGCGCTGATATTATTGACCGCTACAATATCCGGGTTTCCATCTCCGTTCAGATCGGCAACGCCGAGCGAATTGAGTGCATCGACCACTTCATACCTCGTTGGCGCATCAAAGGAGCCGTCACCGCGTCCAAGAAATATGGAAACCACGTTCCGCTGGTTAATTCGGACCAAATCCAAATGGCCATCTTTATTCAAGTCCACCAATGCCAGCGCCCCGGTCCGGTCGCCCGGGTCCGAGATTTGCGGCACTCCAAAAGACCCATCGCCGTTGCCAGGCAAGACGGCCCAGCGATTGCCTGCCTGCTCCGCAATGACGAGATCCAGGTGGCCGTCCCCAGTCAGGTCGCCGACCACCGCGATGCTGGCAATGAATGGAAGCGCTGATTCGAGGTTTGTTAAGAAGCTGCCGTTGCCTTTGCCGAGCAAAACCACCAGGGCTCCGGCCCCGGTCGTTGGCTTCTGACTCAAAGAAACAATGTCTATATGACCGTCGTGGTTCAGGTCTCCAGCGGCGAGGGCCAGGGAGTTGCGGTCTGCCGAGAAAAGACGCCCGGGGAAAAGGTTTTCGGGCGGAGCGAAATGCGGCAAGGTGAAGCTGAGCCCAAGATCAACCTGGTTGTCACGCCCATCCGTCACCCGAAGATCAACTAATAATTTTAAGATTCGGCCTTTGGGCAAGGCGGCGGCTGACTTGAAAGTCAAAGTCTGGCCATCGTCAGAAGGGGTGAAATCCCCAGGATAATCTTTACCATCCGAAGCCGCGACATGCGCTGCGATTACTCGCAGGCCCCGGGTGTTCACCGGCTCGTCAAAATGCAAGTGGATCGGCCCATCCGGTTGTGGGCTGTTCGCAAGATGGGCCTTCGGAGCGAGTTCAAGTTCCAATGAGGTCGCAGCGATGACCCCGTTGTTCAAGAATGCGTAAAGTATTCCGGGGCCGTTTCCAATCTGGCTGAGTCGTGTAATCACTCCATTTTCATTGATCTCAACTTTCAGCGGACCACTGGCATCTTCCACCGCTTCGGCCCCGTCCAGGAATGGTGTGACCTCGCGCGTTGCACCCAGAATACTTTGACCCAGAATTCGAAGGGCTGCTCCCGAGAGATCATTTCGCGTGAGGTGCACGAGGGCTCGATCAAAGCGCGCCGAGACAATGTTGGAACTCAAGACGGTTTCGAACGATGTAACCAGGCTGTCTCCATTCAAATTCAGTGACGCGCCCGAGGTATTTCGAATCTCTTCGCTCAGGTGTAATTCGATATGAGCGGCTTCGGGCAATTCAATATTGGGAATGAGCGTGATTTGCTGGCCGCCGGAAGCAAGCCGCAGCGTATAACCAATTTCGGCTCCACGATCAGCGTGCAAAAGTTGGACGCTGGTGGCCGTCAAGCTCGCCGAATCGACTGGTTGCGTGAAGGTGAAAATCAGAGGCGTGGCTGGACGCTCGCCTTCTGAAGCGGACGAGGGGCTAACCGTTTGTACCGAAAAATCGCTCGTTGCTGAGGCGGAAGAGTCTCTGGGAATTGGACTGGGAAGACCGGTGAGCGTTCGTGGCGCGGGGGCGGCGGCTTCCGCTGAGAAAAGAGGTGCGCCACCAGTTCCAGGAGGGAGAGCATCCTCGATGAAAAAAGGGAAAGTAAAATGAATATGAGTGTGATGTTTCGCCAGATGGACGGCTTCCGGAATTTGAGGATCATTAAAAATGAACTCGGTCGCGCCCAGATGATGCAGCAGTTGAATGAAAGCTCGCGTTCTACCTCGGTCGTAATTCGTCTTGATCCGCCACGTGATATTCTCTTCGGCCGAACTCGGCGTGTCCGGACCTTGAAAATGCACGGTCTGACCCGGGATCTTGTTATAGAATGTTATGAGCCCGGGATTGCCGTCGTGATCCAGCCAGCCAGTGTCCGCTTGACCGCCCGCATGGTGGGATATTCCTCCGGGCACATTGTTTCTTTGGCCGATCGCTCCCGAGTTGCTCTCCAGTGCCTCACTGTTAAAGATGCCACTTTTGAAAATTGACAACGCGTTCAGCGCACGGACGATCGACGCGTACATCCAACGGTTATTATTATCCTCGTAGTCGAAGGCATTAGGATAAATCGCTTTGGCTGAGGCATCATTCTGAGTCCAGAGAACGCCATGCACTTCGTTGAGTTTTTCCAGACTTTTCCCGCCGATTATCCCATCGACATGCGGCTGGTGGGCCCCATTGACAACGGCAAGCCTAAAGGCCGCGCTGGGCGCTTCCTCGAAAACTAGCGCTTGAAAGAGTTTGGTCGCGCGAACCGCCGCGGGTGTAAATTCTTGAGATGACGACAAAGGATCGCCACCGCTGTTTTCCCGAAAACCCATGCTCGCCAGCTTATTGACGATGGCCCTGACTTCCTTTTGGTAACGCGCGCTGGATTGGATGGGCTCACCAATGGCGGCCTGAACAAAATGCGAATGGTGCGCGACATGCATATCCGCGTGTAGATGGATGTTTTTGGCTCCATCAATCACGGGGTATTCGTCGAATTGGATCGTGCCTTGATCGAGCGAGTCCGGTAGACCTCCGTCCACGAGGCTTTTGTCAACCGTGGGAAGCCTAATCGTGAAAGAGTGCTCGAAAACGTTGCCAGCAATATCCGTCGCTTTAAGAGAGAGGCTTGCGATTCCGATAAAGGTATCCGTGATCGGGAGGAAGCCTTGGAAACCGGCAGCTCTTAGGTAACTGTTGTATCCCACGATTGCTTCATCGAAGTGAAACGAACCAGTCACGCCACTGAGCGCGTCACTCTGATCACTCTGATAATCGGTCCAAACGATCTTCCCTCCTGGCCCTCTGACTTCAACGCCATGCAAAGGATTCCCATCCGCGTCGGTCACTTGGCCGACGACGCGCCTTTTGACCGTGGTGGTTAGAACCAGGTCGCCCCAGCCGGTGAAAGGCAAGCCTTCTCCGGGCCGACTGGTCGCGGTCAGTCCATCCGCATTGACGACCCCTGTGCCGTAGTGGACCCATTGGTTCGAACCGTGGTTGAACGCCCAAAGTTCCACCTCACTCCCGGGTTCCATTTGGATCGGCAGCGGCGCGGTGATTTTCGCTGGAGGAGTGGCGAGTAAGCCGCCGGGCTGCACCGTCCAGAAGAAGGCCGCCAAACCGGGGAAGGGCATCGGCACCTCCGTGGATCGCACCGGACTCAACGTTATACGGCCTTCAAACAGACTGCCGTCATCGGGCAAACGAAGGGTGACTCCGGTGAAATCAATTTCCAAACCGGGAATAGCGGGGTTCCGCAGGATCGTCTGGTTGGGATAATCGATCGCGCTCCGCAAATCGATTGCGGTCAGGACAATCGGGCCGGGCAAAGTATTATTCTGCGGGCCAGCGACAATCTTCATAAGAAAGAACAAAGGAGTATAGGCAGCAGCTCCCGTCACTTTCGCAGGATCGACGGAGAGGGCTTGATTGCCTGTGGCCACGTCTTCGAGGCTGAAATGACCAAGGTTGTCGGTGGTCGTTTGCTGACCGGCAATCCGCACGATGACCCCCGCGAGCGGTTTCCCATCCGGGTTCAGCACCGTGCCGCCCACGCTTGCCGAATAGCGCGTCATCGTGCGGAAAACCGTCGAGAAGGGGCTAAACGAAAATAGTGTCACCAGTGAGCGAAGCTGTTGAATCTCAAGCGTGAAGGTTCCGCCGAATACCAAAGGAGTGGAAGGCGTGATGGTCAGGACTTGGGTCGGGGCATCAAAGTTCAATTTTATCGGCAAGACCACACTTCCCTGGTGCAATAAAATATTTGTTGTCGCCAGCGACGCCGGGTCCACCGGGCCGCTGAGCGCGATTCTGATCGCACTTGTCGGGTCCACCAAACCATCGCGCTCGGATGTGAAATTGAGTCCTCGCACGGCGATTGCGGTTGGAGGCTGCAAGGGCTGGTCGCGCACGGTCAAGATCGTCGCGCCAGGAACACTCTGCCGCGTACCCTCACGAACGACCAATTCCAATCGGTATTCGCCTGCGAGAGTTGGTTTTAAGACCTGCTGCCGATCCAGTGGGCGGGGCATCTGCAAGCCACTTCCTACCGGTTGCGCCGACAACGACCAGAGATACCTGACGGGTCCGTCCGCGCCCGCAGCGGTGCCATTTAAGACCACCGTTTCTCCCAACAAAACTTCTTGGTCTCGCCCGGGCAATGCCGTTAATTTGATCGTCTCATCGCGCACGCGGTAATAGCGCTCCGAGGAGTTAGCCGCATCGCTCACTACACCGGTGTTATGAGGCGCACCCGGAAGCACTATCCAAACGGCGCAATCCGGGTTCTTTGAATCGAAGCAATCCCGGTACTCGACAAAATAATTGTGTCCGGCAAGCACGGGGTAGGAAATTTGCGCTTCGTCAGGCCCGATGCGTAAATCGGAAAGACTAATGGCCACCTCGATCCTGGACGGCAAGACCTGACTGCGCAGGCAGATGGTCGTCTGAACAACCAAGAAAAGAAGCAGTAGTTGCCTCCAGGTGGAATATTTCGGTGCAGATATTTTCATGATGCAAATCCGGCCGAGACGGCTTGAGGCTTAGGACACTCTGCTTCAAGGCTACAAGAAGCAATTGGGAATTAATAAAACGCAGGGGAACTCGGTTGAAACCTGTCCGAACTGGAATCCGCTTTCTCAGCGCCGACGTTTGACGACTAAATTCGAATGGCGAGATTTCTCGGGAAAAGCTTGTTTGAATTACCTGGGTCGGACACCATCAATGGTCGAACCACGACCGGGAAGACTTTCGTCCAGAGAACTCTTCCCAGCTCAAATTCCGGACGCAGGTTTCTTGAGGTCGTATCGACAAAGCATTGGTCGTGGCCGGACCGCAGTCGGTCCCATTTTTTAATGAAAATCCGAGCACTCGTTTGGATGGCCGTCTGCAGCCTTGAGGTGATGCGCCGCGCCTCTGCTGCGCCAAGTATCGCGCGGGTCTGGGACGAAGAAATTTTGGCCGCCATCCGAATCGACACGCCCCATCCGCCGGTCCAGGCACGCAATCTTTTTCATGTTTCAGTGGCCATGTACGATGCCTGGGCCGCCTACGACCCGGTGGCGGTGGGTTATCTCTACCGCGATAAGCATTCCGCCGCAGATCTGATCACGGCCCGGAACGAGGCGATTAGTTATGCGGCTTATCGTCTGCTGGCTGAGCGTTATGCACTTGCCCGTAGCTCAACCAATACGCTTCCAGCATTAGACGCGCGCCTGGCCGCACTGGGGTATGATAAAAATAAGATCACTCTCGATCCCGCCACCCCGGCAGGATTGGGAAACCTGGTGGCCGCCACGGTCTCTACCTATTTTATCGATGATGGCGCGCTCCAATCACGTAACTATCAAGACTTGTCACCGGCGCAGGGAGGATACGCCCCGATCAATTCGCCCTTAATTGTCGGCCAGAGCGGCACTTCCGCGGTGGATGTGAACCGCTGGGAACCTCTCTCCATTACAAATGGACTCGATCAACACGGTTTTCCGATCACTCAAGTGCAAAAGTTTCTTGGTTCACAATGGATAAACGTGCGGCCTTTCGCGCTCATCCGGGACAATCCGGCGCTTCCCTGGATTAATCCGGGACCGCCTCCTCATTGGGGGGGAGACGGTGATACGGAATTCCGTGCCAGCGTGATAGAAATGATTCGTCACAGTAGCGAACTCACCCCCGACGACGATGCGATCATCGACATTTCTCCGGCCTCGCTTGGAAACAACACCCTTGGGGCCAACGACGGACACGGTCGATCCGTCAATCCTTTTACGGTGCTTCCGTATACGGCCAATGTCGTTAAGCGCGGCGACTTTGCGCGAGTCCTTGCGGAATTCTGGGCGGACGGTCCCAACTCGGAAACACCGCCCGGACACTGGAATGTGATCGCTAACAGCGTCCGTGACACTCCCAGCTTCGTTAAACGAATCGGTGGAACGGGTCCGGTCGTTGACGATCTCGAATGGGACATCAAAGTATATTTTGCGCTGAATGCGGCGGTCCACGACGCCGCCTGCGCCGCTTGGTCGTTGAAGCGTTATTACGATGGTTGGCGTCCGATTGAAGCCGTCCGCTACCTGGCGCAGCTCGGCCAGTCGAGCGATCCCAAAGCTCCCTGGTATCACCCTAATGGTCTTCCTTTAGTGACGAATCTGATCGAGGTGGTTACCCGGGAAACGGCAAAACCGGGCGGCCGTCACGCTGGTTTGGCGGTCGGTCAAATAGCTATTTTCGCATGGCCCGGCGCACCGGCTGATCCGATCACCCAGCACAGCGGCGTTCATTGGCTGCTGGGCGTGGATTGGCTGCCCTACCAAAAGCGAACGTTCGTCACTCCCGCTTTTCCCGGCTATATTTCAGGGCACAGCACCTTTAGTCGCTCCGCAGCCACGGTGCTGGCAGGCATTACCGGGTCGCCTTACTTTCCTGGTGGTCTGGCCAGCTACAACATCTCCTCGCTTTCATTTGAAAGAGGCCCCACGCAGCCGGTTCAATTGCAATGGGCGACTTATTTCGACGCTTCCGATCAGGCTGGGATTTCGCGCATTTACGGCGGTATCCACCCTTCGGTGGATGATTTGAGCGGTCGCGTCACCGGAGCACAATGTGGGCGCGAGGTTTGGGCCTTGGCCCGAACGTATTTCGACGGCACCGTCGCCCGATCGCCCCTCGCTCTCACCCTCCGATCACTGGACTCCGGCGGATGCGAGGTGAGTTATGACACGCTGCGCGGATTCTTCTACAAATTGCAGTACACCCAAGACCTAAAGCAGCCTTTCAGCGACGATTCGATTGGGTTTGTCCAGGCGCTTGATTCCTCCTCAGTCCACTTCGACAATTTCTCGACCCTCAAAAAATTCTACCGTGTGATCCGCGGCGTCGCCCCATAGTCCGGGCGCCCGACGCTTGCGCAAACGAAGACACTTTGGACGCAACCCTCGAAAAAATTCCTGGGAATAGTCGTTGTTCGATTTGATGTTCAAGTGGATAGCAAGGGACAGGCGAGTTTAAAAATTTTCCCGTCAAAATAAACGGCCTGAATTAATGTGATGGGGAATCGTTTTCTAAATCCGCCTGTCCCTTGTTTTGTCCCTTGTTTTATCGCTGGTGCGGCTACGCCGAAGCGATGGCAGGTCAAAAACAAGCCGCGGAAGCTTACCAATTCATCGCTCAGGCAATGACTGGCCAGGAAGAGAAGGCAACCCAAGCCCTGGAACTCTATCGGCGTCGTTTGTTTGGTCAGGGTGGAGAAAGGGAAGGCATGGACGAGGCGGGCCAGCCGCTGCGTCGCGGTTTCAAACGGGAAACGGTTTTACAGGTGATTCAAGCCAAAGGGATGGTTTCTCC
>JAYVTS010000408.1:0-5984 GCA_043788645.1 Verrucomicrobiota bacterium
CCCGAACAATGCGCTTCAGGGAACTGGCCGGGCTCGTCCCAGATCGAGTGCTCGTTTCGATTTCCCGCCGCGGAGTTTTTCGCGGCCAGTCCCTGAGCTCCGGCGTTCGGGCTTTTGCGATGGCACCGCCAAAGACAGTCAAGCGCACTCTGTTTCGAGTCGGCATTATCCTCTGCGTGCCGGTCTTTTTGTTTGGTGGCTGTATTGTCTTTGATTGCATTACGATGGCAACATCGCGTCCCCCCAAGTCATTGAAGACGATTGAGGATTTCGAGACTTGGAAGCACGGTTTCATCATGGGACGAGGCACATTTGAGACTGGAGGTGTTACTTATTCTGTTATGCTTGCACCTTCCGGACGATCCTTGGCATCTGGCCCGTCAGCATATTTGTTTGACGAGAAGGGACAGTTTGTTGATTGGACGGGAGACATGGGAGATTATTATACCGTCAATAATCATTTCGACCTTACAAGCGGACACGTTAAGAATGTCACACTTGAAAAGCCCTAACAAACCGGCTGCAGGACAACGCCGGGTTGACGCCACAGCTTGCATTTGTATGCAATTCTCCCGGCGTGCCTGAGCCGGAGCGTTGGGTCACACAGCGTGAAGATGCCTTCTGAACGTCACGATCCTGACCACCCGATCTTGGATCGACCTTGGGAGTACTCAATCGTTGGGTTGTCTTTCCGTCGCCAGTTGGATCAGTCAGAGGAGGCCTGCCTTGATCTCACGCTCCAGAAAGGCTCAGACGTTCGGAGATTCCGGTTTTTCCGTCCCCAGGACGTCCGGCTTGAAGAAGGGTTCCCTGAGTCACCGGGTCTTTGTTTTGTCGACCTTTCGGGTCGCGGTATGGAGGGCATCCGCGTTCGCGTTGACGATTTCGAGGCCGGTGGCGGAGGACTCTGTTTTTGGGCGAGGGATGTTATTAATCTTGATGAGCAGGAGAGGGTTCCCGTGGCCCAACAAATCGCTCCACACGAACCGCCACGCTCCGTTTCCAGTGCGGGCGCACCGGTTCATCATACGCTGGATTCGCTGCCAGCGCCGGGTTCCGGCGGCGGTCGGTGAGCTCTGTCGTTCGGCCTCACCTCGCGTGCCATTAGTTAACATCAACATTTTGCCCTTCTTGCGGATCTGAAGCCAATGTCCAGGTTTGCCGTTATGCAGACTTCGAGATCATCGCCACCTGCGGGTGCGAAGTGACGGGGCCGAGGCGTTTCTATTCTACGATGGGGCCATCATTTCAATGACATTTATACTCTTGCCCAAGGTCGCGGTGAGGCCCGAACAAGACGCTCCGGTGAACTGGCCGGGCTCATACCAGTTCGACGGTTCATCTCGATTTTCAGCCGCCGAGTCTTTCGCGGCCAGTCCCTGAGCTTTGCGTTCGGCAAACAGAACACACCATGGGTTCAAATCTCTATTTTAATGCCGACTGCCTACCCACGCCCAAGCCCGAGTTCGTGCTATGGTGTGATGGTATGGGGACTGCCATGGCTTTGGCGAACGGCATGGCAAAAGCCGCGAACTCAATGTTTCGCATCCACGCGGCTTTCTCTATAGCACAAACTCAGAGTCCGCACCTCCGTGTTTACCCAGTAATGGACGGCGTCTATGCTACCTGTCCCTCCTTGGACGAAATGCTTCGTGCCATAAGGGTTGTTTTCTCAGAATTAGGACGCGAGTTCCTGCGAGCCAGAGGATTCCGCAAAATGATGATGGTTCGAGCCGGACTTGCTTTTGGCGGCACACTGCATGGTTCAGATATTCCCGACCAGGCATTTTATGGTGACTTTGGTGACGGAAGACAGGTAACAAAAGATGATTTTGAGAAATCTCCGTTGTTCAAGAGCCGCTCACAAATACTTCTCTCTCCGGCGATGATACAAGCGTATGCTGCGGAGTCAAAGGCTCCTCCCTTCGGAATTGCAATACACGAGTCGGCAAAAACCATACCGATGCTGATCGATCCGGCATTGGGTTATCTCAGAGATGGGCACCTTAAATGATGGTATCAGGCTGAGGAACTTGAGGAACTGGCCGCTGTTGTCGGTAAACAAGTGGACTATTATCTGAGCTCTTCGTTGCGCGAAAGCCACAGCCTTGGCTATCCAAAAGAAAGCATCATGCGCCATCAAGAACTAGCGACAGAGTATTTTGGTCGCGTTAAAGCAAAATATGAAGCCGAACAAGGCGCGGCACCCAACCCTCTGGGCTGAAGTGTCGCACTTGCCTTCTTCTAGCTCCAACCTTCACTCAGCGTTCGACGCGCCACCCCGCCCAGAGGGTGGGTGCGCTTGAACGTTCGGCCTTGTCGCACTATAGTGAGGAGTATAAGTATTCGAGCATTTACGATCGTGTCTATTTCGGCCTATTTGAATTGTGACTTCGTGGCATTGTGTGAAATTATTGGTCACACGAGGACACGAAGAGCACGAGCCGGGAGAGAGACGCAGATCGGCGTCAGCGGCAAGTTCTGCCGAGACATGTCAACGTCTTATTGGTTTCCTCGTGTGGGTGCCGAACAAACCGGCTGCAGGACAACGCCGGGATGAACCCACAGCTTCCATTCGTACGCAATTCTCCCGGCGCGCCTGAGCCGGGGCGTTCGGCCAACCCACGTGTGAACACTACATTCATCATTCAGGCCCTTCTCCTTACGGGCTTTCTCGTCTCTCAACCGCAGTTGTTCGGTCGGGACACGGCGCGCTATCCCGCTCCTGACGATCCAGCAAAGGCATGGGCCGAGGTGGGAAAGGTGCATCAAGCGTTGAGACCACCGGATGACTGGCAGACTCACGAGCCGACAAGGGAACAGGTGGCTGAGTTTCAGAAGCAAGTCCGCAAAACAGCCGTTTCCTTCGCTGACAAGGCCCGCGAGTTCATCGAGCGCTTTCCTACGAACGAGAATATTGGCGACGCCCGCATTACCGTTGTTCACGCGTTGAATCATGCGGTGGCGGCGGGAGATGGGGAAGCGGAGAAGCGGATTGCGGTGTTTGTCTCCACAGTTCTCGCCGACAAGAGCATCCCGGAAGATGACCGCGTTGGGGTTTTGCTGTATTCGGGCTACGCAGCGTTCATGAAAAAAGTTGGGATGCGGTTGTTCACCGAAGGGATGAGCAAGCTGGATGAGCAGTTTGAGACGGCAAGCATCGAGAACATGCGAGCTGCGTTGAAGCAGTTTCCGACCAATTCCATGATTTACACATTGCTTGTCGTTGTCGCTCAGGGTTCGACCGGCGAACGACAGAAGGAGTTGGTCACGGAGATCATCAATGCGCCCGGTTCGCCGCCGGGGGCGAAAACGTTGGCGGATCACATCCTAAAAGGGACGAAGCCATATCAGCTTGGCAAGCCGCTGGACATTCGGTTCACCGCGTTGGATGGACGTGACGTGGATTTAGCGAAGCTGAAGGGCAAAGTTGTGTTGCTCGAGTTCTGGTCTACGACCTGCGGACCGTGCATCGCCGAGATGCCAACGGTGAAAGCGGCTTACCAGAAACTGCACGACCAAGGATTCGATGTCGTAGCGATTTCACTAGATGACAAAGAAAGCGCCTTGCGGCGCTTCATCAAAGAGAAGGAGATACCGTGGCCGCAGCATTTCGACGGCAAGGGCAGGGAGAACGCATTTGCTGTGCGGTATGGAATCTTTGCCATCCCAACGATGTGGCTGGTGGACAAGCGCGGCAATTTGAGAGACACCAACGCCCGCTTTGACCTGGAGCAGCGCATAACTGCGCTGCTTGGCGAGGCAACCCCTGCGCCCAAATGATTGAGGACGAGTTCACAAACCGTTGGCCGAACAAGATCACTGGAGCGAACAACCGCCCCGCTTTGCAGTTCGAGAGTCACCGACTTCGGCGGCGCGCTCCGGTGGTCGAGAGTCGCGGGCATTTTTACGGCGGGGCGGCTGTCGCTCAGTTCTGGCGTTAGGCTGTTTTTCAAGACTTCCCCAAATGGATAAACAAACGCTGGTAACAATAATTCTCACCGCAATTATTTCGACGATTGCGAAGGAACTTGCGTCCTGGCTTATTGGGCGTGCCTCAAAAGCCGCCGCTAAGGTCAAGGATGCAGTGATTAGACATTGACGGCTGATTGACACTATACTTGAGGGGCTTCAAGCGTGCGCACAGTTCGGCTTTGCCTTCTGGCTATCACGGTCTGGTAAGCCCATTACTGGAGGCGTTGTATTTGGCATCGCATTCCTTATCGGCAATGGTTTCTGGTATCTTAGGGCGTTTGAGCGCAAACTACTAGCCTACAGATATGACCCAAAAGCCTAACGTTAAAGGGTGTATTGCTGCGGAGCGAAGCGGAGCCAGCAACTACACCCTTGGTTGAACAAGACGCTTCACTGAACTGCCGCCCGGTATTCCAGTTTCCGACGCACGGATTTGTTCGTCATGCGCTGCACCAGTCGGGCGTCATGCTCGGCGGCAGTCAGTGAGCTTTGCGTTAGCCTCTTCGTTTTTCGCATTGGATCACGATCGAATAATTGTCGCCGCAGTCGCTGAAGGTGTCGGTGCCCTTCTCGCGATGTCTGTATGCATTCGTCGTCGGTTGACGTTTAAGCGTCGACTCTGCTGGGCCGTCGTTATCCTGATCCCTATTATAGGACCTGTCGTATATTTGCTTAGTCGCCCACTACCGAGCAACGAGGGTGATGAACGCGATGAGTTTGACAACTATGATGGTACCAATCATGACCCCGGAGATTTTGGTGGCCATGGCGGCTAACAAACCGGCTCCAGGACAACGCCGGGATGACCCTACCGCTTCCATTCGTACGCAATTCTCCCGGCGTTCCTGAGCCGGAGCGTTCGGGCGCACCGATATTGTCGCCATGAGTATTCGACTTTTCGCTCCCGTCCAGTTTCGTGCTTGTTGATTTCGCAGCCTGAGTTCTACGGCGTGAATGACCCGAGAGTCACAAACGTTTTCGGCCCACGTCACATCGGACCAATGCCGATCGCTCGCACAGCTTGGGAAGAGCACGCCATCCAAGTGCCAGATGGTCAAGTGTTTTTTGCTCGCCTCGCTACAAATTGTTCTACGGTTTACGTGGTCCAGTTGGGCCAGTGGCAGGATTTCGCAAACGCAAGAGGATCCCACAACGGTAGAATTCGGGCGCGGTTTGTGCGGGATGATAGCCAATCGCCGAACGCTCCAGGGAACTGGCCGGGCTCGTCCCAGATCGAGTGCTCGTTTCAATTTCCCGCCGCGGAGTTTTTTGTGGCCAGTCCCTGAGCTTTGCGTTAGGCCACACCACGCGCACGACCAGGTCAACCACACACAACAACGAAAGATGAAGACACTTTACACCGCCATTCTCGCTGCTTGCATCGGCTTCGCCACGGTCAGCGCCTTCGGCGCTGACAAGATTGAGGGAGCGTTTGGCATGAAGCTGGGAGACACGTTTGATTCCACTTCCGCCATCGGCACTTCCAAGCTCACGGACGGCACTCCGATGTATTAGTTTTCCACCACCAACGGCTTCCGCTCGTTCAAGCGTTACTACGTGATGATTACGCCGTCGACCAAAAATATTTACAGCATTTGGTCGATTGGCACCGCCGAGAATACCGAGTCCGCCAAGAAGGAGCAGGCACTCATCATCGAAATACTTCAGCAGAAGTATGGAGCCAAAGAGAAAGAGGGATTCATCGATGCGATTGGCGACACGAAGCGGGTTGACCAGGGCAGCCGATACATCCTCTCGAAGATTAGCGGGTTCACAGACATCACTCACGACCTTCGCTACTACGACCGCGATTTGGAGAAGCTCGCAGAAAAGGAGCGAATTACCGAGGAGGCCAAGAAAGTGAACAAGGGAGGATTGTGACCGTGTGGCCTAACAATGCGCTGCCGGGCACTGGCCGGGCCCGTCCCAGTTCGACGATCCGCTTCGATTTGCCGACCCGGAGCTATTCTCGGCCAGTCCCTGAGCTTTGCGTTAGGCGACTCGCCGCG
>JAYVTS010000409.1:0-10019 GCA_043788645.1 Verrucomicrobiota bacterium
TTGCGAATTACCAATGCCACCGACACTCACCCTACTCCGCCGAAAGCGGAGACGCCAGTTTTGGTTGCACTTTTTATTTACATATCCGTGAACGGTTACAGGATATCGCTCTGGAATCACCCGGCCTCCCACGAAGATTTGTAATTCTCCGTCACCCGTTAAATCCGCCGCCGCCAACGGACCCACGCTCGACCTTTGCCCGCTCAGGCTCGTTCCCGTTCGTTGCCCAATCAGATCTAAGATAGCAATACACCCGCCATTCGTCGTCCCGTCTTCATAGTTAGCCGCTCCGGCAAAAATCAATCCCGGATTCAATGCCAAGAGTCCGGTGAGATCTCGCCCCTGAGTGCGATTGAACGGCGCGTGAGTCAACCGCTGGAATCCGCCGCGCCCGTCGCCTTGGAACACCGCCAACTGGCCGCCTTTGCCGGTGCCAATTAACAAATCATCATGACCGTCGCCATTAATATCGGCCCAGGTAACGCCCGGTCCCAATTGAGAAAGGCGTCGCGGCATCAGGGGTTGGCGTACCGTATCTTCAAAATCTTCATCCACATGGCGATGCCCTAATACAGCGGAGACGTCGATAAACGCAGGACTCGGTTGGACGGGGCTCGACTGAATCAGCCCAGAAACGGGCTCGTTAACTTCATAAAGTCGGCCGGACTTGATGCCTGAGCACACCGTGGTACGCCCGCTCGGCCACACCACCTTGAGTTCGTAATTCGCGCCTTCCCGAGCCGCAAAAGTCCGCACGGCTTCATCACCCGCGAGATACCGACCGCCACCGATGAATTCAACCCGCTGCACCGGCAAGCTTCGTGGCGGCCCGGTGCCACTCATTTCTCTCAAGGTGGCCACGGCGCCGAGGCCATGCGGATTCGCCCCCGAACCGGCTAAGCGCAGTTCTATCCGTCCACCCGCCGCCTCATTGCGATAGAGTCCCGGCGCGTCCATCAAGCGGTTCATGACGACATCGAGATCTCCGTCGCCATCCAGGTCCTCCAGGGCGGCTCCATGGGACACACCGAGCTGGGTAAAGCCCCACGCGGCCCCAACTTCCTCAAATTCCGGCACAAATCCGAGGCGTTCGCCGGTCCGGTTGCGGAAGGCCACCGGGGAAGTCGCAAACTTTGGAAAACTTCGCACCCATTCCGGAATCTCCGTGGGCGAAAGGACCTTTCCTCCCCGCTGGGCCGCCTGTAAACGCTCAGCACCATCACTGTTCTGAAAATCCCGCCACTGTCCATTCGGCACCAGAATGTCCTCAAACCCATCCAAATCAACGTCCAGCAAGAGGGGACCCCATGACCATTCACTCGCCACCACGCCGGCCTGCCAGGCCACTTCAGCAAAAGTGCCATCGCCACGACCCAGTTGAAGGCAGTTTCGCTGCACCTGTTCACGCTCACCGAAACGTCCGGGTAAACGCCGGACGGGAGTCATGCCAGCCAGCTGCATCTGACGATTGGTGTGGAAGCGGCTCAACATATCCACGGTCAAAAAATCGACAAATCCGTCACGATTCAAATCACCAAAATCGACTCCCATAGAAAATGTCGAATTCGCTCGAACCGCCCGGTTGCTGGCGGCCTGGAAACGAATTTCGCCGACTCGACTCCGTGTATTGAGCCAAATTCGGTCCGGGGTCCAGAGATCATTGCAGACATATAAGTCCGGTAATCCATCGCCGTTAATATCTCCAAAACGACACGCCAACCCCCAATCCCGTGGAGGTTCTGTGAGCGATCGACCTGGCTCGTCCAAGAACGAGCCACCAGTCCACGAAATCGGCGTGAATTTTGGTGGCCCACCGGGGACCGTGTGGTTCCGCCAAAGAACGTCCGGTTGCCCATACTCCTCGACCTGGCCATTGGGTTGCACCACGAACCGATTGGTGAGATCCACCTCCGTGGTTGATCGACCATTAAAAAACGCCACTTCCGGCTTCCCATTCACCGTTTGAATCCGGAACTGGGCGCTCGGTTGATCCAATGCCGTCGTCGGCCGAAAATTGGCGACATAGAGATCCAGGTCGCCATCGCCGTCCACATCGACCAAAGCCAGGGAAGTGGCACCGGTCCTCGACCGCAGCCCCGCCGCGTCCGTAGCGTCCGTGAAATGGCCGCGGCCATCATTGAGGAACAGGCGTGTTCCAAGTCCCAGCCCGTTGATCAGCAAATCCAAGTCACCGTCACCATCTACATCGGCAAAAGCAGCGCCCGTGCCTCCGACAGATAATTGGTAAACGTGATGCCCGCAGTCAGCGGCGGCACGGCGGTAAACCCAGGGGCATGGGCGGGCACCGACGGGAGTTCACGCCACCGATAATCCGGTGCCGGATGCCACTCGGCCGCCATCAGCCGAAGCGCAGTCACGCTGATCGTCAGCACCGCCCCGACCCTACGCCCCAAGCGAAACGGAATTGGCACGCCGAAACACAGCGGACCCAGTGGGGTCTCCGCAAGTCCGAGACGGGCTTCCCTAGCCCGGCAATGGTCCAAGGACCAACCCGAAACCCAACCTCGCTGCGGCTGCGAGTTGCCACCCTATTTTTCAACGGCCGCCCCCCGGTTTAACCCATCGCCTTTGGATTTCCCGCGCCTGCAATTCGGCCAGCGCCCCGCGAAGTTCAGGAAAACGAAATTTAAACCCTGCCTTCACTAGCCGTCCCGGCACGACGCGGCGACTCTTGAGGATCAATTCTGTCTCCGTCCGCAGGAAGAATGCGCCGACCTCCAGCATCCACGCCGAGGCGGGCAGGCCGATGGGCATCCCTACCAGTTCGCGAAAGGCCCGCATCAGCTCGTGGTTGGGCACTGGGTTCGGCGCGGCGAAATTCACCGCGCCACTCAACTCCTCGTGCTCAATCAGAAACTCCACCGCACGGAGAAAATCCGTTTCGTGCAACCACGACACGAACTGATCTCCCCTGCCCATCCTCCCACCAAGGCCCACCCGCGCCAGCCGTCGCAGCACGGGGAAGACGCTATTCCGAGCTAGCCCGAGCACCAGGGTTGTGCGTGCAGCCACCTTCCGAGTGCGGGGTGTTACGGCTTCGTTCAGCGCCCGTTCCCACGCCTGGATCACTTCGAGAGAAAATGCGTCCTTCACCTCTGGTGTCGCCGCAAAGTCCGTGCCGGTTTCGTCCCAAGCCTGACCGAGAGTGTGCCGATAAATCGTTGCCGAACTGGCGTTCAACCACATTTGGGGCGGCTCCGCGCACTTCGCGATGGCTTGCCCCAGGACGCGAGTCGACTTTACCCGCGAGTCCATCATGAGCCGACGGTTCTCCGCCGTGTAGCGGCAGTCCACCGTGCGCCCGGTGAGATTGACCACCACCGCTACGCCTTCCAATTCGGCCGTCCACGCGCCTAACGTCTCTGCATCCCATCGCACTTCCCGAGTCGCACGATTCGCCTGCGGCGAGCGAGTCAACACCACGACATCCCAACCGAGCGCGTGAAAATGCTTCGCCAAGGCCTGGCCGAGAAAGCCCGAGCCGCCCGCCAGCACGAGGCGACGTAGGTTCAATTCAGTTTCCATTTGGCGGAGCCGCGATCGGACGCATTGAATTCAAGGCCATCTCGGCCAAATCCACGCTTAGCCCTTCGATGCTCGTTCTCCCCAATATCCATCGCGAATCCTAGAAAGCAATGCACGTCGAACAAGTGAGAGTGCTCTTGCGGCCGCCGAATCCGTGGCCGCTTTGCGAATCGACCTGCTTCTTCAGCGAGTAATGACGACGCATCAATCCGAACTATTTTTTAATAAACAGGAGCGTTTTTTGGAATAAAATCGAGACTGACACCTCGTAGGGAACCGCCGGATAGGAGGGCGGACGAAAAGCGATTGCTATGCATCGTTAGCAATCTTAGACCTCTATGGCTCCGAAGGTGACGCTAGTATGACGTGTTTACCCGTGCGTTTTTAATCAAAGTCACGCCCCTGATGTGAATGGCAACGAAGATAGGCTGAAGAATACTCTGGGATGTCCCCATCTCGGAGGATGCTGCCCGAAGCGTCGCCGTCTCGGCGGTCGCTTACAAAATAGGATCCGAGCTCGGCTGCGACAGCAGCGCCAATTTCTGAGGCGCATCCTGACCGAGGCGACGGACAAGACGATTCGCCGTTCGACCCAACTTTTCCGCAGATAGACCGCCCACCAACCTTACCTCAATCAGACCTACGGCGCCCCCACCTGGGGCCCAAAACCTAGCTAATAATGAAGTTAAATTCCCTAAACCTACCCCGCACCTGGGTAGGGGCAGGTAGCATGGCGTTCGCCCTGCTGGCCAGTCCCAACCTAGTCCATTCGGCACCTGATCTCAACCCAGGGCCACCGCGAGGCAACTCCGACAGCGGGGTGCGAGGTAATTCATCAATAACGTCAGCGAGCACCGATCCGGAACTGGCCAGTCCTGCCAGCGGCCAACTGATCGTCACTCCCCATGCCCTGCACGGGCCCCGATTGAGATTAACGCTCCCCAACGGCCAAAAGGTGAGGGCGATCCGCGACCGGGTCGATTCCGACGATCCCAATACGTATGCCTGGATTGGACACCTCGAGGGTGAACCCCTTTCGCGAGTTATCTTCGGCTCCGCTGCCGACAGTTCGACCGGCGCACCCACAGAAACGATTGCGGGCTCAGTCGATCGTAGCGCCTATTTCCCCAAGGAACTTTGGCAGTTGCTCCCCACCCAAGGCGGCACCTATACGTTTGAACTGAGCACGAGTCAGAACTTTACTTGTGCCACCGGAACCATTTCTTCCAGTAGCCGTGGTCGGGCGACGCCCACCGGCTTGACGCTCGTTCATTCGTCCGCAGCCGATGATTACGTCGCCGGCCAAACCCAACCGACCGTCGTCGATCTGCTCGTGGTTTACTCGCCCGCGGCTCGAGTTCGCTACACCCAGAGCGGTCTCTCCGCGATGATCGTCCAAGCGGTGGCAGACGCGAATACGACGCTCATTGGTAGCTACGCTAATACATTTATTAAGTTGGTCGGTCAGCAGGAGGTCGCGCACGTCGAATCGACTACCGTCGATATCAACACGGTATTAGGCCGACTCGTCGTTTCCGGCGATGGATTTCTCGACACCGTCCCCGCTCTCAGGGATCAGTATGGTGCCGACGTTGTGACGTTGGTGAGTGAGGATACCGGTGCGTCGGGAGTTGCTTATATTCCATACACCTCCGGAGTTTATCACCCCGAATACGCTTACAACGTCATTAATGATGGCTCGCTGGTTGGTGGAGCTTTGACCCACGAAATTGGACACAATTTGGGTTGTAATCATGATCGAGACCACCTCAATAGTACGGGTCAAAACGCCACTCCCTACGGTTTTGGGTATCAGTCCTGCAACATTGATGCACTCGGCTTCCGGGACATCATGGCGTACGAATGTCTGTCCGGCGGCACTTCCCAACGAATCAGCTATTTTTCCAATCCATGGCTGTACTACTTCGGGCGACCCGTGGGCGTTGACTATGCGGCCGATCCAGTGAGTGCCTCCGACAATGCTCGCAGCATCCGGGAAACCGGACCGACCATTGCCGGCTTCCGGACCAGTGCTCAAACACTCCCGCTCGGCTTGACCGGTTTGGCCGCCACGGCCCCGACCTTTAATCAAGTCTCGCTCACGTGGGCGACGCCCAGCTCGACCGCAGCGGGCGTAGAAGTACAACGTAGCACCGATGGAGGAATTAATTGGACCACGGCGGCGGCGATCGCAGGTGCGGTGAGCAGTTGGATCGACCGCCCCTTGACAGCAAATACCAGCTACCAATACCGGGTTCGAGGCTTCAATAGTAAGGGTTCCGGTAGTTTTTCCGGAATTGTGGCAACCACCACGCCGGCCTCCGGCACCGCCCCCGCTGCGCCCACTAATATCACGGGCCAAGAAGTGACTGAAGGACGCATTGATTTGACCTGGACCGATGCCGCGAATGATGAAGACGGCTACCGAATTGAACGGAGTGACAATGGCGGCGCCTATGTCGTTTTAGCGACGCTGAGTTGGGATGCAACGGGCTTCAATGACGGAGTAAGCCTGCAACTGGGTCACGCGTATGCCTATCGTGTGATTGCGTATAACGCCCTCGGGGACAGCGCCGCCTCAGTCGTATCCGTGACGATCCTGACCCTGCCGGGCACCCCCAGCAATCTCGCCCTCGTCCCCTTAACGATCTCCAGCGTCCAACTGAGCTGGCAAGACAACGCTAACAATGAATCGGGATTCATTGTCGAACGATCCACCGACGGGATTAACTTTCTAACCGTCGCCACGCGGACGGCGAACAACACGATTTTCACCAACGTAAACCTGGTAACGGGCACCACTTATTATTATCGGGTCTGGTCCCAGAATATTTCCGGCCTCTCGCCCGCTGCCGCCACGGCAAGTCTCAACTGGGGCCAAGCTCCGAGCGCTCCGTCGGGCTTAAAGCTGGCGACGCTTGGTTCCGGATTCGTAAATCTCAGCTGGACCGACACCAGCTCGAACGAGACCACGTTCTCCCTGGAGCGGGCAGGAAGTGATAATATCTATGCGGTCATTGGGACTCCCGCAGCAAACATTACCACGTTTAGTGACACCTCGGTTGCGTCCGCGACCACCTATTCTTACCGCCTGCGGGCGGTCAATCCTTTCGGAAATTCCGCCTACACGTCGCCGCTCTCGGTTACGAGCCAAACCGTGGTGACCACGATTCCGAATGCTCCAACCGGGTTGACCGCAACCTCGATCGGCCAAACCCAAGTCAGCTTGGCCTGGAACGACCTATCTAACAACGAGACTGGCTTCTTGGTGGAACGGGCCACGGGCGCGGGTGTTTTCGTGGTCCTTACGACCGCCGCCGCAAATTCAGTCGCGTATACCGATGCCACTCCGTCGCCGGCGACGACCTATACCTATCGCGTTAGTGCGTTGAACTCCGGCGGAGTTTCCCCGCCAACGCCGAACCTCACGGTTACGACCCTTCCACTAGCGCCCAGCGCCCCGACTTCCTTCGTTGCCACCGTGGTGTCGACAACTCAAGTCAGCCTCACCTGGGTGGACAACTCCAACAACGAAACGAGTTTCTCGATCGAACGGGCCACCGGCACGGGGGCCTTTGCAGTTCTGGCGTCGGTCGCGGCTAATTCAACCACGTATCTAGATACCACCGCGGTAGGAGGGACTACCTATTCCTATCGGGTCCGCGCGATTAATTCGGGCGGCAGTTCTGCCTACACCACCGTCGCGACGGCGACAACCCCTACCGGACCGCCCATTGCGCCGACGACCCTGGCCGCCACCGCCTCAAGTTCGACCCAAATTGATCTAACCTGGAGGGATAAATCGACCAACGAAACCGGCTTCAAGATAGAGCGGGCAACGAGTAGTGGTGCCTTTGCGGTTATCGCAACCACGGGCGTGAATGCGGTGAGTTATTCCGACACGACTGTAACCGGAGCGACTACCTACTCGTACCGAGTCAGTGCCGTGAACGCCGGTGGGAGCTCGGCCCCCACCTCAACCGTCACGGTCACCACGCTCGTACCGGCGCCGACCGCGCCCAGCGGCCTCGTGGCGACCGTCGTATCCGCCACCCAGGTCACTGTGAGCTGGCTCGACAACTCGAGTAACGAAATCAGCTTCTCGCTGGAACGAGCCACCGGCACCGGAAGCTTTGCGGTGCTAGCAACGCTAGCGGCTAATACGACCACTTACCAAAACACCACTACTGTCGCGGGCACCACGTATTCTTATCGGGTACGAGCGGTTAACGCGAGTGGCAATTCCGCGTACACCGCAGTGGTTACCGTTACCACGCCACCAACCTTGCCCGCCGCACCCTCCGCCCTGACGGCTTCGGCCATCGGTCAAACTCAGGTTACGCTAAAATGGAGAGATAACTCAACGAATGAGACTGGTTTCAAACTCGAATATCTGTCTGGTGGGACGTGGATCCAAGTCACGACTCTCGCCGCCAACGTAACTTCCTGTTCGGTGACTGGGCTAACGAGCAAGACCGCCTATAGTTTCCGGATCTCGGCGTACAATTCGGCGGGAACCTCAGCTTCTGCCACGGTTAATGTAACCACGCTGTAAACCGCAGGACCTAACTTCGGTCGCACAACGGCCAGCAGCAATTCCCTTGCTGCTGGCCATTTTTGTTGGGCGTCCCTTTCGCTTAGGCGCTGTAAATAAAATTGAGGGGGGAGTACTATCGACTTAGAGCCACGGCGCCGTAGCCGTGGTGCTCAGAAGTACGTTCGATTTCCTCGCAACGTAATTCGGAAACGCTGGAGCTGGGAATCCGTTTCGGAAACGATCCGTAACTTCCGTGTGCCTCAATTCCTCAAGCATCCGAGCGTCTCGTCAACTCACGATCCTTCGGAAAAGTACTGCGGAACGTCCAGTCTTAGGATCTTTCAATTCAAACTCGTCGTCGGATGCGGTGTATGAAAAAACGCATTCCTATGCTAAAAGTACCGAAACCTCGCAGGTAAAACAAGTGACCGGCGGATCGGAAAACAGGTTTCGCACCATAACTACGCAGGATATTTATATTGACTATCCCTTGTTTTCCTTTGAGCCTGGACGAATTGGAAAATCAGTACTCACCGGTCCCGGACGACCGCAATGCCGCCGTCCAACTCCTCCCTTTGCTGTCCCGATTTCCAAAGATTCAGATTCAAACCGCCGAAGTCAGAACACGCCCATCCAGATCCGCACTGACCGCCGACGAAGAGGAAGCGGCCATATTCGTCGATACCGCTTTTCAGCAGGAGCTCCAGCTGATCCACGATCTCTTGGATTTGCCGGATTTTTGGATCGCTGATTGGAAGACGAACTTCGATTTTGGCGGTTCTGCCTATTTCGCCGAAGAATGGCTCGTCCGGATCGCTGAAGCCCAGATCAATCGCGGCCAAGTCGCCGCCGGAATCTCCCGCCTCATCGATGCTTTCAAATTAGCCGATATTCCCGGAAAGACACCTGGTAGCATTGCGCCACTTTTGAAATTGTACCGCTGCGATCAGGCCGCTAAGGCGGCGGAGGTCCTGGTCAACTTGCGTCCTTTACCGCGCCAGGCGTTGGATTCGTTAGATCGCCAAGTAGAATCGCTATTGGAGAGGCACGACGTCGCACGATCAATCCAGTATGGCCTACTCTTCGAGGACTCGATCTTCAATCAAAAGAACGGGCGATACAAATCGGTGAGGCCAAAACTGTTTCTGGAGAACCTTCAGTGGAGATTTCGGGATTTTTTCTACGTTATAAGCGGCCGGAGCACTGCGGATCGTCTCGATTTGCTCCGACTCAACTCAACGCACTTGGAACTTGCAAAACGGTCTACCTCGGAATTGATTGGCTCTTGGACTTTGCCCGAAGGCGGAGCCCCACTCCCACCGCTACGTCCGAAATGGGATCCCTACGGGAGTTTGCGCGGCTTGTCATCGCAGAGGTGGATTTGGATTCGCCGTGAAGCTGTCCTCCGAACTCGTGCCCTCCTCACCCACGTTGCTCTTGCGGTAGAACGATACCGTCGCGATCACCAAGAACAGCCACCAGATTCTCTCGACGCCCTCGTCCCAAACTACCTTTCTGCCGTCCCTGCCGACTCTTTCGGCAACGGTCCGCTTCACTACCAACGACTGCCCTCGGCTTTCGCATCTACAGTGTCGGCACCAACCTCCGGGACGACGGTGGCGTGCCGGTGAGCGATGAGGACGCCTTCGACGCGCCGCGCGACCTAACCTTCACGGTCGGAAACTAAATAAGTGAACCTTGGACTTCATTGATGCAGTTGCGAAAGCGTCATTGCCGGACCATGGAGAGTTGGTTGCGCCGACTTACTCTGTAAGCGGTAAACCAGATACATCCCTTTGGAAGTACCCGGAAAGCTGGCGAGACCGATGCCTCTCAGATTTTTGCCTCGTCAGCAGAATTTGTGGGTAGGCGGGGGTTCGGGTAATTTCCCAAGCGTGTGATAAAGAACGACTTCCATCGCACGGAAGGTCCGAAA
>JAYVTS010000410.1:0-3843 GCA_043788645.1 Verrucomicrobiota bacterium
AGAGCGATTCTGTCACCGCGCTGCGCGGCGCGGCGGGGTCGAAGGTTACACTCCAAATCACGCGCCCTTCATTTGCCGAACCGAAGGATTTCGTGCTGAACCGGGCCGAAATCCGAGTCTATTCCGTCAAAGACCGCGATAACCACCGAGAATTTCCCGTGGGCAACGACAAGATCGGCTACCTGCGGTTGACTCAGTTTGCCGAACGGACGGCCGACGAACTCGAAGAAGCCCTCAAACTCCTGGAGTCCCACGGCATGGAATCGCTCGTCCTGGATCTCCGCGGTAACCCGGGTGGCTTGGTCGATCAAGCCGTCGCCGTCTGCGAAAAATTTCTCGACCCAGGCCAACTCATCGTCACCACAGAAGGTCGCAATCCATCCGCCGATAGCCGCCGAACCGCGTCCGGCCGAAATCGAGTGCGCAAATATCATATGGTGATCCTCATCAACGGCGGAAGCGCGAGCGCAGCCGAAATTGTGACCGGCAGCCTTCAGGACTTGAAAAGGGCGGTCGTCGTGGGCGAACAATCTTTCGGCAAAGGCTCCGTCCAAAGTGTTCTCCCATTGCCCGACGGCGCGGCCCTGCGACTCACCACCGCCAAATACTTCACGCCCAGCCACAAGGTCATTCACGAAAAAGGGATCACTCCCGATATCATGGTTCCCATGAGCGATGACGAAGAAACCGCCGTGCAACTCGGTCGCTTACCAGGCGGAGAAAAGAATCTTGATGACGTCTTGCTCCGGTTTGATGAGGTGCGACGCGGCGTCCTCCGCGAACTGGTCAAGGATCACCGTGATAGCCAGCTCGAACGAGCGACTGATCTGCTCAAGGGAGTCAATCTCTTCAGCCAACGCCCGAGTGAGAAACCCGAATTGAAGTCACCCGCGAACTGAATGGCCACAGATCACGGCTCTCTATTTTGAGTAACGACGCACGCATCCTTCGAGCCCTCCGTTCCGGTGGACCCGCCGGAGCTTCGGGGGCTCTCCTCGCCAAAGATCTCGGGGTCTCCCGAGCCGCTGTCTGGAATCGCATCGAAGAACTCCGCCGTCTCGGCTACGATATCGAGGCCAGCCCACACGCCGGGTACGTCCTTCGAGGTTCGCCGGACGTGCTTCACGGCGAAGATCTCCTGGCCCGGCTGGGTCCAATCCGAATCATCGGAAGAGACATTCGTGTCTTCGCCGAAACCACGTCCACCAACGATATTGTCGAAAAAATGGCCCGCGACGGAGTCGTTGAGGGCATTGTTGTTTTTGCCGAATCCCAAACAAAAGGGCGGGGCCGCCTCGGCCGCACTTGGGTTTCGCCTCCTCGAAAAGGCCTTTGGTTCTCGATCCTATTGCGCCCGAAAATTGCTCCGCAGGCCGCCACCCAACTCACCGTGGTTTCTGCGGTGGCCGTGGCACGAGCGATCGAAAAAAGCACCGGACTCTTGCCGGGGATCAAGTGGCCCAACGACATCGTTTTTGGCCAACGCAAAGCCGCCGGAATTTTGCTCGAACTTGGCGCCGAACTTGACCATATTCGCCATGTCGTATTGGGCATCGGCATTGACGTTAACCTGACGCCAGCCGATCTGCCGCCGGACGTCCGACCCGTCTCAACTTCATTGAGGGAACAGAAGGGAGAATGGATCGACCGCGCCAATCTCGCCACCACCCTGATTTACGAACTCGATGCCGCCTACGCCCGCTTCCGAGCGGGTGATTTCCATGAACTAGGCGACGAATGGATGCGCCGATGTGTCACCCTCGGTCGCCGCGTCACCCTTCATGTCGGTGACCGAAAAATCTCTGGCCACGCCGAAGCCCTCGACGATGAGGGTGCCCTCCTTCTCCGCACGGAACACGGTCGGCTCGAGCGAATCGTCGGCGGCGACGTCCTGCTCGAAAAATAGTGGCCCACCTTCTTGGATTGGTTTTCTAACGAACTAACGAACTAACGGACTGACGCTTTCTCCATGGCCAAAGCTCCCGCCCTTTCGACTCCCCCAGGTTCCGCGCCAATTCTATTCGTTTTTGGGGATGATGATTTTTCAGTGAAACAGCGGGCCAAGCAGGCCTACGAAGCCTGGACGACCGAACTCGGAGGAATGGACCACGAATGCGTCGATGCCACCGCGCTGAATACAGACGACGCCCTAAAATCCATCGGCCGACTCCGGGAGGCTCTCAATACTTTGCCTTTTTTCGGAGGGGCAAAAGTCGTGTGGTGGCAAAAC
Organism: Verrucomicrobiota bacterium; assembly: GCA_043788645.1. Classification (GTDB taxonomy): domain Bacteria; phylum Verrucomicrobiota; class Verrucomicrobiia; order Limisphaerales; family UBA9464; genus CANIZL01. The sequence goes on from JAYVTS010000410.1 coordinate 2,231, forward strand.
TGCAGCTTTTTGGGCGAAGACCGCACCGCGGGCACCGCCGCCGTGACGGCCGAGCTGAATCGATTGGCGGACGAGCTGAAGCGCTTCCGCTGGGACGGTGTTCGCTTGTTGGTCTCGGCCGGTAAAGCCGACAAACGCCGGAGTTTTTACAAAACTCTTGAAAAGCTCGGAACCATCGAGGCGTTTGCGGCCCTATCGACTGATGATAAAGACTGGGCGGGCAAGGCGGAAAGCGAAGCACTGCGGCTCTTCCGGACCGACGGAAAGGATATTTCGGACCAGGCCCTTTCGGAATTAGTCAGTCGGGTTGGCCCAAACCTACGCGCATTGGCCTCTGAAGTGGAAAAACTGATTCTCTTCGTGGGTGTTCGCTCGGAGGTGACGCTGGACGATGTCCAAGTCCTGACCACGAAACAAAAGCTGGCGCGCGCCTTCGCTTTATCAGAAGCCCTCGGTGATCGCGACCTCCCCAAGTTACTCCGAGTACTCGACGAAGAACTTTGGGAAATGCGCATCGATAAGAAAAAGTCGGAAATCGGACTTCTCTACGGGCTGATCACCAAGGTGCGAGGGCTATTACTCATGAAGGAACTCCGGACCGCCGGAATTCTTAAACCCGCCCGTGACTATAATTCGTTCAAAGCCCAACTGGAACGTGTTCCCGTCAGTACTCTCCCTGGGGATCGCAAGCTAAATCCCCTCGCGGGCCACCCGTATGTCGTGTTCCAAGCCCTGCGGCAAACCGACAACTACGAAACATCCGAATTGGTGGAGGCGATGGAATCGCTGCTGGAAGCCAATCGCAAACTAGTGAGTAGCAACCTCGATGAAGCCCTCGTGATCCAACAAGCTCTGGTAGAAATCGTCGGGCTTAAAGCAAAACGGGCGGCTCGGTAAGGACGCTCTGAATCACGCGGGCTTTGCGGGAGGCTGATCGCGCCGAGGAAATAAAGGCACGGGCGTGCCGACCGAATGCCCGGGTTGGAGTCCACCCCAGGCCGTACCGCGCCACAGTTCCACCTCACCACCGATCTTGAGCTGGGCGTAAATACGTTCCGCAGTGCCAGGAATTACGGGCCATAACATTACCGCCAAGACGCGACAACTTTCCACTAGATTATAGAGGACTTCATCCAGTCGCGCCGCTTGGGCGGGATCTTTCGCGAGTTTGAAGGGTTGTGTTTCTTCCACGTATTTGTTGGCGCGATTCACCAATACCCAAATGGCGACGAGTGCGTCTTGTAAACGATGGGCGCGAAACGCTGCTTCCGTGGCGTTCACCGCGGCCGTGGCTTCAGGTTCCAATTCACTCGATACCTCTGGCACCACACCGCCGCGGTATTTGTTCAGCATGTTGAGCGCCCGATTCAATAAATTACCCAACCCATTCGCCAACTCCGCATGATAGCGTGCGGAAAAACTCGTATCGGTCCAATTTCCGTCGGGTCCGATGGCCAATTCGCGCACGATAAAATAACGAAATGCATCCAATCCCCACCCGTTGATTACCGCCACCGGATCGACGATATTGCCTGTCGATTTAGCAATCTTTGCCCCGTCCTTTTGCCACCAACCGTGAACGAGCAATTGTTGGGGCAATGGGGCTCCCAGCG
>JAYVTS010000411.1:0-18032 GCA_043788645.1 Verrucomicrobiota bacterium
GAACGATTCTTCTTCACCGAGTGGGCTTTGGGGGACGGAATCGAGTCGGAGCGTGGCATCCGGGCACACCCCAGGCCACAGGCCGGTTTGGCGTCAGGTGTTCCGTGTTCATCCGCGGTTCCTTTTGATCGCGGGGACCGCCCTCACCCTGCCCTCTCAAACGAGGAGAGAGAACCAGAAAACGAAGGGTGCGCCGTGTTAACACAACCCGCTGATATAGGTGGGCGTTTCTGCGGTTGATCCCGTCAAAAGCACGGGACCCAACCGCGGTCCCTCCGAACCGCGGATGGACGCGGATTCACACGGATGGGGAAAGTTCTAAATTCTTCTTATCTGCGTTCATCTGCGTTCATCCGCGGTTCTCTTCGTTTGGGCGTTGCTGCGGTTGATCCCGTCAAAAGCACGGGACACAACCGCGGTCCCCCCGAACCGCGGATGGACACGGATTCACGCGGATGGGGAAAGTTCTAAATTCTTCTTATCTGCGTTCATCTGCGTTCATCCGCGGTTCTCTTCGGTTGGGCGTTTCTGCGATTGATCCCGTCAAAAGCACGGGACCCAACCGCGGTCCCTCCGAACCGCGGATGGACACGGATTCACGCAGATGGGGAAAGTTCTAAATTCTTCTTATCTGCGTTCACCTGCGTTCATCCGCGGTTCTCTTCGTTTGGGCGTTTCTGCGGTTGATCCCGTCAAAAGCACGGGACCCAACCGCGGTCCGTCCGCGGAGAGAAACCCGAAACCTCCGACCACACGTCGGCGGCCAACCGGAAACTTTGTGAATCTTTGCTTTCGCCAGAACCCAAAAGCCTGATCTCTTGGGGATCACATGGCCGAAGACCTGGGCTTACCTGCACCGCGGCAACGTCTGACCTCCATCGACGTACTCCGCGGTTTTGACATGATGTGGATCATGGGAGGCGACTCCATTGGCGGTGCCGTCGCCCTGCTCCTCGGCACTCATCATTGGCTCTCGCTCCAATTGGAACACGTCGCCTGGGAAGGCTGTCGCTTTTACGATCTGATCTTCCCAACCTTCGTTTTCTTGGCGGGCGTGTCCGCCGTGTTTTCTTTAGGCCGGATTCGCGATGAACGGGGAAAAGACGCCGCCTTCGTCCGCCTTCTCCAACGAGCGATCCTCCTTTACCTGATCGGTCTTTTTTACTACGGGCTTTCGAAAAACGGGGAGTGGCATATTCGCTTGCTAGGCGTCTTACAACGCATTGCTCTCAGCTATCTTGGCGCCGGTTTCCTCTTTATCTTCTACAAACCGCGGACGCTGATCGTTGTGGCGACGACCATCCTGATCGGCTACTGGGCCGCCCTCAATTTTATCCCGGTTCCCGGGTTCGGAGTCGGCGATTTGGCCGAAGGCCACAATTTGGTAAATTGGTTCGATTCCAAATACCTCCCGGGTTTCAAATGGGATGGAGACCACGATCCGGAAGGGATTTTGAGCACTTTGCCTGCGATGGTAACCTGCCTGTTAGGGGTGTTCGCCGGCCGGGTGCTGCGCGATGACCAACGCTCACCCGCGGCGAAGGCCACCTGGCTGGTCGGCTATGGAGCCGCACTGTTGACGGCTGGTTTTGCGACGAGTTTTGCTTTTCCGATCATTAAGAAGCTCTGGACTTCATCCTATGTCTTGGTGGCCGGCGGATGGAGTGCGCTGGCGCTCGCTGCCTTCTTTTACGTGATGGATGTCCAGGGTTGGAAACGTTGGGCAACCCCTTTTGTCTGGGTGGGTTTGAATCCGATCTCCATCTATCTCGCCGGTAACCTCGTGAACTTCGACGCGCTCGCCGCACGGCTCGTTGGCGGTGAAGACTCCCAGAAAGTCTGGCACGGGCTCGGAGCATTAAATCCTGGTTTAGGTGCGTTCGTGGTTGCAATCCTTGGCATTGGGTGGGGTTTCTGGCTCGCTTGGTTACTCAATCGCCGGAAGATTTTCTTACGCGTTTGATCGGCCCACAACCTAGAACGCGCACACCGCCTCAATCCCCTTACCGCCATGCCGTATATTTCCTCGTACGATCAAGTTTCGACCGTCCGTTACTCCGAACTCCCGGACGGTTCCCGTCGGGTGCTCGCGGTCGATGCCCTCCGCGGCTTTGACCTCTTTTGGATCGTGGGCGGTGGCGCAATCGTCGGCGGATTGAAGAACTTTACCGGATCAGATTTCCTGAACGGACTCCGAACTCAGCTCGAACACGTCGAATGGGAAGGGTTTCGTTTCTATGATCTCATTTTTCCGCTCTTTGTATTTATTGCCGGTGTGTCGGCTGTTTTTTCTCTTACCAAAGCCCGCGAACAAGGCGGCGAGGCCCGGGCGGCGCGCCGTTTGTTCGTGCGGGGCCTTTTGCTTTTCCTTGTAGGAGTCTTTTACGCGGGTGGGTTCACCAATGGCTTGGAGGGGGTTCGTTGGTTAGGGGTCCTCCAGCGCATCGCGATCAGTTATACTGCGGCCGGGATCCTTTTTCTCTATATACCATGGAAATATCTGATCGGAGTTGCCGCGGCCATTCTCACCGGATATTGGCTCCTCTTGACTCAATCCCAAGTCAAAAATATCCAGCTGGACCAAGTCGCCCTCACCACTCTGGCTGAGAAATCGAAGTTAACGAATGCCAGCCCGGCGGTCTTCTTTGCCAAGACGTCGCAAACCATAAAAGGACCGATGCAGCCGGGGCTTAATGTGGTCAATCACTTCGATTTTCAACATCTTCCCGGCCGACGTTACGACACCTACTATGATCCAGAGGGTATTTTGAGCACTTTTCCCGCCGTGGTGACGTGTCTGTTGGGAGTGTTCGCCGGCTTAATTTTGGCCAATCCTCACCTGGCCATCGGTGGCAAGACTTCCTGGCTGATCTTGCTCGGTTTCGGTTGTTTAATCGGTGGATTCAGCTGGGGATTCGTATTTCCCATTGTGAAGAAACTTTGGACCTCCAGCTTCGTATTGGTGGCGGGCGGATTCAGTTTTCTGTTGCTCGCCGCATTTCATCACGTCGTCGATGTGCTGAAGTGGCGCCGCTGGTTCATGCCCTTTATTTGGGTCGGTACCAACGCCTTGCCGATCTACTTGGTCAATAGCATTCTGCCATGGCGAAAGATCGTGGATCGGGTTCTCGGCGGACCGGTGGCGGGTTCGTTGGGCAATGGAGGCCCGCTGTTGCTGACAGCCAGTAGCCTGCTGGTGATGTTTCTTTTCGCACGCTTTCTCTACAAACGGGGAATTTTTTTTCGGATCTGAAAGAACTGGGTTGAGCCCGGTCGATCTGCGGCCACCTTGCGGTCGTGTTGCTCAATGAGTTGACTCCGCGGGTGTTCGTGGCGGCCACCCGCCAGAATGACGGAAAAACGACCACTTCGCTCGGCCTCCTGGCGGCGCTCCAGAAACGGTTCGGCCGCGTGGGCTACATCAAACCCGTCGGACAACGCTTCGTTGAAATCGACGATCAAAAAATCGACGAAGACTCTGTCCTGATGGATCGGGTGTTCCGCCTCAATTGTCCGTTGGTGGATATGTCCCCCATTGCCGTGGAGCCGGATTTCACGCGCAAATACCTGCAGGGTGGGAGCCTGGATTTCCTGATCAAACGAATTCACAAAGGGTTTGATCGCGTCGCTTGGGAAAAAGACTTCGTCCTCTGCGAAGGGACCGGCCACGCGGGCGTCGGCAGCGTGTTCGATCTCTCGAACGCGACCGTCGCCAAACTTCTCGGCGCCAAAGTCATCATCGTCACCCGGGGCGGCATTGGTTTGCCCATTGATGAAGTCACTCTGAACCACGCCTTGTTTGAGCGGGAAGGCGTGGAAGTCATTGGCGTCATCGTTAACAAGGTTTTGCCGGAGAAAATGGAGTACATTACCGATTTCGCACGGCGCGGATTCAAACGCAAAGGACTCGAACTCCTCGGCGTCGTTCCTCATCAACCCATATTGTCGAAGCCAACCCTCCAAGCCATTTGCAACGAACTCAAGGCCGATGTCCTTGGAGGCCAAGCCCAATGCAATAACGTCGTCCAACACGTCGTCATCGGCGCGATGGGCGCAGCCAACGTCGCCAAACGCTTGAAAATGGGCACTCTTCTCATCACCCCAGCCGACCGGGAAGACGTTTTGGAAGCGGCCGGCACCTTTGCTCGGAATCCAAATAGTCCTCTGGCCGGTTTGATCCTCTCCGATGGCATCAGACCCTCCGCCGCCACCGCCCGGCAACTCCGCTCCCTCCCGTGCCCCGTGTTAGTGGCCGCCAAGGACAGCTACGGCGTCGCGGCGGCGGTCCAAAATGTGACGATCAAAACGGGCCCCGACGACACCCAGAAAATCAGCCTGATCCAGCAAATTATCGCCGACCATGTGAACCTGGATCGGATCCTCGCCAAACTGTAGGGCCGGTTCGTGAATCGGTCTCGCCCGGTGGCACCTCGAAACCGAAGTTGCCCACTTGTATTTACTCAACCAGTTCCCAATTCCACCGATAGAATGAGTCGCGAACGGATGCCGAAACCGGTCGACCCGGCGAGCTGGCGCTGGGCGCTGGGCGCACTCCCTTCGGCGGCGGATACTGACGCCTCACGGTCAACGACCGACCGGTCCGCCACCATGAATTGCCCTGATCCCTGCGCCCCGCCTCGGGCCACTCTCTACTGGGTGGCCTTCCTGGCGTACTTCATTTTCGCGGCCGAAATCCTCACGGCCCAGCCCGCTGAATCGAATCGCCCAGGACGGATTGTCGCGGCCTATGCCCTCACGTCGGCCCATAACGATGAGGGCATTGACCCGGCCGCGTGGCAATTGCTGGGCTCGAATGATCAAGGGCAGTCGTGGAAAACGCTCGATCAACAAACGAATCAAATTTTTAGTGGGCGCAGTCAGCGGCAGGTTTTTGCATTGTTCAATCGAACCGGTTATACGATTTACCGTCTCCAAGTGGAGGCGTCGGGAACCAGAGAAGGGGTCCATCTCGCGGAACTGGAATTGCTGGGGAAACCGACCGGTGTCACCAATGAAGCGGACCTATATAGCCTCATCACTGCTTCAAGAGAACACCCGCTAGTGGGGCCCGCTAGCGACGCCTTTGACGGTGATCCCAAAACAAAATGGCGTGATTTTGGGGGCGGGCAGCCAGGAGGCTGTTGGATTCAATGTGAATACACCCGCGCGGCGGCAATCACCCTGACCAACGTGAGACAGGTCTTGTTGTCCATCCACCGAGCCGATACCCACACCGCTTTGTCCGCTCGTGTGCCACAAATCCTCTCGAATATTCAAGCGCAAGCGACCCTCGCCCAATGTTCATTGGACGGCTACGCGCTCACGGCTGCGAATGATAAACCGGAGCGCGATCCGGTCAGTTGGCGTTTACTCGGGTCCAACGATAACGGGGAAAATTGGGAGACCTTGGACTCCCGCCGAGATGAACTCTTTAGCACTCGTTTCCAGCGGCGCATTTTCTCGTTGGCGCGTCCGGCAAAATTTGCGCTCTATCGGCTCGCGATCGATTCCGTCCGGGTTCCAGGCGTCATCGGTGACGGAAATAGCGAACAATTGGTGAATGGTGCCAATTCGGTTCAATTGGCTGAGATTGAACCGCTCGAAGGATTAAACCGTGCCGGCCCTGGATTCTCAATCGCTCTTTCGGCCCAAGGCGAGAACCCGCCCGTTGAATCGGCCGAAATGCTTTTTGACGGAAATTCCCGAACGAAATGGCTCGACTACGCTCGCAACAATACGCATCGCTCCAGCTGGATTCAATGGCAGTATTTGCGTGAAGAAAAGACGCCCATCCTCAACTTGCGTCGACTCCAAACGGTCCGCTCTCAAGCACCACTCCTCCTGAATCTTCAGGTCGAAGGTGTGGTGGTTTCGTGGAATTCGGAGACAAAAATTCTCGGTTTCCTGGATGAAACGGGTTTCCAGTTTTTTCAGCTGAGAACCCCCGTCGCAACGATGCGCCCGGGCATTCGTATCCGATGGCGTGGTCGGCTCGAACTCAACCATCCATTCCCGGTGGTAGAGAATCCTCAGATGGTCCTATTACCTCCGCTACCGGCGTTCTCGGAACTGGTCCCCGGCCAGGTCTTTGATGCCAACCCGTCGTTTGTGACGGGCGTCGTCGCCGGAAAAGTTCTCGCCGTTGCCCAAACTCCGTTCGTTACGACCCTGCGGCTTCAGCCAGAGAACTCTGGCGGTACGTTTTTCGTGCGAGTGCTGAATCCTGCCCAAGACCGCCTGCACGACTTTACCGGAAGCTATGTTCGGGTTTCGGGGGTCGGACAAACGGTGTTGAATGATCAAGGTAAAAAGGTCGCCAATACCCTCTGGGTTTCAGACTTAACCCACATAGAAGAAACGGAAACTCCCGCCCAGCGGATGGCTCGGTTACGTCAGGCTACGAATCAGACCTCCGCTCTTCCGAAAACGATCAGCCCCCATGAAACGGAAACCGTGACCTCTCTCGGAGAAATGAATTCCATCGCTCGTAGAACCCCCGGAAATCCCATTCAAGTGAAAGTCCGCGGCGTCATTACCTACCTGGACCCAGTCACGGAGGATTTCTATCTCCAAAGCGGAAGCGACAGTGCGCGGGTCAATGATCAGATCAGCGCCGGTCTGTCGGCCTCACTCCCGATGGAAGGAACCTATATCGAATTGGAAGGCGTTTTCGATGCGGAAGCCCCGGCCGCGATCATTCCAAAGGCCTTCGCTACCCTACTAGGTCCCGGGCAAATGCCAGAACCCCTTCGCCCGACTCGCGATCGGCTCATGACGGGCGCGGAGGATAACCGTTGGGTGGAGATGGAAGGTTTGGTCCGGGAAATCGGTGAACACCGCCTCGTATTAGCTGTCTCGGGCGGGTCCGTAATCGTCTTCATCACTCGGATTGACCCCCAATACGCCCTTCGCCTGCTGGGGAGTCAGGTGCGAGTGTCGGGAGTTTGTTTGCCGGTTGATAACACCCGCAATCAGCGATTAGGCGTCCGCCTCATGGTCCCCTCGACCCAGAATATCGAGGTCGTTCGGGCCGCCCCGGAAAACCCCTTTGAAATGCCAAACGTCGCGCCCCAAAATATTCTCCACGCGGATTCCGACAACAGCGGTTTGGGCCTCCAGTTTTTGAAAACTTCCGGCGTGGTCACCTATCAAAATGGGCGCGTTCTTTTTATCCAAGACGGTGAGGCGGGGGTGCGGGTGCGGCTCCGCCAGGATTATCCAGTTCAATTGGGAGATCGAGTCGAGGTCGTCGGGTTGGCCGAGGCGGACGGTCTCTCGCCGAAGCTTGACCAAGGAGCGGTCCGCCGGGTGGGCCAAGACGTCTTACCGACGGCCCAAATGATCAATCTTCTGGGAACCGAATTGGAAAAACAAGATGCCACCCGCGGGTTCCTAACCGCCACGTTTCTGGGACAAAAAACGACGAAATTGGGTCTCCTGCTGGAGTTTCAGAGTGAACAACGGCGGCAGACTTTTTATGCCGTGCTCCCCACGAACCACGGTGTACTCGCCGCCATCCCCATCGGCAGTGAAGTCAGGCTGGAGGGAGTTTTTAAAACGGAAGCCGATCCGGATCACAATCCGAACTTTGACGTCCTGAGCACGTCCTTCGCCCTCTATCTCAATTCGCCACTCGATATCACCATTCTGAAACGGCCCAGTTGGTGGAATGCCCGCCACACGTTATGGGTTCTCGGCGGTCTGGGTACGATCCTCTTTCTAGCCCTTGTTTGGGCGGGTCTACTCCGACGACAAGTCCACGAACAGACCCGAGAATTGCACGAACAAATCGAAGAACGTAAACGGATGGAACTGAAAATCAAAGCCACTCACAAAGAACTCCTGGTCGTTTCCCGTCAAGCGGGAATGGCCGAAGTGGCCACCAACGTGCTCCACAATGTCGGCAACGTGCTGAATAGTGTAAATGTTTCAGCCGCAATCGCCTTTGATCGAGTTAAGCAATCAAGAGCCAGCGGCCTCAGCCGCGCCGCGGCCATGTTGAAAGCTCAAGCCTCCGATTTAAATACCTATTTGACTCAAGATCCAAAGGGTAAACAGCTGCCAGATTATTTGGAAAAATTGGGCGATTACATCGTGGAAGAACAAAAATTGATTCTGGGCGAATTGGACTCCTTGCAAAAAAATGTCGCTCATATCAATGAAATCGTCTCCATGCAGCAGAATTATGCCAGCGTTTCGGGCATTACCGAAATCGTTCATTTAAAAGACGTTTTAGAGGATGCTCTTCGGATCAATGCGGATTCCTTCCGGCGTCACGGGATTGAGACGATTCGGAATTTTTCGGCCGTCAAACCCATTACCATTGAGCAACCTAAAGTGCTCCAAATATTAGTGAACCTCTTCCGAAACGCGGAAAATGCGTGCGTTGAATCGGGTCGTACAGACCGAAAAATCACCATCCACCTGAGTCAAATCGAATCCCTCATCTCGATGACGATCTCCGATAATGGCGTGGGGATTCCGGCGGAAAATCTCACCCGAATCTTTAGTCATGGATTTACCACGCGAAAAGACGGGCACGGTTTCGGTCTGCATAGCGGGGCGATTGCCGCGAGGGAAATGGGCGGCGAACTCCGAGTCGAGAGTGCCGGCCCAGGCCAAGGCGCAAATTTTACACTCCAATTGCCTGTGATCCGACCGGAACCCCGGCGGACTTTTGATCCAAGCAACCGGTGAAGGACCTCTGCCAACTGGCTCGCGCGAGGTGGGCTCTGGGATACCTGATTTTCCCATTGCCGTTGCGCAGTCGGCTCCGCAGTCTTCCGCCCTGCCATGATCAAGATATCGCGCCTACTTTTCGCCCTCGTCGCCACGTTGCAGCTCTGGACGCGCGCTACGGCCCAGACGAACGAGTTCACCAGCGAAACCATCTCCATCGGCGTCGTGGTCAGCGACGTCGAGAAATCCGTCGAGTTCTACACAAAGGTTATCGGGATGAAAAAGACCGGTGGCTTTTCGGTGGACGCCGCAGGCGGCAAACGCACCGGCCTGACCGACGGCGTACCGGTCACCATCACCGTGCTAAAGCTCGGTGAGAGCAAAACCGCCACCGAATGGAAGCTCATGAGCTTTGGCAAGCCAGCCGCCCATCCGAAGCAGGTCCACCTGCAGGACGATACCGGCATGCAATACATCACCATCCACGTGACGGCGTTGAAGCCGATCCTCGCCCGAATCAAAGAGCACCAGGTGAAGCTGCTCGGCGACACGCCGATATCGCTCGGCGGCAGCACGCAGTTCGCCCTCGTTCAGGATCCTGACGGCACGTTCGTCGAACTCATCGGCCCCATGGAGTGATGGCCCCTTCCGCGGCTCCCGGCTAGGCCACGGCGGTTTTTGTTTCCGCCGGTGGCGTCGAACGAATTCGAGCCACCGCTGAAAATTACCGTCGCATCGCCCTCATCGAAGTTTTAGGTCAACCCCGAATTGGAGATCGCCGACCGCGTGGGAGTGAGAGTTTTCAGCATTTCCCGATGGTGTGAAAAAAATACCGCGACGGTGTGATCAGGTCGTGCCCACCTTCGGTGCGGCTGGCGTCGAAGCGTTTGTTGACTTGCGATCCAAGATGAGACCGTTTGGATCAAGCAATTCAACGGTGACGGTGAACGTCTTGTTGAGCGGGAGATAGCGATAGCCGGCTGAGCCTCTGGGAATCGAGGTCGTGCTGTTCCACCAGGTTGCTCCGGTGCCGACGTCAACAATGGTGACCCGGACACTCGGGCTGAGTCCCGAAGTTCCCATATCGACGGAATAGTTTGCTTGGAGATCGCCGTCCCGTCCGCCGTACGGGCCGTATCCGGAAGTGACTTTGAAAGTGGTGATTGCCGGTGCCTTGGTAGCGGTAACGGTGCCACCCCCACCTCCGCCCGATCCGCCGCCGCTGCCACCCGAAGCAAGGGAAAGGTTCGAGATCGAACCGAAGGAGAGTGCCAGGAACGTCGCCCCGAGAGCGACGCGCCGCGAAAGGGAACTGAGCGTGTTTTGTTTCATAGTATGATGCGTAATATTTCTTTCTAGTCTTGGCTCGATGATCGCCCTTTCAGTTCGAAAGGAATCTTCGGTGTCGAACTAGCGTGAAACTTCCTTTGCAAGCCCCGTGCCAGGGGCAGAAAGCCCCATAATCTGCTAATCGGCGCGCACTCGGCGAGACTTGTTTCGAAAACGGACCACGGTATTGCTGAATAGCGGACCAATGATCGAATTGGTATCGGACCAATCATACCAATGAATTCCAATGCGACGCCGGGAGCGCGTCTCTGCTGCGGCGCATGGACCGCACCCGAATCCGCCCACACACCGTGCGTGCCCCGAAGACCCGGCGCCTTCGCGCCGGGCGGCCAGCGGAGGCGCCGGCCGGTCCGAAATCCCCCGGACCGGGTGCCGCCCCAGTCCCCATGTGGGACGCCGGGAGCGCGTCGCCGCGACCGCATCCCTGCCCATAGAAATGGGATTCAGGCAAGCGGGAATTTCCTAGAACCTATTGAAAACAGGCATTGTTATTTCAAGGCGATGGTTCCAGGAAATTTCAGGCGTTTTTTCTGACTTCGTTTGACGCATCCGCACTTCGCTTTCGCTCAACCGCGGCGGTCATCGTCGTCACGTTTTGAAGGGTTTGACGGGCCACTTCCGTGTCCGTAATTTTGATTCCGTACGCTTTGTCAAGCGCCACCACCAATTGGAGCGCGTCAACCGAATCCAAACCCAATCCGCCGGGACCGAACAACGGTTGTTCCACGCCGATTTCAGCCGCCGGAGTTTGCAGCATGAGCGTCTCAACCAGCAATCTGCGGATCTCGTCGAACATTTTCGGATCATTCATGAGCAGTACTTCCATCGTCCCCGCACCCTATCGCGCATGGAGACAAGAATTCAAAAAATCCCACCATCGACTTTCACTATCGAACCGGTCACATAACTCGCCTCTGGGCTGGCCAGGAATCGGATCACGGCGGCAATCTCCTCGGGTCGCCCGAACCGACGCATCGGTATTTGCGAAAGAGCGGCTTGGCGGCGTTCCACTGGGAGCGACGCCAACGCATCGGTTTCCACGTAGCCAGGACAAACCGCGTTCACGGTTATTTGCAGGCGGGCCACTTCTTTAGCCAATGATTGAGTCAACGCCACCACCCCAGCTTTCGCGGCGGCGTAGTTGGTCTGGCCCGCCGGGGCCAGCAAGGCACTCAACGAAGCGACGTTGACAATGCGCCCGCCCCGCTGGCTGATCATGGCGGGCAGCACGGATTGGCACCCATGAAAAACCGCGTCGAGATTTGTGTTCCGCACCCGGTCCCAAGAGGCCAACTTCATGGTAGCCAATAAGGCATCTTCGTGCGCCCCCGCATTGTTGACCAAAACATCTAATCGGCCTGTGGCAGCAATGATTTGACGCACCGCACTGTCCCAGGCAGCCCGGTCCGTTACGTCGAGCGGCAATAATTCACATCGGTCAGGAAATTCTGTGACCAACTGATCCGCGCGATCACGCTGAAGCCGGACGCCCAGCCAAACTCGCGCCGGGTTTGGATCCGTAAGAAATACCCGGGCAATCGCTTGCCCGAGTCCCCCGTTGGCACCTGTTATGAGTATACTGCGCTTCATGGGTATTACCTATCGATGAATCAAACCAAACAAATTAGGGAACAAGCGGGCTATCAGGACGACCGAAGACGACCCCGTGCGCCTGAAAATTTGCTCCCGTGACCAGGGCCGCCGCGCGTTCAATGGTGCGCGGCACCCCCTCCGTCGCCGCCTCGGCCGCAACGGCCATGGCAGTGACCGCAGCCACCGCAGCCCACGCGCCAACCGCGGCCAGGCCATCGCCAAAAACACCCTGAACATCGCGCTCGTCGTATTCGACTGCCGGTTCCCAACCCGCCAGTTGAGTCCGCACCGCATCGGTCGCAGCCGAACGCGAACGTCCACGAAAAAAAGGCTCGGGCTCGCTGATGGCCAATAACTCGACCGGGCCGGGATTGCGGCTGAGCAACAAAGCACCCGCGCCCTCGGCCACCGGCGGTCGTCCCGGAAAACACTGGGCCGCCTCCGCCGTCAACCAATCGGCTTCCTCCGCACCCACGACCAAACACGTATCCACGGTAGCCCGTTGCAGCCAATCGGCGGCGATCACGAGGGCGGAAATAAATCCAGTCTGATCCCCGACCAACGTATCATTCGGGGCGGCACTGCCCAACAAGGCACTGAGATGCGAAGCCGGCGCATTGAAGACCGTTTCTGGAAATAACAGCGGACTCGCAAATTGCGGATTTTGTCGAACCTCTTCGTAAAATCGGCGCGAATAAATCACGCCCCCACCCATCACGGCACAAACAACACCTAACCGAGCGCGATCAAGAGAGGTCCCACTCGATGCCCGGCCACCGACAGCCCCGCAGCCACCGCTGGGTTGCCCGCCTCGCGGCAACAGCGCCTCTAACCCCGCGCTGATCGTAAAGTGGGTAATCGCACTAGACCGTCGCAGCCGTGGCTGGGCGAGCCAGGTGGGTCGCGACTCAAGACGTGGCACGCGTCGAAGCCTCCGGATCTTCCCATCGGGCCGCGCCACCTCCGTGATCGGAAGCGGCACCCGTTGGGCCAGCGCTCCCAAGAAAGGGGAGACTCCCCAACCCGCCGGTGAAACCACGCCCCAGCCGTGAACAAAAACCCGGCTCACGGTCTCCACCTCCGCAGTATGAGCGTTGCGTTGGCACCGCCGAAACCAAACGAATTGGTCAAAGCATATTCAAAATCCGCCGCTTGGGGCGAGCGAACTAGAGGAAATCGGCACGCTGCATCCACCTCATTCAGGCTCAATTCCGGCGGCAACCATTGACCCTGAAGCGCCATTAAACAGACCACCGTTTCAATCGCTCCCGCCGCCCCCAACAGATGTCCGATACTCGCCTTGGTCGAACTCACCGCCAGCTGAGTCACCTGTTCACCCGCCCAACGATTGATCGCAGCGGCCTCCGCCTGGTCATTCAACAGCGTCCCGGTTCCGTGCGCATTCACATACCCGATCTCGCGGGGAGTCACGCCTGCCTGTTGTCCCGCGGCCAACATCGCCGCATAGGCCGCGTCCCCATCCGGCTGCGGTTGGGTGAGATGATGGCCATCCGTTGCGGCGCCGTACCCGACAATCTCCCCGAGAATTTTAGCATCTCTCGCCGAAGCCGAAGCCAACGTCTCGAGGGCGATCACCGCCGCTCCTTCGCCCAACGCCAATCCGTCGCGATGCGCATCAAAAGGTCGGCAGCGAGTCGGGGATAACGCTTGAAGTGCATCAAAACCCGCAAACACCAACTCGCTCAAGGCATCATAGCCGCCGGCCAAAACGCGCTGAACCTGACCGCCTCGGATCAACTCATAAGCGTGACCCACGGCATTGGCGCCGGAGGCACAGGCATTGGCAATGATCGTGGCGGGTCCGCAAAATCCAAAGGCATCCATGAGATCCAGCGCCTGTCGCTGGGGTTGATAGTGCGTCACTCGACTCGCCTGCCCCCGAACCGAACCCGGGACTGCCGACGCGCGCCGGAAAAATTCTTCGCCCCATGACATCCCCGCACTGGTGGTGCCGAGGACGACTGGAATTCGTTCGATCAAGCGATCTCTCGCCCAACCCGATTCGGCCCAGGCTTCCGCCGCCGCCGTGAGCAAGAGTCGGCCCGCTGGATCGAGACGCCGTGCCTGGGCTGGGCGAAGTAGCGTAACCGGAAGGTCCGCCGGTAAATCGACTTCACCGGCCTGATGGGTGCGCTGGCGTGACGTATCAAAGCGTGAGACCGTGCGGAAGGCGGAACGACCCACTCGGAACCCCTCCGCATTGGCCTTCCAGCCAAGCCCCAGCGCCGTGACAATTCCCGCCCCAGTCACCACCACTCGCGTACGAGACGAGCGAGATGCCGCGGAAGCAGACCGGGGAAATAACATGTTCGTGAACCCTTCCACCGTACTTGCCGCCCGCCACGCTCGTCAACGGTGGGAACCAGAGACGCTTCGACTTCCGTAGATCACCACCCGCTGACACCTCTCCAAGCTCTCGACCATTCGTTCGCTGAAGCGGTGTAAAGGCCGTTTCAGCGTCTTCGTGGCGCGGCTTTTTTATCCGCTTCAACCCCGGTTTCTCGGTTGAAATCCGTGGCGACAACCGTCACTCTGTGAAATGATTATTGGTGTTCCGAAGGAAATTAAAGCACAGGAAAGTCGCGTCGCCTTGTTGCCATCCGCGGCGTATCAATTGATCCGACACGGCCACCGGGTACTCGTCGAACGCGGCGCCGGTGTCGGCACCGGCTATCCCGATGCCGACTACGCGGAAGCCGGTGCAACCTTGGTCGATGATCACGCCGCCCCCTTTGCCGCCGACCTGGTGGTGAAGGTGAAAGAGCCTTTACCCGCCGAATTCCCCTTGTTGCGGCCTGGCCAACTCGTTTTTACCTACCTGCACCTCGCCGCGAGCCAACCCCTCACGGAAGCCCTGATGGCGTCCGGGGCAACGTGCCTCGCCTACGAGACGGTCGAGGTCAACCATCGTCTACCACTCCTTGAGCCGATGAGCGAAATCGCTGGCCGAATGAGCGTCTTAGTTGGAGGGTACTATCTCGCCAAACACCAGGGCGGCTCCGGCACATTGCTGGGTGGTGTTCCCGGGGTCTTGCCGGGCAAAGTGGTCGTCCTCGGTGGCGGCGTCGCAGGCGTCAATGCCGCCCGGATGGCCACTGGACTGGGAGCAGACGTGACCATTCTAGAAGTCGATATCGAACGGATGCGTTTCCTCGATATCACCCTCCACACGGCCCATACCCTCTACTCCAGTGAAGCGCATCTCCTCGAATTGTTGCCCCAGGTCGATTTGCTCATTGGAGCGGTTCTTGTTCCGGGCGCCCGGGCGCCGAAGCTCATCACCCGAGCCATGCTTCGATGCATGAGACCCGGCAGCGTGCTCGTGGACATCGCCGTCGATCAAGGCGGTTGCGCAGAAACCACTCGCCCCACCACTCACCACGATCCCGTGTTTGTCGAGGAAGGCGTGACCCATTACTGTGTCGCTAATATGCCCGGCGCCTATGCGAGGACGGCCACCCAAGCACTCACGAATGCGACTTATTGCTATATTCAGGAACTCGCCGATCACGGCCTAGCTGAAACCTGCCGTCGCCTGCCGGGGTTGCTTGGCGGAATCAATGTGATGCAGGGCCATCTTACTTCACGCCCCGTGGGTGAAGCCCATGGGTTGCCCGTGATCGACCCGCAGCAACTCTTGGCTGACCGCGGCAAAGTTTAAGGTCAAAGCCGAACAAAACTCACTGCCCCGGCTCCGGCCTCCAATTAGGGAGTTGCCACGCGATAGAACCGAGTTGAATTCGTCGTGGTCAGATCCCGAAATTCGCCGACCTCGGCGGTCGCGTCACCCGGGAACCGCAATAGTTCCGACCAGGGTCCGCTTGCGTCGAGCTGATTCTGGTAAAGTAAGCGATACGCCCGCCCGCCGACTCGCGGAAATCGCAGCACGGGATTGCCGCCAAAAGGGGACGGAATGACGTCGAGTCGTGGGGCACTCGAGGCTTGCCGATGATCAGTGCCCGCTAAGAATTCTTCGCGGTTTGAAAAACCGTCACCATCTGAATCGAAATCGCCAGTGACCGGCGTATTTCCGAAATAAGCCCGTTCCCACGCGTCCGGCAGGCCGTTCCCGTTGAGATCTGTATCCGGTGCAACATCCGATGCCGAGTCAGGTCGTCCGGGTGAGCCATGCACTTCGGCGCTCGCAACCCAGGCACTCGGCGTATCGAGTTCAAAGGCCTGCAACGCTTCCGAACGAACCACCATGCTATACCCAGATCCATCCGCTGGCGGCACCCAACGATCATCATAAGTAAAATCAAAAACCACCTGCCCCGCCGGATCGGTCAAGAGTAATCGACCGCTGCTATCGTTCAGTTTCCCGATATATTCTCCGGCCACGATGCCCGGGGTCCCGTATCGAGCGGTGAAGCCTTTGGCGTTCCTCACCAAGAGGAATCGTGCCTGGGGCGCCAATCGGATCACGGGGTTGGTCGCCGCGAAACTAAACTCCACATCGCCCGTCAAGTGGAATCCAGTTAAATCCAGGGCCGCTCTCGCGGTGTTTTTAAATTCCAAGAATTCGAAATCATCGGCCTGGCGCGAAGAATTTCCGCCATCACCCAAAGGATGAAAGTGAACCTCCGTCAGCGAGAGCGGTGGTTGATTCGTCAACCAAGTGCGGGCGGTCGGTCCCGACCACGGCGTGGTGCTCGCTGGACCGCCGGTTTGGCGGCGTAAGGAGTCCAGGGTTCGAGCGATCACCCGCACCGTGCTGGAGACCTGGAAGGGTCCGCTATATTGGATTGCGCTGGGCGAATGATTGCTGACTCCAATTGCCCGCGGATCCGATCCGTCCAAGGTATACCAGATGACCGCATTCGTGGTCGGATTCGGCCCAAACGACAGGGTGATCCGTTCTTCGGGACGCACCAAGCCCGAGGGCCGACTGGCCACCGGCGGTTGGGCCAGTTGTCGATCAATAAAATCTAAACGATTTGAAACCCAGCGTTTCATTGCCTCCAACTCACCCTGATAACCTCCAAACCGACGGCTGATCTTCCACTTTTGAAGGTCCCGTTTCTCGGCCTGCCGAATTTGATTCGCTAGCTGGTCCATGAGCGACCCCGTGTACGTATTCGCCAGTTGGTTCGTTCGCAACTGTTGGAAACGATCAACCCACCGTTGCCACGCTTCGACATCCTTAAACATCGCGCCCAGCCAGCCGGTAAAAAACGGACCTGCTAACCACGCCCGGGGATTCGCATCTCGACCATCCGTGGAGCCCAAAGCACGATCAAAATCCCAGTGCGGTCCGAAAATCAGTTTGCCGTTTCTGGGCTTATAGAAATAGGCGCTCAATACCAGTGCATCGACGTTGCCCGAAAGCGTTTCTATAATGTGATAGTCGATGGCCTTGTTCACGTCGATGAACGCCTCGTATCCGTTGGTCGGATTGTGGAGTAAGGTCGGCCCTAAGCCTCGGTTCATCGCGTTGAGATAATCCGTGAGGTACTTCTTCTGCGGAGCTCGAGCTGCTTGCTTGAGTTCTTTTTCCTTGGGTGAAATCAAAGCGATGGGTTGTCCCCCAGCCGATAGCCCGGAATCGCCGGGGTCCAGCCGATCTATCTTCATCAAATAGGGGCCGGTCACATCCGGCAGAGTGTTATCTTCCGGTTGCAATTTGGGCGAGGGAACCCGTTGGTTTCCAATCGTGATTTTTTCCTCAAGAACGTACAGGCCCGCATATTGATTGGTCGCCAACGGGCCGGCTCGATTGATAAACACTTCTACAAATCGTGTCCGCGGTGCATACTCACCAATGGCTTCCGCCAGGCGAAAAATAAAGGGGTTATGGATACAGACCGGTTCAAAATCATCCGGTGCGTATAAGACCCATTCCGATTCCGCCGGCATTCCCAGGGGGGAGAGTTCCTGGTCTTGTTCGAAATCATCCGTCCATTGGATCGCGTATTGCTTTTTCGAGAGCGAGGCACTGCTGGAACCTCGGATTTTCATCCCCCCGCGAGTCTGCAACTCCGGCAGATTCGTTACGGTTGCGACCCCATGGTGTGTTTCAAACAGGGCGAAATGGACGGGTAAATTTCCCGATTCAGAAATCTGCTTGCCGTAGGTATTGATGACCAAAAGCGGTAGATCCGAACGAAATTGGTTGATATTGGGATTGAGGACGTGCCGAAGAGGAACTCCGGCCGCATTGGTCGCAAACGGCTCGCCCAACAGCGTCGGAGTCAGCCACGTATACGTTTCGCTATGAACCGGTCCAGGAAAATAGTTCGTACGAAATGCCCGCGCCCGAACAATTACGGCGTTGGTCTGGTTGAGGGTCAAAGGCTCTGTATAGTCCTAAAACAAGCGCATAAATTATAACTAATTATCTACTACCTCGATAGATAATTGTATTTTGTATATAATTAGCCATATCGCTC
>JAYVTS010000412.1:0-7970 GCA_043788645.1 Verrucomicrobiota bacterium
GGTCGCGGTCCTTTGGGTTGCGAGGCGCGGTGGAATCGGTGGCGGCCGGACGGTCAAGGTGACTGGAGAGGAGAGGACGTCGCGGGTCGAAGTTCGCAGCAGCACGGAGTAGTTCTCCGCATCTTCGGGACGCACCGCTGAGATCACGAAGAGGGCATTCGTGCCGACGAGGATTGGTTGAAGCCCTTTGAACCACAGATAGGTGACCGGTTCATTGCCGATCCCCTCCGCCTGAAAGATCGCATTTTCCCCGGCTCGCACAGTGACCGGAACCGGCAATTTGGTGAAGTGAGGCGCGGGTGCTTCGCCGGACCAACCCGCGTTTGCGCCATCGGGTGTGAGGCGACGGAGCTGCGAAGTGGCCCGACCAAAAAGGTCGGGGAAATCACCCGCTACGATAATGGATTTATCGGGCATTTCGGCGAGGGCTCGGATGCGGGTGGCGCCGCCGATTTCTCCCAGGAAAGTTGGATCGATACCGGACAGATCGGATTTCAAACGGAGCAGTTGAACCAGGTTTTGGTCCGGTCGTAAAACGGCGAGCAAGACTCGATGGTCGGACAATTCGAGCGTCGTTTCTAACTGGAGTCCATTTTCGCCCGCCCCGAGCGGCACCGGTGCGACGATGCCACCGTTGACGTTCAGTTGGATCAGTCCAGTGGTGGATCCGTCGCCGCCATCGTATTCGCCGCCGACTAATTGCCGGCCGTCTCGAAGCACCAACCACAGGGTAGGCGAATAGAGGAACCGCTGATCGATTTTGTAAGTGCTATCAACGGCACCGCTGGAGAGCAGGCGCACGAATCCGCTGCTGTCCACGCCAGCGAAAGTGAAAAAGGGGCCGGTTATCAAAATCTTACCGCCGGGAAGGGGATTGACGCTTTCGATAGAGCCAAAACTTGGGCCGTCTCCGACGTCAAACGAGGTGTCGAGTACACCGGTATCGCGCAGTCGAGCTAACCCATTCTGTGGCTGATCGTCTACGGTACTGAGGGTATCGCCAAAAACCAGCAGGCGGCCATCGGTTTGGGCGACGACACTGACCGATGTGTCGGTGAGCACCGGGTGGAAGGCGGAGATGAGTATCCCGCTCGAGTTGATTCGAACCAGGGAGCGGTCGTTTTCGACGCCCGCGTGAGTCGGAAATGCGGGGTAGACCACCGAGTTATCCGAGAGAATTGCGAAACGAGCTCGATCCCAGGACGGAGCCCATTCGGGCTGAAAAGTTGGATCCAAAGTTCCGTCCCCTTTTAGCCGGGCTATCCCCTGGCGTCGCTCGCCCTGAACGGTGGTAAAGTTGCCTCGGGCCAGGACCGTTCCGTTTGCAAGCGCCGCCAATTGGTAGACGGGTCCGTCAATTCCGAAACCGGCGCGCTTGGGACTATCATTGTCGAGGAGGAGGACATCGGTTCGACTCAGCTGGACCCGTCCGCCCAAAGCGCCCACGACTTTGACGCGGAATGTGCGGTCCGGCTCGGCTCTCGAGTTGTCGAAAATGGGTAGTTCGAGCTGTGCCTCGGTTATACGGGGCCACAGAAAAACGTGGAGCGGGCCCGAGTACGCAAGATCACCCTGGGCGGTGCCCGGTTGTACGTCAAAATCGACCAGTCGGCCGGTCGAGCTATCGCCATAGCTGCGGAGATTGAAAGTGAGCAATCCGACGCTCTCATGCACCGCTAACGAATCTGGGAACTCAATTCTAAATCCGCTTTGAGCATCATCAATGGTAATGACCGTTTCGGCGATATCGCCGGGAATGATCGTGGGTCCATCCAGGCGAAGGGCTAGCTCAAGGGGTGGTCCAGGGAGTAGATCCGGGAGGAAGAGGACTTGCAGGACACTTCGGCTCGCACCCGCGGCAAAGTGAACCATTTGGCTAGGAAGCTCGAAGTTGACGCCGGTTCGAGCCGAACTTGTTGCCAAAACCCGAACTGGAACTTCCAAGGTCGCGTCGAGCGGTCCGAATCGCTCGATTGGAAGCGAGAGCGATCCGGCGTCTTCGCCGATGCGATAAGCCCGTTGCTCAAAGCGCACCGTCGGTTGGTCCGCCGGTAACAAAGTTACGACGACGTTGTCGAGCGCCCAACGAGCACTCGACGAGGGAGCGAAACCGCTCGCCGCGAATTGCACAGCCATTTCTGGTCCCGTGCCGGGGACAAGAAACCTTAGTCGGTAGATAACATTCCGCGGATAGCTCGCCGGGTTAGAGATCCGGATAGCTCCGTATTCGGCCAGAAAACGGGGACCCCCAAACTCGCCGGGAAAGTTTTGCACATTGTAGAACTCGGGAGGGCTTAAGAAGTCGGGTCCTCCGAGGTTGCTAAACGTGGTTCTTAACAAACGGGGGCCATTGGGTACGCCGACTTCGAAGACGTCTGGCCCGTCGCCATCAAACTGGGTGAGTCCAGCCCAGGGACCAATGACGACGAGGTCCACCGTGACCAGAGCGGGTCGAGCGTCGGACGGTCGGGCGAGCCGCAGCGTCACCGGCTGCGCGGAAAAATTTCCCAGCTGAAGCCCGTCGGCGGCTGAACGGAGGTCGTGCTCACTCCATTCCGGACCGACCGATGCGCTATTAAAATCATTGGCATAAAACGATTCGCCGACAATCCGAACCACGACTGGCCCGCTGGTTCCCGCTCCGAACGGATTGCGGGCGACGAGATCATAGGTCCCGGATTGAGTCGCGGTAGCCGCCCGGAGGGTGAGCACCGCCTGCGTCGCTCCGTTGATCGGAATGCCTTCGTGGCGCCATTGAAACGTGAACGGACCATCGACTGCGGCAGAACCCTCAAGCGTGAATGTTTCGCCGGCGTAGCGGGTTTGGTCGGATGACACACTCACGCTGGGCGAGTTTTGGCCGTCGGGTTTTACGACAATTTTAGGCAGTCCTTCCGCTTTGAGTAGAAAGTAGTCGAATTCAGTGGTATTATCGCCAAAATAATATTCGGGTCCGACAAGTCCGGCCAGACCACCGGTTGGCGTCCGGCTGTGGCCGAGAGTTGGATCCCAATAATTCCACAGGATGCCGGTCACTGGCTCCGGGGTGGATCCATCAGCGAGCCAGATGTGTGCCTCAGTGTCTACGGCTGCGGGTAGATCGCTCGGCTGATGTCGGAGCCGCAACCAAAACCAATTTGTCCGAGTGGTGCCCGCGAGAGTCGGTACCGTTGGAGGGAGTGTGGCTCCGCTGAAGTGGGTTTGGATTTGGGCGGTGGGCGGACTGGAATTTCCTCCGAGCACCCACTCTTGGCCGTGCAAGAAAGTGGCGGCTGGACTTTCTGGGAACGTAAGGCCCACGGCTGCGCCCCCGATCACAGGTCCGGTCAAATCTGCTTTGGTCGCCCGGAGCCTAATCAAGACTTCTTGGTTGGTGGCGTCGTACAAAAGCCCCGTTACCACGAGCCAGCTGGGACCGGTAGTCAACGTTCCGCCGAGGGCACGCAACACTCCATTCGTCGGTAGGTACCGATCTTGGGCCGGGTTGCCGGGAAAGTCCTGCTCGGGATATTGATGCCAAACCGGGTTCCGCACCGGCGCGGTGAAATCATCCTGAAACCCATTTACGGTCGTGCCGGCGTCGCGTGGACGGGCCGGATTCCGGTCGATGGTCGTGCGATTACCTACGGTTACCACGGTGCCAAAAGCATTTTTTAGGTTGCTGATGGTGACATCGACGGGGGTCCCCGTGTGATGGACGAGAACCATTTCCGAGTGCACCGGGTGACGCGTTACGGACGTCACCTTCGCGCTGGCCGGACTGAGCGTGTAGTTGGCCGCGGTCGTGGCGACGGCGGTGACTGGTACGGCTTCGGAGAATTGGACGATAAATTGATTGGTCGAACCAAACTCCCGAGCCTCCAGGACGGTGAAAGGCGGGTTTGCAGCGTAAATTGTTCCGAAAATGCCGATCAACCCGGCGATGACGCGGGCCCATTCGATCCACAGTTTCTGGAGGTGAATCCGTCGAGACACTTGGGCCAGTGGTTGACGGGCTAGGAAACGCATGTGGAGTAGGTTGAGGGAAATTCGGGCACGGTGGCAATCAAAAGACTGACTGGTGGCCTCAGCGCCTCGGGCCAGAGTTCGGCCGACTTGAGCATCACCAAGGCGGGCAATCGGCCTCGGCTTCCTCATCTCTTGGGCTCCGAACGCTTTGGTCGTGGTCGAAGCCAGCCCAGCCCTCGCCACGCCCGTCTGGGCTCCCGTGGGCACCAACACCCTCACCGCCGGGACCTCCCAGTTCATCGATCCGCTGTGGACGAATCACCCAGCCCGCCTCTACCGCCTCGTCACGCCGTGAGCCGCGTTTTCGAGGCCGGACACCGCCCCGCCACCGAGGCCTCGCGCCGCAGACCGTCGGCGTCGTCCAGCAATTTCCGCGGAGCGTCCAGAACCAAATTCCTATCAGTAATCCCCGGTGAGAAAAATAGGGCTCAGAATTTCCGGCCGACGGTTTCAACTTCGCCACCGGGAGTCGGGGCGTCCGCCGTGTTCCTGATTCCCCGGGCGGCGGCGCCCGTCATTTCTGTTGGACCGCGGTCACTGGGATCAGGCCAAGGTCCAACGGATTGTCGGCGGCCGTAACTTGTAGTGGCACGTTGACTACTCCCAGCAATGGACCCTGCGAAAGGCCGGCAGTGTAATCCGGCGCGCCGAGATCGGCGGGAGCGAAGACCTGAAGGAACATCAAGTAATGGCCTGCCGGCACATCGTCGACTCGGAAGGCGCCATCCGCGCGCATTTCCAGATAGTATCGGCGCCGGGAATTGTGCCACCGGGTGTGGTCCCGGAGATATCTCGCGGAGAGAATTTCGCCTGGCCCGGCAGTTGGGGCGGGTGGCTCGGGAGACGTTTCGACAATTTCCTCCAGCCTGGGCAGCATCCCCGCCCAACTGAATTCCTTCCCCGTGTCGAACATGGCCAGTCGCCCCGTAATTGTCCTGCCTTCACCTCCCAGACGCACATGAACCGTCTCGCCCGGACCCACCGACACGGCGCGTCCGTGGCTGAAACCGATCTCACCCTCGGCGCCGGGATGCGGATTGATCAATCGCTGAACCATATGCCGCCCAGGGGGGACGCGCTGGAGGCGGAAGTGACCGGTTTCATCGGTTTTTCCGTTGATATCGAAGGGAATTTGAACGCTGGCGTCCGGCGCGACACCAAAGCCGGCATTAATGGTTTCGCCTGGTCGTGCCTGGCCGCCGAGCTGGCACGTTCCTTCGATTTCCCCCCAGGCTTGGAGGCGCACGAGCACGTTGGTCACGGATTCGGCAGGCAAAACGGCGCACCCTGTTTCATGGATGAAGAGGACCGATTCCATTTTGGGCATGGAATCGAGCCTGAAGCCACCGCGGGCGTCGCTCCGCGTCTGATTCGCCGCCGCGCCCAAATTCACCATGCCGGCGGGCGGTTGAAAACGAACGGAATATCCCAACCCGATCAACCCCACCGCTGCCAATGCAGCCGGCTGGCCGTCGGGTTGCAGAATTCTTCCCCGCAGTGCCAGGCCGCGTTCCAAGCGGAATTCAAAACTGGCAAATCCGTCGGCTGTTGATCGGGCGCCGGACCCGGCCGGTTCATAACCCTCGGCATTGACCGTAAGAAAAATCTGCGGCTCCAGGAAGGCCTGCAAATCCCAATCAAAGGCGCCGTCGTGGCCGAAGCCGACCAAATTTTGAAAACCGCCCTGACCACGGAGCACCTTGAATTGCGATATGGGCAGGCCCGTTGCCGCATCGGCAACTTTGCCTTCGATGCGGAATTCCTGCGCCATCGGGTCGGCAGGGGAACCTTCCAGAGGATTTGCGCGGGGTTTCAATTCAAGGTTGATTCGCTCCATATCGTTCGAAACGGCGAATGTCTGGGTCATTCGATCATACCCCGGCGCCATGGCTTCGATTCGCAGCGGCCCGCGACGAAACGGCCCCAGCACAAACTCGCCCTGGTCATTCGCGTTGGTGCTTTGGTAACGCTGGATCGAATCGAGGCTTTCCGCCAAGTACGCTTGAGCCACGGGTCGGCCGCCCTCAGCTGTCACGCGGCCAAGGACGCGCACGCCATCCTCGAGGATCACAACCTGGTTGGAATCCATCGCCGTGAGGCTGGTCGCGGAAAATGTACCCCAGGCATAGTGGGGATGCGCCACGGACCAGTAGATGCCACCGCCCTGCGCCGGAAGACGATCCGGCTGTTGGTCGGAAAAAAAGCGACCATCCGCATCGGTGATGGCGGCCGTCTGGCGCGGGTGATATCCGACATTTTCGCGGCTTGAAAGGTCGAGCCCGAAGCCATGCACCGTCACTTCCGCCCCAGAAATCGGCCTCCCGCCCGCGTCTCTCACTTCGCCCCGAAGGGTTCGCCCCGCGGGCAAACGACAGGTGTGGGTCAAGAGCGGCTCGATGAATTCGTGCTCCTGCCATTGCATCACGACGGGCGCATGCCGGCGCGCGGCGATCCATACTCGCAGCATTTGGGGTCGGGCGGCCCCAATTTTGACCACCGCGGCGCCCATCGCGTCGGTGGCCAAATCTTCGGTGCTTTCCAAACCCCTCGCGCCGTAGTACTCAGCCATGATTTGCGCCTGGTTCACCGGTTCGCCCGTCGCCTCGTCCAAAACGGTTAACGCGATCCCGCTTGGATTCAATGGCGCGCCGGATGCCGCCATCGCGGAGCGGAGCCTGGGGGTTGTCCTGGAAAAGGCTCCTGCCGCCACGTCACGGACGGTCTTGCCAATCCCTCCCGACAATCGAGCCACCCCAATCCCCAATCCCACGACCAGCACCGCGCCCGCCGCCGCGAGCGGAACCCAGGCGCGAGCAACCGCCCAAAACCAATCGCGGCCGCCGCCCTTGGCAAGCTCGATGACTGCAGCGGCAGGCGCCGCGCCGGTGCCCGCGATAGCCGCAGCGATGCCCGCGGCCAGCGCCGCCGAGACCTCGCTGGCTTCGGCCCGCGGGGGAACGGACAAAATCGCGGCCAGCGATGCTGCGGTCACCGCAACACCCCGGCGGACAAGAATGTCCCGAAGTTTGGCAACGGCCCGGTTCACACGCTTTTTGGCAGCCTCTTCCTGGACACCCAAGGCAGTCCCGATCTCGCGCATGGGTTTGCGTTCAAAGTAGCGCAGAAGAACCGCGTCGCGATCCAAGGGCGGCAGCGCGGCGACGGCGGCGTCCAAGTGAGGCTCGATCCCGGCCCAGAGGTCGGCGGGTTCCGGGGTGTCGTTGGCGGTCACTATTTGGTTCATGGCAGCGGCGGCGGATTCGTGATGGTGTCGGCGGGATTCTGCGCGGATGGCCCGGGCGGCGAGAAAGCGGGTCGTGCGGAACAGCCAGCTTGTCAGGATGATTCCGGCGCCAAAGCCCCCGGCCTTTTGAGACAAAAGGAGAAAGACTCCCTGGGTGACCTCCTCGGCCAAATCCGGCCGGTTCGTCTGACGCCGCGCGCAGGCATGCACAAAGTCCACATGGCGCTGCACAATCTGCGCAAAGGCGGTCTCTGACCGCTTTCCCGCCCACTCCTGCAACAATTCCCAATCATTCATAGTTCATCGACCTTTCCACCATCCAATCCCCGGCGCCCGTCCCGTGGGACAAAAAATCGCGCCCTCATCGTTGAAGGAAGAGACGCTGGATGAATGTGACACCGGCGAAGCGTCTTCCAAGAACGCGCCTCCCACCCGTGGCGGAAAGAGGTGGAACTTGTCCGGAAACGGACAAAACAAGGGACAGGAGGTTTGCAATAGAGAAAAAGATAATAATACACATGCTATTTACATTTACATGTCCATTAGAAGTCAATAGAGGGACGGCTAGATTGAAAAAATGGGTCTTGTCTATCGCCTAAACCTGCGGAACGGTGTGTAAATGCGCTACGCACGAATGAAACCGGCGGCACCCACCAAGGCGATGAACGATTACTGCCTCTCCCGGGTGGTGAACCGTGATCATGTGAATGCGGGAGCC
>JAYVTS010000413.1:0-6203 GCA_043788645.1 Verrucomicrobiota bacterium
ACCCAAGTGCAGCCAATTGATTCAATGGCAGTTGGGTCAGTGACGGGGCCTCCCGTGGTAATTTTTTTGAAAGTGCCGTCACCCTGGTTGTGATAGAGAAGATTCGTTCGGCCGGCAACGAACAAGTCCAAGGAGCCGTCATTGTCGTAGTCCCCCCAGGCACAACCACGCGAATAGCCGCTATCATGCTCGGGCATCCCATCTTGGGCGGCGGTGAGCCGCGTGAAGCCCGCTGGGCCATCGTTGTGATACAGTTGATTGTCTTCACCCTTGTTGTTGGTCACGAAAAGATCAATCCGGCCGTCGTCATCGTAATCCGCCCAAGCGCCCTT
The DNA here is from genome assembly GCA_043788645.1 of Verrucomicrobiota bacterium. Classification (GTDB taxonomy): domain Bacteria; phylum Verrucomicrobiota; class Verrucomicrobiia; order Limisphaerales; family UBA9464; genus CANIZL01. Next base: position 333 of record JAYVTS010000413.1, read on the forward strand.
CCAGGAATCGCGGAGATCGTTGACAATGCTTCCGTTGGTGACTCGGGCAAAGGTCCCATTCCCTTGATTGTGGAAGAGAAAATTTTTAAGGTCTCCAGCAAAAGTGCCATTTGCGACAAATACGTCCAAAAAGCCGTCGTTGTCATAGTCGCCCCAGGTCAGGCTGCCGGACGCGCTGTGATTGCCAAGGATAGGACCCACGACTGCCGTGTTGGTGAGGCGAAGCAAAGTGCCGTTTCCCTCGTTGTGAAACAGACGGACCCCGAGATCGCGTCCGTTAACCGTATAAAAATCCAAAAGGCCATCGTTGTCGAAATCTCCCCACGCGCTGAGCCCATAATTCAGATCGCCAATGACATTGGTAAGAGCCCGCTCAAAGGTGCCGTCGCCTCGATTACGATAGAGAAAATTCTTTACATCAAATGCATTGCCGACCAGCAAATCCGGATAACCATCGTTGTCAAAGTCGCCCCAGGCGGCGCCCACCGAGGGGCCGACATCCGTGACGACCGGACCCGCAGTGATCATCGTGAAAGTCGGGTCGACCGCGAGTCTCGCGATTCGACTGGTCACGGAGCCGGAGAGATTGCTCACGACGACTGAATAACCTCCGACACTCGCCAATTGGACATTGGTCAAGATGAGTGTGCGCTTGGTGGCGCCCGCAATCTCCGCATCGTTGAAACGCCACTGGTAAGAAAATGGGCTCGTCCCAGAAACAGATACGAGCTCAGTCACCTTGGCGCCCAGACTGACGGATTGATCCGAGGGTTGCGTGATAATGTGAGGTTGGGCGCACACCTGGCCAACCCCGCCCGAGCCCACTAAAATCGCTGCGAGCTTTGCGATTGTCTTCATAGGACGCACCCACTTGATTAATTGTGTTAATATGTTGATCATATCATTTTATTATTAGCAGTTTTGTTTGTTTGTCGTCAGGCTTTCGCGCCTGAACGGTTAACGTTTCGCTTCCTTTTGGAAGGGGATCGGAGCACCCCACCGTTTGGGCTTGTCCTTTCACTCCCTACAGAGGAAACAATTGGAGCAGGTTGCAGGAAACATTTGAAAAGTTCCTCGCTGTTTCCGGTGAGGCCAAACGTCACGGGTGAGGCGGAGGTGGCGAAGAAAGTTTGGAAAACGCTCGCCGTGAGGGCGGGCGGCTACTCTCACAGTGGATACGGTTAAAGTCCGAAATTCGAACCTTGAGCCTTGCAGGGCTGATCTACTTTGAGTCAACTGGAGAGATCGTGAGCATCCGAATATCGTCTTGCTTATCCGCCCCTTTCGCAGGCGCACGGCTCCTGCGCGGCGTGCCAATGCACTTCGGCCAAAGCCATTTGTGGTGCTCAACGTCACTGTCCGGCGTTCTCACGAGACGCCGCTACAAACTTCGAGGCCGGCCCGTGCGCAAAGTTCGCTTTCATTCCCTGCTCCTCTTCACTTTCTTCACGGGGGTGGCATCGTAAAATGTAGCGGCGGGCCATAACCTGACCGTTCCGTCCGAGCCGCCGGTGGCCATGAGGTTCCCGTCGGGCGAGAACGTCACTCCATTGACCGGCCCACCGCCCTGAGTAAGGGTCAAGGCCACTTGGTGGTTCGCCAGTGACCAAAAGCGAATGGTTCCATCCCAACTCGTCGAGACCAGTGTCTTGTCACCGGGTGCGAAGGCGATTCCAAAGACGTTCTCATTGTGGCCCTCCAATGGCCAGGGCACACCCTGCCGCACATCATAGAGCACGACCCGATTGTCCCCGCCTCCGGAGGCCAACCAGAGCCCGTCATGAGAAAAGCAAAGTAAATTGACGGCCTTCGAATGGTTGCTGAAGGAGTGTGAGAGGTGCCCGGTAATAAAATCCCAGATAGACACCTGGCCGTTCTTTGATCCGAACGCAATCCACTTCCCGTCCGGGGAGAAGACGACGCTTCTCACGCCGTTGGTCGGGGCGTCCGCCAACAATTTCAGCGACCCGCCATTTCGCAAATCCCGAAAGCGCACGTCACCGGCCGCGAGGGCGAGGAGGGGCTTGAACGGATGAAATGAGAATCCGCCGCCGCCCGCCACCTGGCGAAAGGTAAACATATTTGTTCTGGGCGATCCGCCCCACAGTTGCACGTTCCCGATCCTCCCGCCGTCGAATGTCGCGAGAAGTTTGCCATCCGGTGAAAACTTTACTCCGCGGCATGGCTCCGAGAAGTCACCAACGACTCCGTTGGAATTTCGGTCACGCAAAGTCCACACCACGGCTTTACGATGAGTAAAGTCAGCGACGGCGAGGAGCTTTCCGTCCGGAGAGAAGTCTACCTGATCCGTCCAATCCGAATGGCGCAGGATGTTGGTGGATTGCCGCGCGGACACGTCCCACACTTTAACGGTTCGGTCCGCGCTGCCGCTGTAAAGTTGGTTTCCATCCTTGGAGAAGAGAACCGAGGTGACGGCCCCACGATGGCCATGTAAAAAGGTGGGAGCGCCCGGGTTGGCCAATGCCCAGAGCCGGACCGTGTGATCGGTTCCGCCACTGGCCAGTCGCCGACCATCGGGAGAGAATGCCAGATCACCAATCCACCCCTGATGACCGGTAAGGTCGGCGACCGGGGCGCAGTCGGGGAAACTCCATATCCGGATGTGGCTGTCAGCGCCGCCCGAGACGAGTCTGTTTCCAGTCTGATCAAAGGCCAGGCAGTGAATGAACGCCGTGTGAGCCTTAAACTGGTTCACTCGCTTAAGTGTCGGCACTTCGAGAATATAAATTTTGGTGGTGGCACAGGCCAAATACTTCGCATCCGGGCTGAAGGCGATACTATAAACTTTCTCATTTTCGCCGAGGCTGATTTCGGGACCTAGCGGCTGGCCGGTCTTCACGCCAAGAATTCGGACAGTACTGTTCTTGCCTGAGGCAGCGAGCAGAGCACCGTCCCGCGAGAGCGCAAACGCGCCGTCCCATTCGGGGTCTGGTTCGCCTCCCAATCCGGGGTCCAAGCCCCCACCCAACAGCGCCTCTCCGGTGGGTGAGAGAACTTTGACTCTATCCGTGCGGTACGCGAACAAACCCGGCTCATCCATTGCCAGGGCTAATCCGCTAACGGCGTTCGTGCCGACAGTCTTGGTCAGCACTTCCCGCTGCTTCTGCCCGTCCAGCCATTTGAGTGAGTCGCCACTGGCGGCGATTGCGGTTTGGCCGTCGGCGGCTAGCGCCAATCCGTGATGCCCGCCGCCGAAGTGGATGTTCGTAAACGTTAAGCGACTTTCATCGCGGCAAAGCTGGAAAAGGTAACGCCACTCGAAGCCGCGCAGGTCTTCTTCCCCAGCTCCGGGGATGTGCTTCCAGAACAGATCCTCGGCACGTTGGAGACTGCCTTCACTCCAGGCTTGATAGACCCGGTTCATGTCGGCGGTGTAAAGATCCTGCCGCGCGCTCAATTCCGCACGACTTACCCGGCGCAGTTGCCAGGTGACGACCGCGAATCCCAGAGTGATCGCGAGGAACAACGCGACCCCCAAGCTCGCCACGACCGGATTGCGCCGGCACCAGCGCCACGCCTTTTCAAACAGGCTCACCGGACGCGCCTGAATCGGTTCATCCTTGAGGAATCGCCGAAGTTCGTCCGCCAACGCTTGTGCCGTCGCATAACGCTTGGTTGGTTCCTTTTCCAAACACTTCAGGCAAATCGTTTCCAAATCACGCGGGACGCTGGGGTTGAGCAACCGGGGTGACACCGGCTCAGTCTCGCGAAGCTGAGAGAGAATTTGATCAATCGTTTCCGCCTGAAAGGGTGGGCGGCCCGTCAACAGATGATACAAGATCGCGCCAATCCCATACACATCGCTGTGCGGGCCAAGCTTGGCTTGCTTGCCGCCCGTCTGCTCCGGTGGCATGAAGTTCGGCGAGCCAAGGATTTGACCCGTCACCGTTAATCCGAAATCACCACGCACGCGTTTGGCCAAACCGAAGTCGGTGATGCGCGGCTGATCATGGGCGTCGATCAGCACGTTCGAGGGCTTCAGATCGCGGTGCAACGTGCCTTGCCCATGGGCATAGTGAATCGCCTCGGAGATGACTTGCACATAGCGCGCCGCGCGCCGGGAAGGCAGAGGTCCGTCTCGCACGATTTCCGCCAGATTACGGCCCTCGATGTAGTCCATCGAAAAGAAAGGGTGGCCGTCGTGCTCGCCGGTTTCGTAGATGGCGACGATATTCGGATGTCGGAGATTGGCCGCGGCCTCGGCTTCACTCCGGAAGCGCAGGATCTCCTGCTTGCTGGCGAACTGCCCTGAAAGAATCATCTTCAGCGCTACCACCCGGTTCAGAGTTTTCTGCCGCGCCCGATAGACCACTCCCATGCCACCGCGGGCGATTTCTTCGAGCAGTTCGTAAGCGCCAAACGAGCGAGGAGAGGCGATCAGGGCCGTGACCCCGGCGGTTGTGGCCAGAGTTCCTCGTTCTTCCTCTGAAATTGCCGGTTGAGTTTCGGCCGCCTCAAACGCGAGCGCGCCTTGCAAGGCACATTGCGGACAGGCGCCGGGCGATCCGTCCGGGGGTAATTTGAATCCGCATTCGGAGCAGCATTTGGTTTCCGCCATGATTATTTCGAGGTGTAGCTTAGCCGCAAACGATACAGAGGTGAAACGCCGGACGGGTTGCAAAAAATCGAGCGTTGATCCGCAAGGCTCTTTGCCCGTTCTAAAATATTAGTCCACGAACTCTGTTCCATCGCGTGTCCGAGTAATACAAGTCACGGCACTAAGTCTCGGCGATCACGCTCAGCAGATGCCTGATTTCTTCATCTACGTCCATTCGACGAGCGACCGTCTGAGCAACCTCCGCCCGGACCAGTTCGCGAAAACGCTGACGCAACCGGTGCGCGATGGCTTTGACGGCGCTTTCGGTGATGCCGAGTCCAACGGCTACTTTCGCGTAAGTTGGAAGGCCGCTGTCGCCAGCTTCAAAGATCCGGATGTTTTCAAACAGTTCCGCTTTTCCGGCGGCGCCATACTCTTCGCGCAACTTGTCTCGCGCCTCGTCCAGCACCGTCAAAGCCCACCGTCGGTCGAAGATTCTTTCGGCAGTCATCTCGCTGACTGGTTCGAGTCGGTAGCGGTCTTCCGCCGTTTCAGCGTCAAGCGAGAGAAGTACCTTTCCGCCCCCGCGCTTGGCAGCCCTCTGGTGGTCGCGCTGATCCGAAAGAAAATGCTTGAGCGAAGCGAGCAGGAAGGAACGGAACTTCCCCTTTTCGCGATCAATCTGCCCGAGATATTTTTTCTCCAAAAGCCGCTCGAAATAAGCCTGGGTCAGGTCCTTGGCGTCGTGAAAATCATGGTTTTGTCGCCGAATGTATATGAAGAGGGGATACCAGTAGGCACGACAAAGTTTTTCCAAGGCTTCCGTGGCCTGCGGCGAGTCGTCGCGCCCGGCGGCCAGCACGACGCTCCAATGCGTAGTCGCAAACTGGCCGGCACCCGTAGGGACTTCGCTGCGATTTGGTTCTGAACCAGCGGCTGGCATAAGGCCACAATACACCGGGCGCGCCGTTCAGTGAAACCATTTAAACAATGCACACGCGTTCGGACTGAACGAGTGATTGCCCGCAATCCCTAACAAACCGCGGCCTTTTGCAACGGGAGCTGTCCTGCGTAAAAAAGGGACAGGAGGATTGAAAAAAAGAATCCGCATAACAATAAAACATGCTAGCTATATTGACATTTATTTCATAAAAGGGACGACTGGATTATCAAAGAGTATTCTCGTGGAAGGTGCCGGGGAAGCGTTGGTGACTATGGCGGCGTACATCGACTTGAACCCCGTTCGTGCCGGGCTCATGGATGAGCCGCAGGATTATCGCTGGTGCGGCTATGCCGAAGCGATGGCGGGTCAA
>JAYVTS010000414.1:0-18961 GCA_043788645.1 Verrucomicrobiota bacterium
GGAAGCCTGGGCGCACGACCGATCGCCTCCCTCTTTAGTGCCAGAAGTCGTGATTGATTCCTCGTAATCCACACCTTCTCTCACTATTCCTTTGAGTAACCGTGAACGGTTACAGGTGAGGTGACAAAATAGATCCAGAGCGCAGGATTCGCTCGGTGATCGGTCGGAATACCATCGCTATCCGTCTCGCCGGGCACTCCCATCATCGGCGCGCCGTAGGCATTGTCATCGCGGGAGGTGAATACCACGGCGGCATCCGGAGTATTTGAGAGAGGGAAGGCCATTCTCGATCACCGTGTAGCCAGCATTCAGGAACTGGTTGGCTTCCGTTGTGGCTTTTCCGACCAGCGGTCGACCGTAGACGGCATAGTCCTCGCCGCGCTCGACGACGTTTAGGTTGGGTTCAGCGGCACATAAGCCGCCTTCCAAGGCCGCGAATGAGAAAAATTGACTCAGAAGCACCGCCTCCGATAGGAAGGGAATTCCTACAACCGAACGCGGCGGGGGAGAGGTTGCGGGACCTGGGAGAATTCATTTAATTCAAGGGTTGAACCACCATTCGGCATTTCTGCGGCGTGGGGCAAGTCGGCCTGAATTCGATCAAGTGGCGAGGCGGCGACAAGGCAAAAACCGCGCCAAAGAAGGCTCAGAAGTCTTGACCCGAGCGGGAGCGCGTCTAGCCGACGGCGCCTTGATCGCATCGGGATCCGCCCACCTCTCCGCCGCTCCCCGAGGACCCCGCGCCTTCGCGACGAGCGGCCAGCGAGGGCGTCGGCCGGTCCGTAATTCCCCGGTGTGGGTGCCGCCCCGGCACCCACACGAGACGCCGGGAACGGTTCTCCCCGAAGGCCTGAAGGCGCCGGCCGGTCCGAAATTCGCCCATAATAGTTGATCTTGGCCGACTTGAGCGCGATAGAGGCGGGTCGTGAAACCTTTATTCGGAAGTCGCTTGACCCGATATTCGGCAATGCGGTCGAAACGGGTTAATGGTTATCGGCGGCGGAATCGGTCTCGATTGAAACTTGAATATTGCTCGTGTTAATGGGATGATTTTGGGGCTTTTCGGATTGCTATGGCATCCCGTCGCAGGCAATGTTCCGGGTGGCCCGTCGGCGTCGGACCCCAGCTCAGAAATTGCATGAGTGAGTTAACTTCTTCGCCACGGCAACCGTGGCCGAGTCGGCATTGGAGGTTGGTTCCGATAACAGTCGGGCCGATCTTGGTTATGGGTGGACTGGTGGGCTGGTGGGCTGGGTTCTACCGGATTGAACTTGCAGGATGGGTTTTCATTCTACTCAGCCTTCTGACCGTCACCGGACTCGTAGCCTGGCTTGCCTGGCTACTCAGCGAGTCTGATCGCCAGAAAGTCCTCGTGGAAGGGGCATTACGGGACTCCAAAAGTCAAATCGAGGCCCGCGTTCGCGAACGTAACGCAGAGCTGGCACTAAACTATAAAACAACCCAGGAACGCGATATCCGCCTGGGCGGCAGCATCAATTCGGCGAGGGACGCCATTATTGGACTCGGATTAGACGGACTGGTCACCAGCTGGAATGCCGGGGCGGAACGAATGTTCGGAATCCCATCGGCAAGGATTCTGGGCCACTCGATTGGCCAGATCATTCCCCGAGACCGTAAAGCGGAGGAATCTGAGCTGTTGGAGCAAGTCCGTAGCGGCAAACGAGTCGAGGCCTTTGAAACCATGCGGTTGCGCGGAGACGGGGAGCAGATTGCCGTTTCGTTGAGTGTCTTCCCCATTTTGGATCGGCCTGGGCAGGTCATCGGAGCTTTCAAAATTGCCCGAGATATTACCGAACGAAAGCGGGCGGATGAGGCGCTCCGAATCAGCGAGGAACGTTTCCGTCGCTATTTCGAGTTGGGATTGATTGGCATGGCGATCACCTCCCCCACCCAAGTCTGCGGGGAGGTCAATGACCAGTTCTGTAAAATCCTCGGCTATCAGAAAGCTGAGATCGTGGGCAAAACCTGGACCGATTTATCTCATCCGAATGATCGGAGCGTCGGAGCGGAAATGCTTCGCGAAGTCTTGGAGGGTAAGCGGGAGGGTTACTCCTTGGATCAAAGGTTTCTTCGCCGGGACGGTCAACCAATTCACGCAACAATTTCTTTGAATTGTGTTCGCCGTCCCAACGGTGCCGTCGATTATTTTGTTGCGTTGTTGCAAGACATTACTGATCGCAAATCGGCCGAGGAAAAATTAGCGGCTGAGCGAAACTTGCTGAGAACAGTGATCGATCAATTGCCCGACTATATTTACCTCAAGGATGAAAAAGGGTGTTTCCGTTTGCTCAATCAGGCGAATTTGGAACTCATTGGTCGGAACAGCATGGAAGAGGTCATCGGTCGGACGGTGTATGATTTTTTCCCCATGGACATGGCGCGGGCCTACACGGCGGACGATCTTTCCGTATTAGGATCGGGGGAGCCGATCCTCAATCGTGAGGAGCCCATCGTGAGTGAAGACGGGAGCCGACGTTGGCTCTTGACCACGAAGGTGCCGTTGCGGGATTCGTCCGGGCAGATATCGGGTTTAGTCGGGATTAGTCGCGACACCACCGAACGAAGACGGGCGGATGAAGGGCTTCGATTATTTCGGACTTTGGTGGATCAATCGGATGACGCCTTTGAAGTGATAGACCCTAATACGGGTCGTTTTATCGATGTCAATGAGCGAGAATGTGTGACCCTGGGTTATAGTCGCGGGGAACTTTTGGGGTTGCGGGTGTCGGACATCGATCCGACGATCAAGCGATCGGCCTGGCCACACTGGGCGGAGCGGATTCAAACAGCGGGTTCCTGGAGTGGTGAAGGGCGTCATCGGCGAAAGGACGGAACCACTTTTCCGGTGGAGTTCAACGCCAAGTGGGTGCGGTTGCACCGGGATTATATCGTGATGGTGGTTCGCGATATTTCGGAGCGGGTACGGGTGCACAAGGCGACGGTGCGGGAGCAGGCCCGCTTTCGGTTTATCTTCGATTCCATGCCCGTAGGGATCCTGTGGATGGAGCGGGGTAATCCGAGTAGTCGAATGGTCAACCCCGCCCATGTGCGACTCACCGGGGTCCCGGCCGCTGCCTGTCAGCAGCTTGAACTTTATCGCCAAGCCACTCATCCGGATGACCGGGCGCGACACGATGAATTCCTGCTGCGGTTAGCGAGGGACGAGCGTGATTGCTATACTTTGGAACAGCGATACCTCCGGGCGGACGGCACCGTCTATTGGGCGGAACTCACGGTCCGAGTGTTTAAGGATCCGAGCACCGGTGAATCGCAAGAGCTAAGTACGTTGGTGGATGTCACCCCGCACAAACTAGCGGTGGTTGCGTTGCGAGAAAGTGAAACGCGTTTCCGGCAATTGGCCGAAAACATTGAGGAGGTGTTCTGGATGACCGACCCGGTCACCCAAGCCATGTTATATATTAGCCCGGCGTACGAAACGATTTGGGGCCGACCGTGCGAACTCCTGTATCAAAAGCCCGGCAAATTCGCCGAGGCGGTTCATCCGGCCGATCAGCTACGGATCGTTGAGGCGATTGCCACCAAGCAGAGTCGGGGTGATTACGATGAAGTATACCGCATCGTACGCCCGGATGGTTCCTGGCGGTGGATTCGTGATCGGGCCTACCCGATCTGCGATGCCGAGGGGCAGGTTTACCGAATTGTGGGCACCGCCGAGGACATTACGGCCCGGTGCAAATTAGAAGAACAATATCGTGAGGCCCAAAAAATGAAAGCGATCGGTACGCTCGCGGGCGGCATTGCTCATGATTTTAATAATATTCTGACGGCGATCAGTGGTTTTACAGAACTGGCCCAGAGTTTGGTGAAGGATCAACCGGAGGTGGAAGAATACCTCGCTTCAGCGCGGCAAGCGAGTGCGCGCGCCGCGGAGTTAGTGCGCCAGATTTTGACGTTCAGTCGTCAAAAAGACCAGCAACGGGGCCTCGTCCAGCTACGGCCATTGGTCGCGGAACCGCTCAAACTGCTGCGGGCGTCCATCCCATCAACGATTGTGTTCGATGTCGAGTTAGCCTCGGACTTGCCGACCGTGCTCGCCGACCCCACCCAGATTCATCAGGTGCTGATGAATCTTTGCACCAATGCAGGGCATGCGATGAAGGGGCGTCCGGGACGATTAACCATTCGCTTAGAGCCTTTTATCGTGGATGCACTCCTGGCCGAGGCCAATCCTAAACTGCGGATGGGTACTTACGTACGGTTGACGGTCCGTGACACTGGATGCGGCATGGACCGGCTGACGTTGGAGCATATTTTTGAACCGTTTTTTACGACGAAAGCCCCCGGTGAAGGCACGGGTTTGGGGCTCTCGGTGGTGCATGGCATTATGCATCGGCATGATGGGGTGATCACCGTCTACAGTGAGCCGGGCGAAGGAACGACCTTTCACTTGTATTTTCCGGCCTATGCGGTCCAGGTCGTTGAGCCAGCGATTGAGGTCGCGAGAGTTCCATCCGGGCAAGGGCAGAGTATTTTGCTGGTGGACGATGAAAAACAACTCGTCGTCATTGGTCGCAAGATGCTCGAACGACTGAACTACGTGGTGGAATGTAAGACGGACGTGACCGAGGCCTTGGAAGCGGTTCGGGCGGATCCGACGGGGTTTGACCTCGTCATTACGGACCTGACCATGCCGGGAATGACGGGAACGGATTTCGCCCGTCGGCTCCTAGAGATCAGGCCGGATCTGCCGATTATTTTAACGACTGGCTACGGGGCAAACCTCACGAGTGAGACCGTTCGAGCACTGGGGATTCGTGAATTGCTCTCTAAACCGCACAATGCCCAGGCGTTGGGCCTGGCGGTTCAGCGGGCATTGCGAGAGCAAAATCCAATCGACCGGCCGCTTACTAACCAAGGTTCGACCGACCTATTCGGTACCTGACATCAGGCGTTCCCACAGCCGTTCATTGGTGGTGGCTCGGAGGAGAAAGTCCTCCAGTTCGCTCGTGGGACTGATGGGTGTGGGCCGGAGCGGCAGCGTCAAAGTGAGGGCGGCACCGGGATGCCCCTCTCTTCCAAGATCAATGCGACCGCCATGATGGAAAACGATAAAGTAGCAAGCCATCAGGTAGATGCCGACGTCACGAGGATCGCCTAACTCTCGACGGAGCGGATCAAAAACCGTGGCCAGTGCGTCGGGCGGAATCCCGGGGCCATTGTCGCTCACGAAGATTTCAATTTCTGGTGGCTCAGCCGGGGTCGTAGGTCGAACCGCGGCTTCAATGCAAACGATTCCGCCTTCGGGCAAGAGGGCGAGTTCGTTTCGGAGCAAGAACGCGAAGAGTTTTCGGAATCGTCGTCCATCAACGAGCAATGGCGGGAAATCTGGCGGCACCCGGTTGACGATTTCCAAACGCCGGTGAGCAATTTCAACCGCGAGTTGGGTCCGGGCCTGATCGACGACTTCATGGAGCTTAACCTCCGTCTCGAACTTGAAGGGCACACCCTTCTCGTCGGCAAAATCGTCGAGGAGTCCCAGAACTTGTTTGAGCCGGGTGCGAACGTTGTCTTGAAATTCCGGCCAGAAATTTGGATTCCGAAGTTGGTTGAGATCGACAACGTCGCCAGGTGTGGATTTCGACGCCATTTCGAGGAATGTACGGACCGCATCGAGCGCGTGCTGCAGGTGCCCGCTCAAACCGGCGGCGAGGACTCCCAGGCTGAGGACCCGATCCGTGACGAGGAGTTTGTGGACTGAAGAGAGTTTTTCTCCCAGGAGATTGTCGCGTTCCAACTGGAGCGAGTAGTAGTCAAACGCCCGTTTTAACGTTATTTCCAGGTCGGCGGTGTCCCACGGTTTGGAGATATACCGGTAGATCGCCCCGTTATTGACGGCGGAGACGGCAGCCTCCAAGTCGGCGAAGGCGGTGACCAACATGCGGATAATCTGAGGGCGTAATCGCCGAGTGCGCTCAAGAAGTTGCACCCCCTGTTCTCCGGGCATGCGTTGATCGCTCAGAATGATCCCGATTTCATCCTTGTGCTCTTCGAGGATGCGGAAGGCGTCTTTCGCGTTCGTGGCGGTAAAGATCTTGAACGTCGCCTCGAAGGCTCGGACAAAGAGTTTAAGCGATTTCTCCTCGTCATCCACGTAGAGGAGGGCAAACCGTTGGTAGTCTTTGAATGGGTTCATGCGCTAGTTTTTAGCTGTTCGGACTCGTGGACCACTGGTTCTCGCACGACTTCCGGAAATTCCAAAGTAAATTCACAAAACCGTCCCTCTTCGCTGCGGACCGAAATGCGCGCACCGAACTCGCTGAGAATCCGATAACAGATACTCAGGCCGAGGCCAACGCCTTTGCCCACTTCCTTGGTGGTAAAGAAGGGATCGAAGATGCGTGGGAGATGTGATGCCGCGATGCCCGGGCCATTATCCCACAGCTTAATCCGGCACCATCCGCCCTCGACGTGCGCACTCAAGCGCATCGTCGGCAGTTCTCCGTCCGCCACCCGAGTGAGTAAGGAATCAAAAGCGTTCTGGAGTAGATTCACGAAGATCTGCACCAGCTTTGTCCGAACTGCTTGAACTACCAAGCCTTTTGAAATCTCGTTTTGGAGATTGACCCGGTCGTCCTTCCACTCGTTGGCGAGAAACCGAAGGGCGACCCCCAGGGTTTCCGCCACATCGACTTCGTCGAGTTCTCCGCCCTGGGGGTGCGAGAAAGAACGGAGATCGGACACGATATTCGCCACCCGCTGGACGCCCTCTTCAATGTCTTGCAAGGTTTCTTCACAATGACCCCGCTCCGGTTCGGGAAGCTTTTTCGCATAACGCGCAATGAGATACAAGCCCGTGCGGGCAAAGTTCAACGGATTGTTAATTTCATGAATGATCCCGGCACTCATTCGCCCGAGGGAAGCCATTTTATCGGATTGAACCAGCTGCAATTCCGTTTCCTTTAGTTGTTCAATCGTCGCTTCGAGCTTTTTGTTCTGATTCGATAATTCCCGCTGCAACTGATGGGCGTCCACGAGGTTCTTGAGCCGCAGGCGCAGCTCGGCGGTCGAAAACGGCTTGGATAAAAAATCGCTCGCTCCGGCCGCGAGCGCGGCGAGCTTGGTATCTTCGTCCGCCCGAGCGGTCAGCATCAGAAAAGGAAGGCCCCGAGTAATGTGACTGGCGCGAAGTTCGCGGCAGACTTCCAAACCGTCTTTCTCCGGTAGCATCATGTCGCACACGGTCAACTCGGGAAGGTATTGCGTGGCCAAAGCCAAGGCTTGGGCGCCATCGACCGCTTCCAAGATCTCGTAGTCGTCTTCCAACTGGGTCCGGAGGAATCGCAACATATCGGGTTCGTCATCCGCCAGGAGCAGCTTGGGCCGTAGACGGGCGCCGCGGGGCGGCGACCACGGGCGCAGGCTGTCGCGTAATGGCGTAATACTGGCATGAAGTTCGGCTCGACGGAAGAGCGCATTGATCACTGGATCCGCACGCGCCCGAAGTTCGGTCTCGCTTGTCCGCTCGGCTTCCAAAGGCAGGACGAGTGGCACGGTAGAAATGGATGGAGCGACCACCCCGTTGGTAGCCCGGCCCAACGGCAGATGCACGACCATTGTCGTTCCATGCCCGACTTCGCTCTCCGCTTTGATCGTCCCTCCATGCAATTCGACCAGCTCCTTGGAGAGCGCCAGACCGATACCGGCGCCCTGGTACTTGCGGTGGGATGAGGTGTCGGCCTGCCAGAAACGTTCGAACAAGTGCGGCAGTTGTTCGTTGGCCACCCCCACGCCCGTATCACTGACTTCAAATACCGCGTGGTCGCCCTCTCGCCGCGCGCGCAGGGAAATGCGGCCACCGGCCGGCGTAAACTTGATGCTATTAAACAGGAGGTTGAGAAAGACTTTTTCGAGCTTGTCAGGATCCGCAACTAACTGGACGAGATCGGATTGCAACTCGTGGTGAACCCGGAGCCCACGGTCTTCGGCAAAACGGCGCACCGCCACCAAAAGCCCGCGTAAAAAACTATCCACTTCCACGGAGACAAGGTTGAGTTTCAACCGACCGGCATCCAAGCGCACCAAATCAAGCAAATCATTAATCAGCTTGAGTAATCGCATCCCATTGTCATGCATCGTTTCGACGCAGTCCTGGAGGCGCTCATCTCGGACCAGGGCCGGGTGCGCCCGTAAAAGTTCGACTGGGCCGAGCAGCAACGTGAGCGGCGTCCGCAATTCATGGCTGATGTTGGCGAAGAAGCGGCCTTTCAATTCGTCGAGTTCGCGCAAACGCGTAAAGCTAAGTTCGAGCAAACGGCGACTCCGCTCCAACTCATACCGCGACGCAAACTCACGAAACCGAAGGCTATTGTAGAGAAAATTACCGCTGACGACGATGACCCCTGTTAAGGCCAGGAAATAGAAACTGACGAACGTCCGATCTGTTTGGGCCACTGAAGGACTGGCCAGCCCGGCGACCGCGTAAAAGACGATAATGCAACCGGTGGTGAAAAGCGATTCCCCGAGGTTCCAATGGACCACGACATTGACCGCCAGCAGGACGAGGATCAGGGCGGCGTAGTAAGGTGAGTTAAATCCATCTCGGTGGCTGATCATCATCGCGATCACCGCTGCGGGCAGTAACGCAATGGGCGCCCCGAGCCAACGGATGTGCTGTTTCCCAAAATCGAGGTAATGTAACGCCAGCAATCCACTGGCGGCGATCGAACAGGCCACGCGCAGGGCAAAGAAAAAACCGACCTCGCGCGGATAGACAAACCAGTCGGCGGCGGTGCCCAACGGCATGAGGAGAATGACCAGGATGCAGGCGACCTTGCCGGTGCGCAGGCGTTCTTGCTGCGTATCGGTGGCGAGCGCCGCCTGGAATTCCGGATCCGCTTGGAGTTCCGGCCCGGTGCGCGTCAAGCTCGCCGAACCGACGGAATTAGAATTAGACTCCGGGCTTGCGAACTTCAAGGTAGATGTTGACGCCGGTTTCATCCGATTTCGACACGATATCCTGGGCGGAGGTGCCCGTCGGGTGGAGGAGCCTCATTTGCGCCGGATCGCGATAGATCAAGTGCCATTCGAGGAGGAATTCCATCCCATTACGCAACGGATTGGAGGGATCCACGTTGGTTGCGATGACAAGCCCGCCCGGCGCGAGTTGTTCATAGAAAAGATTGATGAGCCGCTGACAGATCCGATCCGAGAGGTAATCGAACAGTCCGGCGCAATAAATGGTGTCGTACTTGGGGGCGGCGGGGTCCACTCGGACCGAATCTTTCAGCAACTGATGCACCGAACGTTTGGCGTACTGCAATCCGGTGGTGCGGTGATGGAGTTGCCGCAGTTTTTCCAGTCGCTCCCCCGTAAAGGCCAACGTTTCGTCATTAAAATCCAAGAGCAAAAAGTCGGCGTGATTGGAGACATCGCTTTCGGTCATGAAGCGCTGAATCTCCTGAGCGGGACCGCAGCCTAAATTCAGGATGCGATTTCTGCGACCTTGGGCGGCCAATTCCGCAGTTCGTTCTTTCAGAGCACCGGTCAAATAGTCGATCCGATTCCGGTGGGCTTTGGCCGGTGCTTGGTTGAGAAACCAGAGATTGACCATTTTGGCGAACAACGAGCTACCCTCCAGCGGGTCGCGCAGAATCATGTTCACCATTTCATAATCGCCGGCATAGCCCAGCGGCTTCCGGTAGGTTCGGTAAGCAAACGGTGCGCACAATATGAGCGGATGCAACTGTCGCCGCATATAACTGCGGTGCATGCTTTGATTGTCCGTCGGTAAACGACAGGCAATCGTTTCAAACTCGGCGAATAAGCCATCCACCGAAGAAAGTAAGGACGGACGCAATTCCTCCACCACTTCGCGCTCGAAAGCGGAGCGGTCCCCCGTCGGAATCGACCGAATTCCAAGTTCCAATTGCTCCAACCAGCGGCGCAGATCGGTCAGCAACGTTTGCATATCCGCCACGACGACCTTGAACTGGGGATCGACCCAGGCGATTTTCCGGCACTCTTGAAGAAACGAGTCCAGTTCGCTCTTCAGCCGGTCTCGTTGGCTAATCGGGGAAAAGAGGTCAACGTCGAGCCACGCCTCATCCAGCGTGGCTTCGCACAGCACCATGATGCCGGTATTGACCAAGTTGTTGACCACCGCACGCCCGGCATAGACCAACCGCTCTCCGATGGTAATCCGAAAGTCGCTCAAGACCTCGGACATCTGCAAAATGCTGTAGGGGTTGTAGACCTCAAAAACCAGGTTGTAGCGAGTGATACGAGCGGGCGTCGCCCGCACTTCGATCCCCTGGCTATTGCGGCAGCACACCAGGAGGTCCCGGCTCAGGTAGAGCGGAGTGTCGGCTTTCGGACTAGTCATGTTTCGACGAAAAAGCTGCCGGTCCGGCGTCGCCCGGGGCTCAACCATTTTTTAGGGTTGTTCCTGGTCCGACGATCCCGTGGTTGCTGCCTACCGTATCAGTCGATTCACCGAAACCTAATTCTTAGTTGATGGGTTAATCCAATTGCAGCCACGAACACGCGTCGTCGGGAGCTGGGTTCTACGAAAAGTCAACGGCGTCAAATTCTTCAAACGAGTACCGACGCCATTGCGTTGTTGCGCCGGTACATTCTATCTGTGAAACATACGGAATCTATGTCACCGCGCTCGTCCCCCTTTTTGTAACCGCCCGGGTAACTGAGGGTGGCATCCATTTCACGGAACATGAGTTTGAACCACGATTTCCGTCTCGCCTATGAAAGATCTCCGCGGAAAAACAGCGATCCTCACTGGTGCCAACGGTGGACTGGGCGTCTTTATCGCCGACGCACTCGCCCAGGCGGGGGTGAATCTTTTTCTCGTTGGATTCATCAATCCCGGACTGGAAGAGGTGGCCGTTCGCGCGGCCGCGCACGGTGTGCGGACGGGTTTTTTAGCGGCCGATTTGCGGGAACAGGTGGAACGCGAACGAGTGGTAGCTAGCGCACGGAAACAATTGGGGCCGGTGGATCTGCTCATCAACAACGCGGGCGTCGAATACTGCACGCCGTTCGATGAATTGGCCGAGACCCAGCTCGAAGAGGTCATCGCCGTAAACCTCCGGGCGCCCCTGTTGCTCACACGCTTGGTACTACCCGAGATGTTGCGTCGTCGCTCGGGGCACATTGTCAATATGTCTTCCTTGGCCGGTAAGTCAGGTCCGGCCTTTCAGGAGCCGTACGCGGCTAGCAAGGCGGGATTGACGGCGTTTACTTTCTCCCTGCGCGCCACCTGTCAAGGGACTGGGGTCAGTGCCTCCGTGATCACGCCGGGCTTCGTCGAAGCCGGGATTTATGCCCGACTCAAAGCACGAACGGGTTGTGCGGCGCCCGCGCTGTTGGGGGCCGTGCGACCGGAACGGGTGGCGGCGGCGGTGTTGCGGGGGATTCGGAGGGATCGACCGGAGATTTTGATCAGCCGTTATCCGGTACGTCCTGTGCTCCTGTTATTGGCTCTATCCCCGACGCTCGGCCTTTGGCTGGTGGCCAAGCTCGGCGGGCACGCCTTTTTTCGCCGAGTCGTTGCGGCCGAGAAAAACCAGGGGAACTCTCCAAACGGAGGATCCTAAACGGATTTCGGATCAGATTCAGACTCGGCCGAGCAAAACCCTGATTTCTGAACTCGGGCCCTTCGTTTGCAATCGCTTTCCGGACCCAACCATAATTAGCCTGGCTAAAAAGGTCGGAGCGTCGGGAGCTGCCGCTTCGGCTTGACCTGGGGCATTGCAAGCGATAAGTCGTCATCCGATGTACCACACATTCGGATTCAGATTTAAATTCCTGCTCCCGGCTTGTGCCGTGGGTGCGTTTTCCTTGGGCTTCGGCGGAGTCCGCGCGACCGGGTTTAATCTCCCGAGCCAGGACGCTTTAGCCAGTGCACGCGGCGAAGCTTTTGTTGCTACGGCCGACAATCCCTCCGCCATCTACTACAATCCGGCGGGCATTACCCAGTTGTCCGGCGAAAATGTCAGGGGTGGGATTTACGGATTGGATTTGGGGGTTAAATACAAATCGCCTGCCGGTGGCAGTTATGAGAACACCAATCCGTGGCACGGCATTCCTCAGTTTTTTTACACGTATGGAGTCGAAAAACTCCCGACCGCTTTTGGCTTGGGACTGTATTCACCTTTCGGTCTCAGTTTGAATTGGCCTGAGAACACCGGCTTCCGAACCGTTGCGACTCGGGGAAATCTGACCTATATTGTCATCAACCCCGTTGTGGCCTGGCAGGTGCTACCTCGCCTATCCATCGCTGCGGGATTGACTGCGAATTATGCCCAGGTCGATCTCCGGCAGGGCCTGGTGTGGCCGAGTCAATCAGCGGATGAATTTGGTTTCAAAGGGTCGGCGTGGGGCTTGGGATATAATCTCGGTGCGCTGTGGAAACCCTGCGAAAAAATTACGCTCGGCGCGAACTTTCGGAGCCCCACCACCCTGGATCTCAAGGGCCATACGCAGTACCACAACAACGCCGCCTACGAGCCCGTGCCCTCGTTCCCCAACCAGCGGGTCGATGCCACGGCCGCATTCCCGTTTCCGTTGGAGGTCGTTTGTGGGATTTCTTATCGGCCGACACCCGCTTGGAATTTTGAATTTAATGCGGAGTACACGGGCTGGAATCGCCTCGGGACCATCGCTATTCATCAGACCACGCCGTTTCCGCCCTTGTTACCTCAGGACGTGCCGTTGACCCTCAATTGGGTGTCAAGCTGGTACTACGAATTCGGTGCGACCCGGTACTTGGGAAACGGCTGGCAGGTTAGTGGTGGCTACATCTTCAACGAGAACTCCGTGCCTTCGGCCCATTACACGCCGCTGGTGACCGATCTGGATCGGCACTTTTTTTCCATCGGCACCGGGCATCACGGAGAGCATCTCACCATCGATCTCGCCTACCAGCTGGGCTATGGCCCGCCTCGATCCGTCACGGGGAGCGCCCCCTCCGCGACGGGACAGACCGCAGACGGCCGGTATGAATACTTGAGCCACGCCCTCCTCCTCACCTTTGGCTGGCACTTTTGACTGTTGATGCGACGTTCCAAAAATCCTTCTTTGAACCCACCGTTGAATCTGCCGGGACTTCCCCCATCCTGGCGGGAGTTATGAGCGAATCTGCGGAAAATCTCGATGAACTCCTCGCCAGCCGCGCGGCGGGTTCCCGGCGGCAGGTCGAACCCTGTACCATCGTCATCTTCGGTGCCTCCGGCGATCTGACGGCCCGCAAGCTGATTCCCGCCCTGTACCACCTAGCCCTAGAAAATGCGCTGCCGACTCCGTACCGCATCATTGGGTTTGCGCGTCGGGAAAAGACGGAGGCTTCTTTCCGGCAGGAACTCCGGGACGCTTTGACCGAGTTCTCACGCACCAAACCGGTCAATGACGAGGTTTGGAACGTTTTCGCCCAGAATATCAGCTATTGTCAGGCGGACATTTCTGACCCTGCGGGCTATGAAAAGCTCAAGCAGATGATTGACGCGAGTCCGAATCATAAGCTGAAGGAAAATGTCCTGTTCTATCTCTCGGTTCAACCCAGTCTATTTGGGGAGATTGCTTCACGCCTGAGCACCGCCGGGTTGTTGAAGAAGGAAGATGGATTGACGGCGGACCGCTTGGTGATCGAGAAACCCTTTGGGCACGACCTCGCCAGCGCCCAAGAGTTGAATGCGGAACTCATCCGTTTCTGCCACGAACGTCAGATCTTTCGCATCGACCATTATCTCGGGAAGGAAACGGTTCAGAACATTCTCATGTTTCGCTTCTCGAATGGTATTTTTGAGCGCCTTTGGAACCGCGAATCCATCGATCATATCCAAATCACTGTCTCCGAAAAAATCGGGGTCGGCAGTCGAGGCGGCTACTACGAGGAGGCCGGGGCGATGCGCGACATGGTCCAGAATCACATGCTCCAAATCCTATCCCTCGTGGGCATGGAGCCGCCTTCGTCGATTGGCGCGGAAAATATCCGGGACGAAAAGGTGAAGTTGCTCAAGTCCGTTCGGTCCATGGGGGCAGCGCAAGTCTTGGAGAATGTGGTGCGTGGGCAATATTTTGCCGGCGTCGTCGATAGCGAACCGCGGCCGGCCTATCGAAGTGAGCCCAAAGTCAAACCGACCTCAAACGTCGAAACCTTCGTGGCCATGCGTTTGTTCATCGACAATTGGCGCTGGGCCGGGGTCCCGTTCTATTTGCGGACGGGTAAAAATCTTCCCCTCAGCGCCTCCGAAGTGCGGGTTCAATTCAAGGCCGCACCCAATATTCTTTTCGGTGCCAACACCCAACTCGATCCGAACTCGCTCACCCTGCGATTGCAGCCCAATGAGGGAATTACTCTTCGCTTTAACGGTAAGGTTCCGGGAGCAGCCACGGAATTGCGTCCCGTGCGGATGCGTTTCAGCTACGACTCTGAATTCGGTGCATATACGCCGGAAGCCTACGAACGCCTTTTGCTGGAGGCGATCGCAGGCGACGCCACCCTTTTCATTCGGCGCGATGAAGTGGAGACCGCCTGGTCCATTGTTGATGCCGTCCGCATTGCCTGGATTGGCAAAGCCCTGACGAACCGCGAATTTTATTCAGCCGGAACGTGGGGGCCGAGTGCGTCCGACGATTTGATGGCGCGGGATAATCGCGAATGGCGAAATCCGCAACCGGCCAAATAGGGCGTTGTTTCTAGATTGATTCAGAACGTTTGTTTTTTGCTTCCGCCGACCGCCATTGTCGCTCACGTTTTTTTGCCTCCGTCCGCAGTAAAGCTTCCGCGTTCCAATCCTGCTCTTGGCAGAACTGGGCGAGTGCGAAGAGCTGCTCGGCCACCGCGCGTTTTGCCTTTGCTTTTGATTTGGCCCGGGGCAGCGAGGGCAGCGAGGGCGGCGAAGGCACGAGTAAGGCGGCTTTTTTGGCCTTTTTCACGAGCTTTTGAACCCGGAGAAGGGCCGGCAATTGCGTTGGAATTCCGTCGAACGCCGATTTCCGTTCGTGTTTCGACCCGGCTTTTTCCGCGCGCTTGATCCGTTCCCAATTCACCCAAACCTGGTCGACATCTTTCACCTGCACGGCCCCGAAGACATGGGGATGCCGTCGGACCAGCTTGTCGACGAGCCCTTGGGTGAGGGCGTTGAAATCAAACACCCTGCGTTCGCTGGCAAGTTGTGCGTGGAAAACCACCTGTAATAACAAGTCGCCCAGTTCTTCCTCTAGTTCGACGTCATCCTTCGCATCGATGGCGTCGAGGAGTTCGTAAACCTCTTCGACGGCGTGGTAGCGGAGGGTTTGATGATCCTGTTCGCGATCCCAGGGGCAACCGTCGGGGGCTCGCAACGCGGCCATGACCTCTACCAACTGACGGATCGGGGGCAGACGCTTTGACGGAGCGGGACGCATAATCACCCAAGGCTCGCTGATTCCGATTCGCGTTCAAGACCAGAAAGTCACGAGTGCGCCCCACTCCGAACGGACTGAGATTTATAGTAGCGATCAAATTACTCAACTCTCGTTGTCCATTGTTTCACAGGTGCGGAGGAGGTCGAAGAGACGCGCTCCCTGCGTCGCGCGTGGGTGCCGGGGCGGCACCCACTCCGGGAATTTCGGATCGGCCGGCGCCTCCGCTGGCCGCCCGGCGAATACGATTAAGGTTGCTGACGCCTTGACGCTACTCGGCGAAACTTCTAGCGTTTCGCTCTGGTTGGTGGTCGTAGATCAATGGTAGATCCCCAGATTGTGATTCTGGTTGTTGCGGGTTCGAGTCCCGTCGGCCACCCCATTCTCGTTTAATCCAAAAACCAAAGCCGCCCCGCGTCGCATCGCTCCAACGCAAGATCTCAGCGGAGAAGGCGCTTGCTCCTCTCGATGCGGATCAACATGTGATCCCGAGGATGACCCCTTTTCGTGCGTCGGGTTCCTTTCACGGCTGCCCGCGCAAAAAGCGTAACAACACCGCCACCGCCGCTTCCATTTGGTGGACTTCAATCCATTCCTCGGACGTATGGGCTTGGGCAATATTCCCTGGGCCAAAGACGACCGCGGGAATTCCACCGGCCGCCAACGGCGCCGCATCGCAGAAATAGTCCACTCCTCTGGCGCGTCGTCGTCCGGCGGCCTTTAACAACTGGCGAACGAGGGGCAGCGTGGCGTCGGTTTCGAGGGCCAAGCAGGGATCGCCTCGCAAATCCACGAACTCCGCACGGACTCCGGCCCGCCGCAGCACGGTCTGAATCTCGCGGCAGACACGGAGCGGTGTCTCCTGGGGCAAGAACCGCCGATCCAACGACACCTCGCACTCGGCGGGTACAATATTCGGCTGCGTCCCGCCGCAAATCGAGCCGACGTTGATCGTCGGCCGGCCCAGCAATGGGTGGGATGGACGACGCCGTAATTCGGCCGCGTAGTCCCCTTCCAAGGCGAGAACGGCGCGAGCCATTTCGGTAATCGCGTTCTTCCCGAGATGCGGCGTCGCCCCGTGCGCAGCCAATCCGCGGGTCCGTAATTGGAGCCAAACATCGCCCTTGTGCGCCGTAACGACCTCCAATCGAGTGGGTTCACCGACCAAGGCGAGATCCGCCCGCAAATCCTCGCGATTCGGTCGTCGTTGGGCTCGTTTCGCATAAGTGCGGGAGCCTAATTGCCCGTTCTCCTCATCGACCAAGCCGACAAAAACAAGTTCAGTGTTCGTGGGGCGCGGTCCGGAGGTGGCGACTTCCAAGAGCGCCTGGAACATGGCGGCGACGCAGCCTTTGGTATCGCAGGCGCCCCGGCCGTAGACGCGGCCGTGGGCAATTCTGGGGATGAGTTGAGGCGTGAGATTTGGTTCACCGACGGTATCGAGATGGGGCGCTAGTAAAATCCGATGTTTTACGGGACCCGAGGGCGTCAGTCGGGCGAGAATATTCCGACGACCGGGAGCAACTTCCTGAAATTCGACGGTCAAACCGGCCCTTTTTGCCAAGGATGCCAAATGTTCAGCCATTCCCGCCTCACCGGTTCTCGGATCATTGGCGGGCAGAAACGCCGGATTTACGCTCGGTAACGCGATCAAGTCCGCTAAAAGCCGAATCTCGGGTCGACGACCTGTGGATGGAACGATGCGAGGCACAAGCCGTGAGGGTAAGGGGCACCTGCTCGATCGGAAAATCAGTTATCGAGGATCCCTGATAAGAGATAACCTACCCTCCGGTTCGTAAGTTGTTCACCGGCACCTGACTCAATCGTGCCAAGTTACTCCCAATGGCATCAATCCAATTGACTCTACCACCGGTTGTAGGATAGCTAATAGGTGACCGCAGCCAGTGGGGTTGCCAGGCCAATATGCAATGTCCGAAATGTGGCGGCCAGGAAGACCGCGTGATTGATTCGCGGGCCTCCAAAGAAGGCGCGACGATCCGCCGCCGTCGCGAGTGTTTGGGGTGCGAGCATCGTTTTACGACCTACGAAGAAATTGAACGCGAGCAGCTGATCGTGATCAAAAGGGACAGTCGCCGGGAGCCCTTTTCCCGAGACAAGCTAAGGAAATCTTTTGAGCGTGCGTGTCAAAAGCGGCCCGTTTCGGCAGAGGATATCGAAGCCGCGGTGGGGCGGGTACTGGACAGTTTGGGACGCACGTTTGATCGGGAAGTGGCCGGTACTGATATCGGTGAACGAGTGATGCGCGAGCTCAGGCAACTGGACCCGGTGGCCTATATCCGCTTTGCAAGCATCTATCGACAATTTGAAGAAGTGAGCGACTTTGTCAATGAAGCGGCCCTCATTGCGAATCTACCACGCCCTGACAAGCGTCAATTGACTTTGATTACTGACCCCAACCCCACGAGTGAAGCTCGGCTGGAGAAACCTTGAACTGTTATTGATCTCAAAATGATTCAACTGCGTCAGGACTGTTTGTGGTTGAAAGGAGAAGACGGGGCTATCATCCCGTGTTCCGTCGAGCAAATAACGATGGAAATCATTGGCGGGGCTGCCGGGGTCGTCGATCCCGAAGTGCTTCGCCACGCCGCCGCGGGTGTGTTGCACTATTTTAAGGAGGAAATCCACCGGGAGACGGTCACGGTGCGTGAGTTTGCGGAGGCCTTGGGTAGAGTGCTTGCGGGGTTTGGTCTGGCGTTGGAAGTGACCGAGGTAGCGGAGTTGAAAACCGAAGTCGCCATTTGCGTTCCTGCGATCACGTCGGAGGTGGACCCACCCGGTGATTTCATCCCCGCAAGCATTGAGGTGAACGAAGTTCAAGTCCAAAGCGCGGACTTACGTGAACTCGCGGCTTTGGCGGGAAAATTAGGAGAGCTGTGCTTTTTTCCACGGCTTCACGCGGCGCTCCGTGCGGGCCTAACGGCCAAGCCAGAGGTCGTTGAATTCCGCAATCTACGGGGTGCCGTTAAACTGTTGCTCGGCCGAAAACACTGGACCAATGGCTGCCGGGAACTGGAAGAACGCATTGTTGATTCTCTCCGCACCTGGTGGAGCGAGGAACGTCAACGAGCTGCCTTAGTCGTTCATTGAATTGAGTACCGAGGAAAAATCTCCACCGCACCGAAAGCGGCTGCCGCGCTCCTTCAAGGATTTGACGCCCGCCCATCATTTTTCGCCACGCACATTTTTTCGAGAGCTAGTTTGGAAAGCCCTCGTCACCCGGCGGATGGGCACGACGAAGACTCCGGTATTTCCGAGGCTTGCGCGCAGTGAACTCGCCCTCACCTGGATCGGGCACGCCTCGTTCCTGGTCCAATTCTCCACGCTCAACGCGTTAATCGATCCAAACTTTGCTAATTGGCTATTTCTCCTCAAGCGGCTTCGTCGGCCGGGCTTGCACCTGCATGATTTACCGCCGATTGACCTAGTCCTGCTGACACACGCGCACTTTGATCATTTTCACAAACCCACCCTTCGTCGGCTTCCCCCTCCTAAAGTATGTGTTCTACCCTGGGGTTGCGGCAATCTTGCCCGAAAACTGGGG
>JAYVTS010000415.1:0-7464 GCA_043788645.1 Verrucomicrobiota bacterium
GATATTTTGGTAGGTGAGCATCGTCAGAAATCGCTTCTTGTAACTCCTTGCGAGCGCGATCACGGTCGCCTTTTTTGATCAACAATTCGGCCAATTGAACCCGAGCCCGAGCGTAGCTGTTGTTGGCCAATACTCGCTCCCAAGTGGTCAAAGCCCTGTCGGTGTCGCCCATCAGGGTTTGCAACTCGGCCAGGGCCATTTGTGTGTGGCCGTAGTCATGCCTGGGTTCCGCGGCCAGCGCCTGTTCCAACAGCGGCTTAGCTTCCTCCAAGCGATTCTGTCGGAGAAGGCATTGACCGAGATGCGCGATTGCGTCGAGATCGGACGGATCGCGTTTCAGCGATTCGCGATAACTGAGTTCGGCTTGCGACAGTTTGCCCTGCGAGAAATAGATGTCGGCGAGATCCAAGTGATCGCGGGCATGATCAAGATGATAAATCCGGCTAGTCAGTTCCTTGATCTGACGTCGATTTCCGGCACCGGGCAGTTCAAATCCGGCTAAGGCACCCCCACCGCCACCAGCGGGTCCTTGGGTACGATAGACTTGAAGGAAGTAAAAGAGGGCCGAGAACCCCCAGCCAATGACGATGAAGGCGGCCCACACGTAGTCACGCCGACGCAAGGCATCAATGCCCATCCAAACTTGAAAGAGCGTGATGGCAATCGTGATCGGATTGGCCAGCCAAGTCTCCGGATGAAACAGCGTCGTGAGCGCAGCAAGCATTCTCACCAGGTTATGAGAGGAATACTCACGGGCCAAGCAGAGAAAAAACTCCGGGCCCAAATTCCAACGTGTACCAAAAATTTGGACCGCTCAACGACTTCGATTCCTTCGCCAAGCGAACCAGGTCAAAGCACCGAACATCCCTAATACGGCCACAGCAGAGGAGGATTCTGGGACCGCAACTCCGGTCAGTTGGAGTGACCAATTGTTCAACCTCATGGTGGCCCCCCGTTCAATATCCGCAACGAACAGGATCCATTGTCCGCTGCCCGCCGTTCCGTTAAAGCTGCCTAATCCGGTCGTGGCTGTATCGGAGGTGACGACCGCGGCGGGGTCGGTGGTTCTCCCGTCTGGTTTCCAACTTCCCGTTAAGGTTCCCACTAGGGCCGTGGTCTCATTGGCGAAAAGCGTGGTGCGATAGGAGTGGACGTTGTCGGGCGACTGATCGTCCAGAGTGATCGTGAAACCCTGGTCTCCGTAGCCGAAGGGCGCGATAGCCGTGCGACCCACTCGATTCAGGAGCACCCCGAATCCGGTGTCGTGAACCAGGGTTACGTACAAGTCTCCGTTAAATCCCCCGGCACCAATCGCCGAGAGATCCAGGGTTACATTGACGTCGGTCAAAGTCGATAGTGAAGATGAAATCGTCTGGACATCGGCCAAGCCCGCGGAGGTTCCGTCGGGAACGGCTGTTCCAACTACGAAGGGGAAGGATTCAGTGGCCGCGTGGATCGGCACGGAAGTGAGGAGGACGGAAATCGGTACGATCAGCGCAGCGAATCGGGTTCGGCCGCTTCGCAACGAAGGAGAATTGGGATTCATAGAAAATGTGTTTGAAAGTGGCAGATCAACTATTCAAGGGACTTCGATGGCCCGATACATTCGCACCGGGGACGGCGGATTGAAGTCCGTGAAAGTGAAGCGGCCGCTAGCGGCCGCCGTGAGCACTCCGGAAAGGTCGGTCCACGGCGCTGGTAGGGAAACGCTGGTGGTAAATTGCACGCGATAAGTTCGGCCTGGGATCCCGACAAAATTGAGGATTACGTCCGGGGGACTCATCACGATACTGACCACGTTAGGTCGTAGCAGGAGATCATCGATCAGCCCCACATTGACCGTGACGATATTGGTCGAACGATGCGTCGACCCATCCGTGACGATGTAGCTAAATGTATCCGTGGAATTGGCCACGGGCGCCAGATAGGTAATAAACGAGCCATTCACACCGACCGCGGCACCCAGGGCGCTGAGCGGGCTAGTTCCCACGAAAGTCAAGGGAGATAGGTCAGGATTGATATCGTTGGCCAGAAGCTGGCTAATTGCGATCTTAAGATTCCGATTTGGCTCTCGCTGCACGGTGTCCGGCAGCGTGATCGGAGTTGTGGCAGCCGCCAGGGCATCTAACAAACCGGAGCCCGAATCAAAATCAAAACCCACCGGCCCGATGTTAATGGCGGTGCTCGTCATCGCCGAACGGATTTGAGCCGGCGTTAAGATCCCGCCCGCCAAATTCTGGAGCAAAGCCGCCACGGCACCCGCATGAGGCGCAGCAGCTGAGGTGCCGAAAAAGTTGTTAAAATTGACGCCAACGTTGGTGGTAGCACCGCCATCTGGGGCAGTAATGGCTGGAGCCAAGCGAACCACGGGCGAAGGCAAGGTGGCACCGTTCGTTCCAATCAAGATGGGTGTTCCACCGCGGGAAGAGAAGGACTCAAGGAGCGGTGGTGCCGTCCCAAAAGCAGGGGTTTGTCCGTAAAAGGCAGCTCCGACCGCGATGGCCCCAGCGGCATTAGCGTGCCCAAAACAGGTGCTGCTGGAGGTATTGTATTCATTAAACGCGAAGCCGCTGCCGCTAAAGGCGACCACCTTGATTCGGCCCGGTTCGGGTCCGAAATTAGTAGATGGATTACCGGAGAACGTGTTGCCAATGACCATTTGAAGAGTCTGAGCTACTCCGGCGTTGACGACGGACAGGACTTCAACCGGATTGCCTTGGAAATTGGCGTTTGCGGAGGCGGCTATCGCGGTGGCGGTCGTTGGATCCGTACTGGATAGGAGGATGATATCTAGGTCAGAAGTGGCACCTGGAAGGCCGCTCGTGGCGAAAAACGGTTGATCCCATTGTAGCACAAGAATCGTGCGTCCCGTGGGAATCGTGATGGCTTGGAATACATCGACTCCCCCTCCCGGGTCAAAATTATGCGCTGAGAAGTCGTATCCCACGGCAGCAAAGGTGGTCAGATTGCTGGGGCTATGACGGAAAGGCGCTTCATATGAGAAGGCCGCATTATTCCCAGCCGAGGAGAAATAGCTCGCACCACCCGCGACCACGGTATCCACCGCCTGGGCAATGATACCATCTTGGAACATCGATTCACCAAAAAATAGAATATCATCAATGATGACATTGCAGCCCGCTGCTTTCAGGTCCTTGATCTGGTTCGCCATATTTGCAACGCTAGGAATGGCCGTCGCGAAGGCCAAAGTCGCTCCCGGAGCGATGTCGTGAACGATTTGCAACATCGCACGGCCTTCGTCGGTGCCCGATGTGGTGTCGGCAAGGACCTGAACCGGAGTGAGATGTCCGGCGGGATTCCCTACTCCCGGTAGATCTCCCGAGAGGACGTCTTGACTGGCAAAGGAAAAGTGCAGCACCGAGTTGCTCAACGATTGGAAACTATCCGAGATGACCCCAACTTTGGACCCCGTTCCGTCCGGTGTACCTGCCAATGCCCGCACCAAATCGGAGCGTTGGGCCACGTCCCCCTGGGTCATCACCGTACCGCTATTGTGAGCGAAATAAGAAGGCCGGATGAACTGAATATCCGGGTCGAGCCCCGCCGCGGTCAGAGAGGAAATGGGCAACCAACCGCCGACGCTGTGTCCTGCGACCGCAACGTTGCGGAGGCCTAATCGTTTCAATTTCTCCGCCAGGACCACGGGATCCCCCGCCGCCGCAATATCTACGGCCACGGAATCACCACTATCGAGCGCTGTCAATCCGTTGCTGGGCTTGAATTGCGCATTGGGGGTATCCTTTACATGCTGGGCATATTCGGCATTCAGCAATTGGAGGTCGAAACCAAGTCGTCCTAAAGCGCCGAATTTGCCTTTACCTCCCGAGAAGGCGTTCGCTGTGGTCTGGTACGCCTCACTGGTTGGATTGGCCCCGGGGCTCGCCGCCATGGAGAGGGTTCCGCCAACGAATGATCCGGCCACCATGAGAGCAAACCACTGACTCACGCGATTCCCGCAAAAAATGTCCATATGTCAGAAGACTCCCTTAAATCGCAACCTGAGTAAAGCACCAAAATATAAAAATGACAGCGGCATCCAGGGCCATTTCATCTGAAATGCCGGTTTGGTGGTGTTTCCGTGGGTGAGCGAGAGAGCGTGGAGTCTGGAAGCCTCGCGGCGTGCCGACGACGAAGTGAGGCTCTAAGGCGCCGTCGGCTCGACCAACCGGGCGCGAGATCCACGGAGGGTGAGCGGCCCTCGGGGTGGCCTAAGTTCTGGGGTCGAATGGGGAACGATGAGCACTCTTGTATGAACTCAAGAATCCATTCTGAGGCGAACTGTACCCACCCGGTTTTCTAGAAACCCCTCGGCCAGGTGGACGGGTTGGAATCGAAAGCGATACCGTCGGAAAACTTTTCGTTCCCACTTTTCCTTCTTCACGTTGCTGGTGACATGAACCTCTTTTTTGCGCCTTTGCTTTGTGTCTGGGCCGTTTCCGTTGCGGGCGCCACCGCTGATTGGCCGCAATTTCGCGGACCCCAAGGCGATGGCATTGCTCCGATGGCGGTGCCGCCGTTGCGTTGGAGCGAGACGAACGGTGTGAAATGGAAAAGCGCCGTCCACGACGAGGGGTGGGCGTCGCCGGTGGTCTTGGGAGGTCAGGTCTGGCTCGTGACGGCCTCCAAAGATGGCCGCGATCTGTATGCAATGGCGTTTGATCGTGAGTCGGGGAAGGTCCTCCATGATCTCAAAGTGTTTATCGTTGAGAAGCCTCAATCACACTTCGGGCATAATACTTACGCCTCGCCGACACCGGCGATGGAGCCAGGAAAGGTTTATGTCCATTTTGGCTACGCGGGCACGGCTTGCTTGGACACGGGCACCGGTAAGAAACTTTGGGAACGGCGTGACCTGGTCTGCAATCACTTTCGCGGCGCGGGTTCGTCGCCCGTGATTTTTCAGAATCTCTTGCTGCTCCAAGCCGATTGCATTGATGAACAATACGTGATGGCTCTTGACAAAAACACCGGTCAGACGGTTTGGAAAACGGCCCGTTCGATTGATTACAAAGACCTTGATGAGCGCGGCCTGCCATCCATCGGGGGCGATCTGCGGAAAGCCTTTGGGACCGCTCAGGTGGCCGAACTGGGGGGGCAATTCGTGATGCTCAGTTCTGGGGCGAAAGCACTTTACGGTTACGATCCGCTGACGGGCAAAGAACTGTGGCGGGTGGAGGAACGGACCAGCCACTCGACGGGCACTCGTCCGGTGACTGGCCAGGGGTTGGTTTTCGCGCCTACGGGGTGGTCCAATGGTCAGATTTTGGCACTCGAACCCGGCGCCGCGGGAGAGGTCCTGGACGTGAACGAAGCGACCGCGTCTGCCGGGAAGCTGCGCTTGGCGTGGAAAAGTAAACGCAATGTGCCGCGAAAAGCCTCGCTGACGTATTACAAAGAGTTGCTTTTTGCCATTACTGACGATGGTTTGGCCACCTGCTGGGACGCGGCGACGGGTAACGTGCGCTGGAACGAGCGAATCGGTGGAAACAATTCTGCCTCACCCGTTTTGGCCGATGGCCGCCTTTATTTCTTCAATGAAGAGGGGAAAGGCACGGTGGTTGCAGCCACTGGAAAATATGAAAAACTGTCGGAAAACCAACTTTCAGAGGGGTGCATGGCTTCGCCCGCGGCGGCTGGAAAATCGCTCTATGTCCGGACCAAGACCAGTCTGTATCGGTTGGGCGACTGAGTTGTGGGTTTCACTCTACCGTCCGATGTGTCGTTCATCTCAAGATTTTATTTCGTGACGTTTCAGCACGACGGTGGTCCTTGTTAACTAGATCCCTGGAATGAACCGTTTTGGAAATCTTGAATTTGATCGTCCCGTTGAGACGACTGCGACCGTCCATCATTTCGTGCCGGATTCCAGTCAGGCGCAATGTATGGCGGAAGCGACGGCGGCATTTGAGCGGGCGGAATTTGAAGGAGCTCTGCGATGGTATGCCCGGTGTTTAGAACACGGTCCGAATTTTGTGCCAGCGTGGGCGGGCCAGGTTCGGTCCCTCTTGGAGCTAGGTCGTCCCAAAGAGGCCAAAGTGTGGGTCGATAAAGCATTAGAACGTTTTGTGGATGAGTCCGATCTTTTGGCGCTGAAGGCGATGGCGTTGGGGCGGACCGGTGAGTTGGGGTCTGCGTTGGCGTTTTCCGACGCGGCAGTGTCGCGGCCAGGAGAATCCCCCACGGTCTGGTTGGCGCGTGCTGATGTATTGTTGGCTCGCGGCGATAAAATGGCGGACCATTGTTTTTTTCGAGCCCTTCAGTTGGCGCCAGGAGACGCAACGTTGCGCTGGTTGGCGGGGCGAATCCGGGCTTTTTGGGGACAGTTCGCGGCCGCCTTGAAATTTGTTCAAGAGGCCATTGTGTTGGCTCCCGACCGATTTGCCCTCTGGGTGGATGCGGGTGGGTATCATTTAGAGCTGGGACTCAGCGAGCCAGCCACCCGGGCGTTTCATCAGGCTTTGGCTTTGCAGCCAGGCTGTCGAGCCGCGCAGGCGGGTCTCAATGCGTCGGGGGGCGCCACGGTAGGGAATCGTCTCCGGGGTTGGTGGCGGCGACTGAAAGGGTGAAACATTCGTTCCAAACCGCGTTCAAGATGAGACTCATGCGTTTGCTCTTTTTGATGCTGGCTTCGTGGTGGACTCGTAGCAGACGCTCTTGGATTGACGCCTCGTTGGCGACTGGCCACAATCAAAAATTCTCTCTCGCCTGAGTCTCATTTTGAACGCGAATTGGAATAACTCGTGTGATCCATCCGCAGCTTGATCGGCTTTTTGCCGGCGCAGCCGAACTTTCGGCCTCCGATCTCCACCTGATCGCGGGTGTACCGGCCGCCTTCCGTGTGACCGGCGAAATCATCCTCGCAGATGAAGACGCTTTCAGTGGAGAGGAGGTCCATGCCATGGCCCTCAGCCTTTTATCGCCGGCCCAAAAGCAAAAACTGGATGATGATTGGGAACTCTGCATTTCCATCCGCCATCACGTAGCCGGTCGGATCCGTTCGACGTTTTATCGCCGTGCGGGGATTATAGAACTGAGTTTTCGTTTCACGGGTGCCAACATTTTGACGCGGGGCGAACTCGGGTTACCAGCCAGTTTGGATGATCTCGCCCGCCGCTCGAATGGCCTCATTCTGATTACTGGCCCGACCGGAGCGGGTAAGACGACTACGCTTAACTATTTGGTAGACCTCATTAATGCGGAACGGCGGTGTAAGATCCTGACCATTGAAGATCCCATTGAATTCGTGCATGAAAACCGTAAGGCAATTGTCGTCCAACAAGAGGTGCTGACGGATGTTCGGTCGTTTAATCGAGCGTTGATTCACGCTTTGCGTCAGGATCCGGATGTGATGGTGATTGGCGAAATTCGGGATCACGAAGCGATCGCTACGGCGTTGACCGCGGCTGAAACGGGGCATTTGGTGTTGGCAACCATGCATTCTCC
>JAYVTS010000416.1:0-4291 GCA_043788645.1 Verrucomicrobiota bacterium
GCGAAATCAGGAGAACGCCACTGCCCTGCAGGCACCTTACCGGCCGGGCCTTTTCGGCCGCCTCTTCGGCACGGCCAAGAAACAGTCCACGGCGTTTCGGATCGCGATGGAGGCAGCGAAGGATCGCGATGATCGGGCTTTCGATGCAGCCCAAGTTCAGTACCGAAAAGATCTCGTCGTCTGGGAGGACGAGCGCCAGTTGTCACTCGCTGTCTTAGCTGGGTCGTCCGACGCCTATTCACGGATCCTTCAGAAACTGATGCCATTGGAAGAACTGAAAGAACTGGGTTCCACGCTCACCTTTCAAATCTATTCGGCACAGGTGATCGGAGTTTCAGTCAAAATGAACGGCGATGCGATCCTTCCCGGCGAAATCAAGTCGCTGACGGCTGCGGGTAAGGTTTCGTCTAAAATAATGCCCAAAGTTCGATATAATGAGATCTACGCGGACTACCTCTCCGGCAGTGTATTGCGCATCGGCCGAGAAATATTCGCCCTATTGCCCGTCGTCACCGTACTCGTCACCGTGCTCGCAGGCGTATTCGATTCACGTACGGGTCATACCCCCGAACAACCGATTCTGTCGATCGCCCTGACGCGACCCCAAATGGACCGCCTGAACTATAGTCGATTAGATGCATCGGATGCGATGGAGAATTTCTTGCGTCGCGGTGACTTCAAGGCTCCCCGCAAATCCGGCGCGTTTGTCCCTATTGTGCCGCTGACGCCCGCCGATCTCGAAGAGTTGCCGGGGTCACAAGCCGCCGCGGCAAACGAGACATCTACTTCAACCTTGGCAGTGCCACCTCCGGCAAATCCCATTCCGGCTAAATGGGCCGAGGCGTTGCGCCGCAATAGAATCGAGTACGGATTTCTTCGGCTCACAGCCAATGAACTCGCGGAACTATTGGGCAAACCATTGAGAGATCGTTTCACCCTTCCCGAGAGCAAAGCACTTGCCCAAACCGTCGAGGCATTGGGTTATTGCTTGGAGCCCGACCCGCGGTACGGCGGCGGAAATCTTTGGGGTATCCGCGAGATCGGACTTTTTCAAGCCCTGAGTGGACGTATGGCGGAGCCATCGGATAATTTCCTCGGTGGTTCTGCATTGCTCCAACTTTGCTTTTTGGTAGCGGCGGCGGACGGCGCGATCCATCGAAGCGATCTGGATCCCTACCAGCAATTCATTGAGAGTCATTTCAGATTTTCTCCAGACGAACATCAGCGGCTGATCGTTTTGGAAACGCTGCTCACCCGCGATGCCGCCGGAGCGAAGCTCACCCTCGGCCGAACGGCAAAACGCGTCCCCCAAGATAAACATCTCGTCATTGCGCAATTCCTGGTGGAGATAGCGGCGGCCGATGGGACTCTTTCACCAAGAGAACGCAAAGCGTTGGCTCAGATTTTTGACGCGCTTGGTTTGAATGAAGGCACATTAGATGCACTGGTTCGAAATTTGTCGACCGACGGGCGCGGGGTCGTTAGTCGAACTGCCAATACAGCGAAGACTGGAGAAGTCATTCCACTACCCACCGCTTATACGTTTCGGCCCTCGCTATTGCTAGACATGTCTCGGGTCGCGGCGATTACGGCTGAGACGCACGAAGTGATCGGACTATTAGCGAAAGCGATGTCGGAGGATGGGCCGACGGTTTTACCTTCGAAAATACTACCCTCCGACGCCGCCAAACCAGGGAGTGCTGCCCCACAATTCTCGAAAAACCCAACGAATTCTCAGCCCCAATTCGCCGGTCCGGAAGCGTTCATGATTCCTCCCGAAAAATTGACTACTCTCGACCATCAGTTCCACGCCGTGCTACACCAACTGGTAGCTCGTGAAACTTGGTCACGGGCGGAGCTGGATGCCCTCGCTCGCGAACACAGGCTCATGGCTCACGGCATTCTCGTTGCGTTAAATGAGTGGGCTGATGAAAGTCTCGGCGATTTTTTGCTCGATGGCGAAGAACTCATCACCGTTCACCGACATCTTTTGAAGTCCTGACCTATGTCCGAAACAATCAAGCGCCGCGAGCGTGACGCTATTCTCCAATCCTTACAAGCGGGGCTGGTCCCGAAGCTCGGCCTTCATCTCATTCAGGTTGGCAGAAAACCTGAGGTGTCATCCCTCCTAGCCGACCTGGAACGAATCAGCGACGGGGGTGCCGCATTTCGGATCGTGGTTGGCCGATTTGGCAGCGGGAAAAGTTTTTTTGTCAATCTGATCCGCACTCTGGCCATCCAAAAACGCCTGGTCGTGGTCCAAGCCGATTTCACGATGGATCGGCGCCTCCAGGCTACTCAGGGGCAAGCCCGCGGGCTCTGGTCCGAACTCATGCGAAATTTGGCGACCAAAGGAAAACCGGACGGCGGGGCCTTGCGAAACTTATGTGAGGGCTGGATTTCAAATCTCCATCATGAGATCACTTCTGCGGGCGGTTCCGCAGAAGACGTTAAGAAACGAATCCATGAAAATCTCCGCGGCCTCCAGGAGCATGTCGGCGGATTCGAATTCGCTGAAGTACTGGCGCGGTACTATGAAGGCCATCTCCTGGGCGACGAAGCGTTGCAAGGGGCGGCGTTGCGGTGGTTACGCGGTGAATATACCACCAAAACTGAGGCGCGATCCGTACTGGGGGTCCGTCGTATTATCGACGACGAAACGTTCTATGATAGTTTGAAACTCATGGCGGCATTCTGTCGCGTGGCGGGATACGGTGGCTTACTCGTCGGACTGGATGAGATGGTAGTCTTATCTCATCGATTGCCCAATGCCCGGGCTCGACAGGCTAACTACGAAACGATCCTCACCCTCCTCAATGATTGCCTGCAGGGCAGCGTCTCGGGACTCGGTTTCCTGCTCGCCGGAACTGACGAATGCATCGAGGACAAACGGCGGGGGCTTTTCAGCTACGAGGCATTGCGAACGCGGTTGGCGGAAAATCGCTTTTCCGGCTCAGGCGTCGTCGATTTCTCCGGCCCGGTTATTCGATTGGCGAATCTCACGCCAGAGGATCTCTTCGTCTTGCTGCGGAATATCCGACACGTTCAGGCCGGTGGCGACCCGCAGAAATATCTGGTACCTGACGACGCCTTGGTGGCGGTTTTGCAGAAGGCGAACGAAACCTTGGGAGCTGAATTCTTCAAGACACCCCGAGAAGTGATCCGTTCGTTCGTGGGTCTCCTCAATGTGATCGAGCAGAATCCGGGCAAAAAATGGTCTGATCTGATAGGGCCTCAGTTGATGCAAAATCCGGCGGCTCCCGCCTCCGTGGAGGAGGAAGTGGCGCGAGGGATCGTGGCTCCTGATGATCCCGGCGGCGATCTCGTCAACTTCAAACTCTGATGAGTGAGGCCACCTTTCGCCTCCTGGCACCGGGTGTCCAGCGGGCCATTTGGGAGATGGGCTGGAAGGAACTGCGACCCATTCAAACCGAGGCGATTCAATCCGTCCTCGGCGGCGAGGAACATCTGCTCATCACGGCTTCTACCGCCGGGGGTAAGACGGAGGCCGCGTTTTTGCCGATCCTTTCCCGACTAACCAGTGGTCCGAATGATTCGGTGCGCACGATTTATCTCGGGCCGCTGAAGGCATTGATTAATGACCAGTTTGCCCGACTGGATCGCCTCTGCGAGCGTCTAGAAATACCCGTGCATCGCTGGCACGGTGATGTTTCTGCGACGCACAAACAGAAGCTGCGACGCAACCCATCCGGGATTTTACTCATCACCCCGGAATCCCTCGAATCGAATTTTATCAACTACGGGAACCAAATTCCGCGTCTCTATCGCGATTTAGAATTTGTGGTGATTGACGAGCTCCATTCGTTTCTTGGTAACGTGCGCGGTATCCACTTGCTGAGTTTGCTTTCGCGTCTGCGGACTACTACTGGCCGAAACCCCCGGATGATCGGGCTCTCAGCGACGCTGGGCGATCCGGAGATGGGGAAGCAATTTCTATCGCCCGATTCCGCCCACGCCGTGGTCCATCTTTCTGATGCTGGCTCCCGTCGCGAAATCCGTTTTGCACTCAAAGCAGTGCTCCGCGCACCGGACCCAAAGCGGGCTGGCAGCAGTTTGCCGCGCTTAACGGGTGCCCAAGCCCGCGAGTTCGTTGCTAGAAAAACGAAGTCTGCGTTACTCGCATCTGGAGAGTCGATCCAAGCAGAGACTCAGGGTGAAAAACGAGAGAACGAACCGCCCCTACCCGATGAGTTAGACGACATCGCCGATGATCTACTCCGGCATTTTAGGCATGCATCAAACCTAGTCTTTGTGAACTCGCGCCGCACCG
>JAYVTS010000417.1:0-4039 GCA_043788645.1 Verrucomicrobiota bacterium
CTCATCGAGAAACGAGTCGTGCCGCCCAGCCCTGGAACAATCGACTATAATTTTCCATGATATCAGAACTTAAAACGTCCGCCGAAATCATTCTCGGACAAACGGGCCGTCCGACCGACTCAACCG
Source organism: Verrucomicrobiota bacterium (assembly GCA_043788645.1). GTDB lineage: Bacteria > Verrucomicrobiota > Verrucomicrobiia > Limisphaerales > UBA9464 > CANIZL01. The sequence continues at coordinate 127 of JAYVTS010000417.1, forward strand.
TGTCGAAGCCCACCACGAGCGTCGGGCCTGTACCCAAACCCGTGGCGGCACCACCCTTGCCCAAGCCGCCCAGCGGAAATCAGCTCGGGACCCTGGACGGTTCTCCGTCCGCTCCACCCGTCCGCCCGGCATTGACGCAAATTGTGCGGCGGTTCAAGCCCCAACTTTCACTGACTGCAAATCTTACCAGTCTCAAGGCCGCAGCCGAAAAAATCGCAATCGAGCAGAAAATTCAGGACGAGCATGCACCTAACTTGGTCGAAGCCCGGTCGCGGGAATTATCCGAGGTTTACGCGAAGGCCCCGACGAAGGAAAACGCGGACAATCTGAGACATTCTCGAACATTGCTCCATTCCGACCACAGCTTGGCCCAGGAGCACTCGAGATTGCGCGTACGCGCCGTAATGAAAGACGTGAGCGCCGAATGTCAGAAGGTCGTGGCGCTCGTCGGCGAATTGCTCGCCGAAGCCGCGGAGGGGCTCTGGCTGCAAGACTCCGCGATTTACGGCGGCTGGGAACTTTCGCCAGTTCAGAGCGGACTCGTTGCCGGACTGCGGGCCGAGGCTAGAGACCATGTCAACCTGGGCAAAACCACCGTCGGGTACGACCGCTTTCCTGAGATTGTCGAAGAGCTTTTAAAGCAATCTTAATTTTTGTTTGTCAAAATGTTAGGCTCAGACCGCCAATTTTTCGCCGAAATCGCCCGGGCCTATTGCGGTGTCGCGTGCCTCGCACAAACCCTTGCCGTTGGTTGTCAAAGTTCGGGGCACGGCTTGGTGGCCGACCCTGCCGATGTTGAGGCCCGCCTGTGGCTCAAGATAAGCGCACTGCGAACTCAGGCTGACGAACTGCTCGCCGCGCGGGAGCGGGGCCGTCTCAGTGCGGTCACGCTTAGCAAGGGACCGTAGGTATTGCTCATGCGATATCGGGATCTGGTCGGGCCGGAGGATGCGGTAAAGTTGTGGGCGTGAGTCGGTGGTGTTTCTTGTCCTCAAACCCACCACCTTCAGAGATGTTTTGCGTTCCCCAACGCGCTCATGAATAAGACCACCAAACCTATCAAAACAGGGACGCCTATAAGATTGGTTAAAAGCAGCTTGGTCCCATTCACCGTTTCACCCTTCGACATTCCAATGATCGCAAGGACGCTTGAAGCGAAGAAAAGAGGACCATAAAGAAAAAATAGCACCAATGGGAACGGTAATGCCACCAGAATCGCGCCAACCGAGGCGCACCAAATTCCAACATTTATAGGGCTGAACTTATCTGCCGCCGGAACATAATCGACGGTGTCCTTTTCTCGCTCTTGCGAGCGGGGCGGCGGCGGTGGAGGTGTTGGCTTCTCCCAATTCGGCCGGCTGGGCGCTTCCTTTGGTTGAGGAGGAACGGTATGCCTCTGGGCCTTCCATTGCTCCTTCTCCGCCTCCGTCATCGAGTTCCATGCGTCCCGCCTCTCAGCGCCGCGAAGGTTTTCAAAGTTTGGATGGCGCATGTAAGCAACTCGTTAATAAGTGTCGCAACGGTAGACTAACCTTTTAGGTCGACTCTACGCGGATGCCAAGGATTAGGATTCGCCTCGAACCGCATCTGGAGCTGACGGCTTGGTCCCTCTCCGCAGAGGGGTGCGCTCGTCACGCGAGGTTTCACTATCGGTTCGCAAAGCAGTTTTGAATGCGTGAGGCGGACTTGAGCGACTTGGCCGGCCAGAAGCGCGTCATGGTGCAATTCCCGCGCAGCCTCAAGTCATTCTGGATGTCGGCCCCATGGCAGGTGTCGGAATAACCGCCCTCAACCCAATGAAAAACGACCCTTGGAAAGTGCCATTCGCATGCTAAGCCTGTCGTGATAGGCACGGCATGGCATGGCGGGGCTAATCGAGTGGCGCACGTAAGCGCCAAAAAAGTAGTTAAAAAGAACGACAAAAAGCCAAAGTCATGAATGAAATATACAATCGAGCCGTAGCGGCTCATTTCCGAACAGCAGGCAAAGTGGGCGGTGTTGCCATGCAACCATCGCAGTCAGATTCAGGAGTAGAGGAGCACGGCGGAAAGCAACATGTCGTTTTGCGAAGCGTAAACGGACTGTTGGCCGTCTACCGGGTCAATACCGATGGCATTCTGAAGCGCTTGGCCCGATGGCCCAAAACCATCACCGAGAACTGACGTTACCGTCGATCACCGCACCCGCCCGGAGCAATCCTGGCGGGTTTTTTGTTTCAGGGTCTCGGTCAAACCCTTCGCTGTCTCCACTCTCGCCCCAAGGAGGCGCCTTCGAGGAACGATGGCAGGAGCCTACTCTGCGACCCGATCGGAAGCGATTCACCGAAGGAATCTGACCGCCCCGGGAACCCCGACCCGATGGCCCCGAATCTTGGGTCGGCGGCGAGGGATGCGGCCGAAATGAACTCACGTTCTCAAGGGGCCGGGTCAGTTGCCAGTCAGTTGCCAGATTTTTAGCTTTTCGCGGTCATTGACTGCCTTTGGTGGAAATTGCAAAGCGGGTGTGGGGACCGTCAAAAACTCACTTTTAACCTTGTAAAATCGGCTTTTTGTTGCTGTTTTGAAGTGGTGCACGGGGTGGGAATTGAACCCGCAACCTTCGGCTTCGGAGGCCGACGCTCTATCCAATTGAGCTACCCGTGCAATCTGACTCCATCGTGCCTACCCTAGGAATTCATCGGCACTATTGCAAAGGGATTCTCAGCCGCTTCAATGCCCAACGCCAAAAACCTCGTCCCTGTTCCCTCCGTCTTCACCTACGCCAATCGTAAATCAGCAATACACTCGACGTGCTGCGTTTGCGGAAACATGTCCAGAGGCTGCACCTGCTCCAACCGATACCGGCCCTCGCCACATAACCGCTTCAAGTCACGCGCCAAGGTCGCCGGATGACAGCTCACGTACAATATCTGCGCCGGTCCACTCTGTCGTAACACTTCCAGACTCGGCGGCCGACATCCAACTCGCGGCGGATCCAACAAAACAGTCGTCCGCAACGGATCTAACTGCCCCAGTAACTTCGGAAGTAAGGCATCGGTGTCGCCTGACACGTAGCTGCCGTTGGCAATTCCGCGTCGGGTCATGTTCGCTCGCGCAGCGCGAATCGCAGGCGCATCCAGTTCCACACCCACAAACGAATCGACGTCCGCCGCCAGTTCCAAACTAAAAAATCCAACGCCGCAATAAGCGTCGATCAAATGACGCGTTCCCGCGGCCCGCAGCCGATCCCGCGTCACCGCGACCAGTTGCGGAAGTAAGAAAAAATTGTTCTGGAAAAACGAATGCTCGGGCACCTCCCAACCTTCCGGCGGAATCCGTAGCAACGTTTTCAAGCCGCCTTTGGGCGGCGGATTTCGCCGCCACTCGGTCAACGCTACATTCAACCCAGGCTCCGCAATCGCACACGATTCGATGTCACACACGTATCCGCAATCCGCTCGAACAAAGCCCAAATCGAGCTTTTGCGCCGGCTTATTCCATTGGCTCCGGACCAGAATACGATTGCGGTAACCATAGGGTTGCGGGCACGCCATCACCGGTCGTACGGCAGCGGCATCGAACTCTCCCACCCGCTCAAACAGATCGCACACCTGCTTGTGTTTCCATTTCAGCTGCGCCGCGTATTCCAGGTGCTGGTACTGGCAACCGCCGCACTCCCCAAAATACCGACACTCAGGCTCGACCCGCTCGAGACCCGCTCGAAGCAGTCGGGCCACCATTCCACGCGCAAAACTCTTCTTTACTTCAGTGAGCTTGACTTCGACTTCGTCGCCGGGACAGGTGAACGGAACAAAGACGACTAACTCGTTCATCCGCCCGACCCCTTCCCCACCAAAGGCCAAATCGTGAATGGTGAGCGTAATCCGCTGGCCGACCCGAACAGAGGCCGACGGCGGCGGCGGCGGCGGCGCAGC
>JAYVTS010000418.1:0-3910 GCA_043788645.1 Verrucomicrobiota bacterium
CCTGGACGTTCTTGGCGGCGCGGCGCAGGGCGCGTTCGGCGCGCAGGACGAAGGCCGGGGCTTTGGCGGTTTTGCGGGCGGGTCCGTTGGTTTTCATAAGCCGATCAATGGTCGCAAGGATTCAATGGCATTCAACCCGGAAATGGCGAGGCTTTTCGCGGGCAGGATGCGAATGTCCCAGCCGGCCCAGCAGGTCGCCATTATTGGCGAGATGGAATTCGGTGTTCAATCCACGTAGATCAGTTCGTTGCTGTTCAGTAAGACATGGCAGAAATCAGCGAGGGCCGCGGCGGTGTCGGCGTGGCGGATCGCAGTCTGCTCGCGCAGGAATGGCTATGGGGTCAGATATATCCATTTGACAATTTGGACCGGAATACTTTGACGTAGGCCTGCATTTTCGAGTCGTCGGGAGCTCTCAGCCAGAATCGCCGGATGCCCTGCGCTGCCGCGGGGTAGCTGATCCGGGGTTCCTCCCGGCCCACCTCGGCCAGGCGCCAGCCCAAATGCCGGGTCGCCACGGCCAGCAGGCCGTCCCGACCCCAGTCCCCGATCGTGGTACCAGCCGCCCGCAAGATTGATCCGCAACGGTCTTGCCATGCCTCACATCCACCGCAAAAGGCCTAAATTGTCAACTAGACAGATCGGACCCCATTGCATCCCGGTCTGTTTAACTCCGCTCTCCCGGTCTCGCCTACTCTACTCCTCGAAAATTCGCCGAACTCATTCGCCGCAGCGGACTGGCAGAAACTGAAAGAAATCGGGAAAGCCAACTTAACTCATTTCTGCCGAAACCAATAGTAGCCCAGGAGTGCAATCAACAGTCCGGCCGCGACCAGGAACATAGGCATACTCGTCGACCGTTTCTGAGATAAAGCTTCGTCAGTATCGTCAAGCTGAGTTAAGGTTGATGGTCGCGTCTTAGGAAACAAATTGGTTTTTACGTCTATGGTCTGTGGCGAAGAAATAAGCTTTTCAGCAGGCGCGATATTCTGGGCGGTGGAAACGACCTGAGCGGCTACCACGTTCTTGCGGTTTTCGTTTTTTGCCCATTTCTCCGCTTCCTTTTTCTGTAATGTGTAAACGTCAAACAATCCGTTCGTACCATGCTTGTGGTGCTCCGACAATATTTTGAAAGTGAAATGCTCAGGAGCTGGCCTCTGGATCTCGAGGTTGTCAAAAATGCCGTTCGCATTTACCTGAACGTCTAATTCGTATGAGCCAGGACCTAAAGTTCCAAATGCGTCTTCAATCCGCGTCGGAAACACCAACTCGTGATTGTTTTGTACCAAATTACCTCCAATCCTGGACAGTCTCTTTAAGGGTAACATTTGGCAGTAATCGTAAAATGTACCTGGTGGTATCTCCGTATTACCTTTGTGAAGCGTCAGCTTCAAAAGCTGCAGTGTATTGAGATGCCTATCCATCCTGCACACCTTTCCGCTCTGATTCTCAATGAACAAAAATAACCTTGGAAGATAACCCAATTCAAAAACATTATTATTCATTGCGACGCGAGAAAATATACCATTTGCAATGGCAACGCCACGCTCTGGCCGACGCCTGACCGCAGCTATGTCTATTGCGACTTGCTCCGGATACTGTCCATTTGCCAAGAACGATTCAATACGCTCATTGTCGCTCATTTGCGGTTCATCAAACGTCTCGGTCGGTCCATAAAAAGAGCGAGTCAATTCTTGAGACAGGAGATACCCACTCGAATTTACGGCGAACAACAACACGATCAAGGAGGTTCGAAAAACAGGAGTCATTTTTACGAAATTAGTGTTCAGCTTACCCGTCCCTTTGTATTCCACGCCGCCGTTCAGCGATTCCCGTTTTCATCCTGTCTTTGGGAAATCGATCAAGGATTCTCCGCCTTGAGCCGAAAATAAGCCGTCGAGGATTCCATGCGATGGATGTAAGGGCTGGTCGCGCCGGGGATGTTCGTGAATGAACCGAACGGCGCGAGAGCCGATTGCAGGCGGAAGGCCGCATTGGTCCAGCGCAACACCGCGTCTTCGCCGGCTAGTTCGAGTTGGAGCGCAACGCCAAGGCTCGGACTCGACCGATACTTCACCGTCACGAAGTCATACGCCACCCGGCTCCGGGGATCGCCATCAGATGCCCCGCTCACGTAGACCGCGCCATCCCGGCCGATCGCAAGGCTGGAAGGCGAATCCGGGCCATTCGCAGTCCCATTGAATCGATTCGTCCACAGGGCCACCCCCGCATTCGCATACCCGATCGTCACGAAATCGGGGAAACCATTCGTGGACACGGAAACTCCGGTCACCACCACATTCCCGCTCCGGTCCACCGCAAGCGCAGTCGCCTGGTCGTTCGCAGGGAAAAATAGGGCGCCCGGCCCACTGTAACGATTGGTCCAGAGCGGAATACCACTGCTGGAGCATTTGATGGTCGCATAATCCAAATCATCCAACCCATACGAAGTCCCGGTCACCAAGACGTTCCCATCGGCATCGAGCGCCACCGCGGCGGCGCGGTCGTCGTACTGAGTCGGTCCGGCGAACCGGTTGGTCCATCGCGGTGCCCCCGTGTCGGAATACGCGATCGTCGCGTATTGATAATGGGAGGATTGGTCCGACGAGGCATAGCCCGTCACCACCACATTCCCGCGGCCATCCAACGCCAGAGCAGTCGCCAGACCGGGGCCGCCGGCCGGGTCATACCGTCGTTCCCAGAGCAGAGTTCCGTCGCTCGAATACCTGAGGGTCAGATACCCGTAAAGCCCGTTCGATCCGACGGAAAATCCGGTGATCCACGCGGTTCCGCCGTCGTCCACCGCCAGGGCGGCGGCGATATCAACGCCCTGCGCTGGCCCGTCGTAGCGGCGGGTCCACCGCAAGGCGCCCGCGTTGGAGAACTTCAGGACCATATAGTCAGAGCCGCTGCCCGCACCGAAGTAACCGCCCAGGTAAAGATCGCCCGCGCCATCGGTGGTCAGCGCGGTCACTGTTCCGCCGCCGAATCGATTGGTCCACCGCGCCGTCCCGTCGCTGGCGTACGCGATTGTTACAATCTCGGTAAAACTGCTGCTGGCCGGCAGCACCGACGAATTCCCGGACACGAAGATGTTCCCGTCGCGATCCAGCGTTACGCCGCGCACGGCATCTTCTCCGCCTGCCGGTCCATCAAAACGGTTTGTCCACAAGGCCAGCCCTTCGGCCGAGTATTTGATGGTTAGGTAATCCGCCGCGCCGCCTTCCCCGGCCGCGCCCGTGACGATGACATTCCCGTTGCGATCGACCGCCATGGCCGCCGCCTGACCGCCGCTCACGCGTTGCACCCACGAAGGCGCCAGTGGTGCTTGCGCCGTCGCGGCATCGATACCCATCCATCCCGCGAACAGCAGCAACATCACCAGCGGGACAGGCAAAGCAGCGTTCATCTGAATGTGGTTTTGGCGTGGACAACCTTCTGCGCAGCGCTCCGGGGCTTTTCGTCCATGAAGCCTAGCATCCGTACGAACGGCGGTTGATCCACAACCCTCGCAAAGCATAGCTTGAAGGAGCGCCCGCGAGGAAGCCCGGCGTTTCCGGACATTCTAATATGTGGCGCGCCGGGGACCAGGGGGCGCGGAGTATGAGAGCGGCTGGCTGCCGCGATTTTACCGGGATCGGACCGGGATCGAAACAAGGGACAGGTGGTTTGTTATCTTCGCGGTTATGATGGCTTTTGGCGCCGAATGTGGGAGGGCAATGGAGTCAGATCTATCCCTTTGACAGTTTGGACCGGAATGCTTTGACGTAGGCCTGCATTTTCGAGTCGTCGGGAGCTCTCAGCCAGAATTGCCGGATGCCCTGCGCTGCCGCGGCGTAGCTGATCCGGGGTTCCTCCCGGACCACCTCGGCCAGGCGCCAGCCCAAATGCCGGGTCGCCACGGCCAGCA
>JAYVTS010000419.1:0-3797 GCA_043788645.1 Verrucomicrobiota bacterium
GGCCAAAAAAGCCGCGTAGCCATAACCACGAAACCGAAAAACGCGTTTTAACCCCCGCAAAATCTGGGGATTTCTCAGTTTCGGAGGAGGGAAAACACGGCTAGATTCTCAACGAAGCTACCAGTTCACTGCAGTTTGAGGCTATCAACTACCAAGGACAGGTCGTCGGGATGGATCGTGGCAAACGCCTTTGAGGCGTCATTCACTACCTCTGCGGGGGAAACTCCCAAAAGGTCTTGCAAACCCGCGCTTGCATACGGGAAAAAAGAGGTACCGTCGGGGAGTAGTCGGAATTCGTCGAATACCCAATTTCTGATCAGTAACCGTACGGTCGATGTGCGGTCTTTATTGGGTGCTTCTCTCTTGGCTATTTTCTGCAGTGCGGGCTGGACTCCTCGTCGGATTATTGGCTGGGATAGGAAGACTCTCGGCTCAAAAAACTCCGACCGACACAGTCAGCAAGCCCGAGGAAAACCGGTTTACCCCAGTGGTGTTGACCCAGGGAACATTGGATGAACCGATGGTTTTCGAAGTTCTAAAGGATGGTCGCGTTTTCATCGCCGAACGTAAAGGCACCCTCAAAGTTTACGATCCATCCCTGCCGGGAGTAAAAACGGTCGGGACGCTCGCGGTTAACACCCAGGGGAACAACGAACAGGGACTCGTCGGCATGACAATCGATCCGGGTTTCGCCATCAATGGCTGGATGTATTTGTACTATTTTCATCCGACCGACGCGAAAGGGGTCTTCAGTCGGTGGCAAGTCCGCAATGATGTCTTGGTGGCCAACTCCGAAAAGGTGCTTTTTGATTTCCCAGCCCAGCGCGAGACGTGTTGTCATACAGGCGGCGGCACGGCGTGGGATGCGCAGGGCAACCTGTTCATAACGATCGGCAATGACACCGGCAACAACTTGTCCGCGCATACCGATGAGCGTCCTGGGCGAGCGAGTTGGGACGATCAACGGGGGGCCGCCAATACCGCGAGTCTCGAGGGCAAGATTCTGCGGATTCACCCAAACCCCGACGGCGGCTATTCCATTCCCCAAGGCAATTTGTTTCCGCCCGGCACCGCCAAAACCCGGCCCGAAATATTTACCATGGGCCACCGGAACGCCTGGCGGGTCTCGGTCGATAGCGCTACGGGGTACGTCTACTGGGGCGAAGTTGGGCCAGACGCCCAACAGGACACCGAGATAGGTCCGCGAGGATATGATGAATTGAACCAGGCCCGCGCTCCGGGCTTTTTTGGCTGGCCGTATTTTGTCGGTGATTCCGCTTTTCCTTGGTTCGACTACGCGACGAGCAAACCTGGCGAAAAGAAGGATCCACGAAAGCCCCTAAACACTTCACCCAATAACACGGGGCTAACGGAATTGCCGCCGTTGGCGCCGTCTTTTATCTACTATCCCTACGCTATTTCGGAAAAATTTCCAGAGGTCGGTAGCGGTGGACGCTCGGCGACGGGCGGACCTATTTATCGCCAAGCGGATCGCCCTCAGGCTAAGCGTCCTTGGCCGGCCTACTACGAAGGAAAATGGATTGCGACGGACTTGTCGCGTCGCTGGTTTATGCGCATCGCGATGGAAGCGAATGGCGACTACCAGTCCATGGAGCGATTCCTCCGGAAATACCGACCCGTGGAACCGATCGATCTCAAATTTGGTCCCGAAGGGGATTTGTATGTCCTCGAATACGGTGGCCGCTGGTTTCAATACAGTCCGGAAGCAAAATTGGTCCGGATCGAATATGAATCCGGTAACCGGAAACCGGTGGCGGTGGCCTCCGCTGACAAAAAGGGCGGAGTGCCCCCGTTCGCCGTGCAGCTTTCCGCCCTGGGCACAACCGATGTGGATGGTGACGCCCTCAAGTATCGCTGGGAGATCTTTGAAGGTGGCGCCACTCCGCGCTCGTTCGAGAACGCAAATCCTCTCGTCCCATTCGATCGAGTTGGCCCGGTTGTGGCGCGTTTGACGGTCACGGATCCGTCCGGAGCCACCGACAGCAAGTCGGTGAGCATTGTTTCAGGTAATGAGCCGCCAGTGGTGTCGCTCCAATTGGTGGGCAATCAGAGCTTTTACTTTGGCCAGCAACCTATTGGGTATTCCGTGTCGGTGAGCGACCGCGAGGATGGCACCTTGGCGAGCGGCCAGATTCCGGCCGATAAGGTGATTTTGAGTGTGGACTATGCGACCCAAGGATTTGATCTGGCGACGTTGCAGCAATTGCCTACGGGCGAGGCGGCCGCCGCTCGTTTCCCGGTGGCCCAAGCGTTAATCGCCAAAGGAAACTGTCGTGCCTGTCATTGGGTCGAGGGCAAGCTGGTCGGTCCGGGCTTTATGCAAATTGCTGAAAAATACCAACGGGACGCGGAAGCCCCAGAACGGTTGGCTCGCAAGGTCATTAGTGGTGGCAACGGCGTGTGGGGAGAAGTGGCGATGCCGCCGAATACTCTCGTCGTTGAGGCGGAGGCCAGCTCGATTTTGAAGTATGTGCTGAGCCTGGCGCAGACGAATCATCAGTCGCTGCCCTTGTCCGGCACTTATGCCCCGGAGATCCCGGGTGGTGACGTCGGACGCGGCTCCGTGATTTGGCGGGCCGTCTATACGGATCAGGGCGAGGAGGGCCTACCGCCGTTAACGTCGGAGCAGGTCTTGGTTTTGCGCAATTCAACCCTCGCGGTCGCACAGGCTGAAATCTTAAAAGGGTTGGAGGTGGGCGAGCGAGGCACCACGGCGAGGGCGGGAACTCACTTGGCGTTTCGGCACCTCGACCTAACCGGGGTTCAACAAATAGAGGTCGCCGCGAATGCAGCCCGCCGCGATGGACATTTGGGCGGCGAGATTGAAATTCACCTTGATTCGCCGACCGGTGAATTAGTCGGCCGAGCTCCGGTAGAGATTCGGGAATCGAAGGCGACCGCAGTCCCCAGCGCCGCCGTCGCCGAGGCGGCCGGCGCGGGAGGAAGTACGAATCGTCTCGTACGGCCTCCTCGCCCTTCCGGTGGAGGGCCTGGCTCTGGTCGACCGCCGGTCGTGGTTGACCTCAAGGCAACCCAAGGACGGCACGATCTCTATTTCGTTTTTGGGCACGCTACCGCGAAACCAACCGAGTCACTCTTCGCGCTCTCAACGGTGAAATTTCTAAACAAAAAAACACCACCACCCACTGGGGCGCGCTAAGTGTCAGCTATTGGTGACCACTTCCCCAGCTACACCCGTCGTAAAGGTTTAGCCAAACCCGAAAGGAGCAGGCCGACCTGGAGGAGCCTTGGGGGCCCGTCCTCTGTCACCTCCGTTGATTGAAGGCGGAGGTTCCGTAGCGGTCTGCGTCGATCTGGGCTGTTTGATCGATGACTGATCGAGGGTCCTCCAGTCGTTCGAATTTCCTCGAGGCAAAATCCGGTCCGGCAATGACCATGGCATCTTGCCACAACTTCCGGTGAAGGCCATGCGGAGGTGGTTGGATGCTTCCTTGGATCAAGAGTCCGAGCCGATTCCGACGTTGCGCGGCACCCGCGATTTTCCCAGAACCCAAGAGGAGATCGTATTTCTCGGCACCTACAAAGCACTGCCCGGGCCCGACGGGATTGCAGCAGGGCGCAAGTTCTGTAGCGATGCCGCAACCGGAAAAACTACGCCGCAGCCACTCATGCATGCGTTCATAGCTCGCTACTGCACTGAGTCCGTACCACGAATGATCGGGTGGGACCACGACACTATAGGTCCAATCGTGGGAATGCGGAACGAGGCCGCCGCCAGTAGGTCGTCGGATTAAGGGTCGTAGCGTACTCAGCGC
>JAYVTS010000420.1:0-4046 GCA_043788645.1 Verrucomicrobiota bacterium
CGTCTGATCGGATGATCCCCATTGCCACCACGGCAAAATTCGCTCCAGTTCAAATCAGACAAGATCAAAAATCACCCACAAATTCTGCGGAAGAGCCGAAAAAACGAGGGTTGTTCAAATTTCGATTAGTTGCGCTCGTGGCGTTGGAGGTTCACCACCTTCCGCCTTGGTTTCTTAGTGTCACTTTACCTTTTGCTCCAGCAGATATAGAAATACTTCGGCCGCGTGCCAGGTGTGCGGCGCAGCCAGTTTCGCCTGCGAGTATTCTTCGGAAACGATTTTGATACCGTCGTAGTGCGCCTGGCTGGCTTTGGCCTCCCACGTCAGCGGATAATCACGATTGCCAATCGGACTTTTCTTGGTGCTGTGGAAATGGTCGCAGGCCCAGCCGAGATAGGGATAGTTGCCGCGATTATCGGCGTCTTTACCGGACACATAAACATCCGTGAAATCCATCCAGAAGAGCGCGGAGTAACCGTCGGCGATGCGTGGCACCGTGTAACCGTCGGGCAACCCGAGCGCGCGGAGACCAAACTTGAGCCACTTGGTTTGATACGCCGGATGCTCCGAAAAATCTGAACGCCCTTGGATGAATTTTACGCCGTCGATTTTCTGTTCAAACTTGGGAACTTCCGCCGGCACCTTCGCGACGAGTGGATGATTTGTGTTCGACCCCAGCGACACCAGAAGCAGCGCCTGGCCGAAATTGTCGGCCTCGGTTTCGCCGCCGTTATTGCGGTCGTAAGGTTCGCGCAAGCCGAGAATCCAGTCGCGGATGCAGTCGAGGTTACCCGTTTGCTTGAAGGCCAGCGCCATCATCGCGCCGTCGCGATACCACGGTTTGCCATACACCAAGAAGTTCGGCACCGGCCCGTTGGTCGTGACGTTGACGAGCAACTCTTGATGCAGCACGCGCATCACCGCCGCATATTTGAAGGTCGCGAAATCCGGGAGCCGCACGCGTGCGCTCGTTCCGGGAATGGCCGCGCGCTTTTCGCCTTCTTCGATCCAGACTCCGCCTTCATTTTCCACGAGGCGGGTCACGCCGCCGCCCTTTGCCCGAAGGATGACCGAAAGGACTGGGCGGTTCCCGTGACACCGGTTGGCAGGACGAACGTGTGCCGATGACTCAGTGGAAACGGATCCTGGAGAGTAGGGAACAAGGCTCGGCGGCGTTCGTGGAATCGATCGGCCCATTGGCCAATTGTCATCCCCGACGGCAGCCTTTGGGTATCGCCTAATAGGCCAATCCCTTCATAGACTTCAAGGAAGACCCCGTCCGAGTTGTCCCATTCATTTTGAAAAGTCGATTCGAGGTCAAACACATTGGTAACGCCGGCCACATCTTGGTAACCAGTGACTTGGCCAGCGGTTGACTCTGCCAGCACCCATCGATTCGGGCAACCCGAGCCGACGTAATTAAACTTCGGATCAACCGTGATCCGGGTGAGTGCCATGGCCCGGGCACGCGGCGGGTTGGGTCTGAAGTCCGTTGTGTTGCACGGCGAAACGAAGGGCCTGATTCGTCCGACCCTGTCGCAAAATATATTCGGTTTGATCTGAGCCTTTCGGGATCGGGGCGGTCAAAGGAGTTGCTTGTCCCTGATACTCGCCTAAATCGTTGATCGCCGGGAAGCCATCTTGGATCAAGGCGTAACTCATGTCTTTCTCGGGAAACTCGGTCGCGAGCAATTGGGTTTGTTCCTGGTAGAAGGCGTATAACGCAGTCGGTGTATATCGGCCCGGCCCGGCCCACGTTCGGAGATCGGTGACTGTGTCATTGGGTAGTCGATTTTCGTGGGTGTTGAGGTTGAGTCCGGAGATTTTGATATAAGCTAAGGCGCGATAGTGATCGTTTCGTTCCCGCAAGTGGGCTCCAACCGCACGCATCAGGTCGGTATAGTGTTGACGAAAGTTCGCGTCCGCTGGGCTGCCTTGATAGAACGGCTTCCCCGATTCTTTGAAACCAAAATCCAACTTGGTAACGGGGGCGGCGGTGAGCGAAGGATTGAAAATCCATTGCGGGGTGCCGCGAGCCCCCGCTTTGAAACCGAGGTTATAGACCTTGCCGTTGGCGACGGCCTTGCCGATTTCGGCATCGATCGCCGCCCAGTTGAACGCTCCTGGGCCGGTATGAACTTCGTTCCAACGCGCGCGAATAAATACGCCAGTGAAATTGGTGCTGCGCCAAGTGACGTCCTGCGTGGCGTAAGGTAGCTCTTCCGGACTCAGCGTAAAAATCCCAGAAACCGCCCGGGGCATGGGACCCGTGAATTCGTTGAGGTTGGTGGTGAGGTAGGGTGTTGGCAGGCTTGAATCCGGTTTTCCCGCAGTGTTCAGAGAGATCGGGATGATGGTGGAAGCGCGAGTCGGAAGTTGCCATTCGACCGTGTCTCCGCTGTAGACTTCGATTTCGGCCTGAGAAAAAGTACCGTCTGCGTTCACCGTAATGATTTGTGCAGGCGTTTCCGATCCGTCGGCGGCGGGCAAAAATCCCCGGCGAAGGCGAAACGATGGCGCGGTCCCGATTCGATCCGTAGGAGCATTGAGTCCGTCGGCGCCGCTTCCGGCCATTTCGCAGATGGCGATGGCCGCCCAGAATCCCGAGCCCACGAACTTGGCGAGACGTCGATTGAATCCAAGCATACTCATTCAAAAAGAGGTTATCTGGCGTGGGCACGGTTGATGTCGCGTTAATTCCTCGTACTTCGAGCGAATGGTAGTGAAGCCCCGTGGCGCCTTGCTCAACTAGACGCATTACCGGCGGGACCGTTACTGAGTTTCCTGCACCCGTCGCCTAAAACGCCGCTCGGCTGGATTTCCGGCGGTGTCCTAATTTGAAACGCTTCACGGTCGACATCTTGCCCGTGGTTATTGGCGGGAACGCCGGAGCTGGTACGTTACACCGACCTTCACGGCGGCCTGGGCGGAATTCACGGGCGGCAATTCCAGGATCGTAATGAACTCCTCTGGTTCGCCGTGGCTCCACGCGTAGCAGCGTTTCGCCTTCGGATGGCCCGTCAGGTTGAAAACCTCGACATCTCCGTCCCAGACGGTCTCCCCGCGAAAGGATTCATGCACTGGCACCGTCGCGGAGTGTTCCGCTTGGCACCCGTGCAAATGTTCAATCGCTAACTGAAGCCGAAACAGGTAGTTGTTATTCTCCACAGTATTCCAGAAGGTCGCTAACCGTCCATTGCCGATCCGTCACGCGGGCAGCTTGCGCGGGCGTCATTTGGATGGTGATATGCTTTTTCGAAAAATTGTAGTACGCCAAATTCAAAGCAATCGCCGCTTTGAAGTTTTCGATCTTTTTGCTGAAAGCGTTGGTCAGCCGGGTCAACCGTCGGCAATGCATGCGGAGGGTCAGGTTGTGCGCCTCCGCGTGTGACGTGGTGATTTGATTCCAGTCAGGCATTCCTGAGATAATCGTTTTTTCGATGCGAACAACATCGGCCGGACTGTACCGACCCGCCGAGCTTTTGTTTAGGTTACTGACACTGTAGGTTTTTACTAGAACGCCGTAGTCAACCTCCTGGTCGAATGCGCCGTGAACCGCCATGAAATAGGATTGCATTGAATCGGTCGAAAGCTGGATTCGGCGGGACATCCGCTTTGCCAAATCCGTCATGAATGCCCACGCGTGCGTCGAGTCGCGTTTTCCGCAGACGAATGAAGGAATGACCTTGGTATTGGCGTCGATTCCAAGGAAAGTCCAAACGTCACCGTAAGCGCCGACGCGTTCGGCATTCTTTCGTTTTGCGCCCACAAATCCCCAGATTTCGTCAACTTCAATGTGACTGCATTCGAGGCCGCGCATTTTGTCATCCATCAGCTTGACGCACCCTTCGCCCATGCGAACGCCAAGGCGCATGATCGTGTCGCGATGCACGCCGGTGATGCGCTCAATCGCTCGAATGCTGCTGCCCTCGCAGAGCAAGCTAACCGCCAGAACCTTCGTTTCGAAATCGAGCACGTTTGCCATGGACTTTGTGTAATACGGAAATCACAATGGGTCAACAATTATTGTATGACAGAAAATAAAA
>JAYVTS010000421.1:0-4253 GCA_043788645.1 Verrucomicrobiota bacterium
TTCTGCTTCAATTGGCAATTCTCGGACTCGCTCTCGCCGCCGGAATTACCGCTTCAGCCCTGACCCGCGAATGGCTCCGCGCCCGCCTGCTGGCGATGGAACTCACCGCCGGAGCGTCCGTTATTTTTTCGCTCGTCTGCGTTGGGAGTTAGACCCTTTGGAGCCTGTTCCACGCCAGCCAGCCCGGCGTTCGAAAGGGAGGCCCCGCCGGATTTTGGGCATCGAATGGACGTCCCCATGAGACGGGTTGGACGGTCTTTTAGGACCGTTATTCCCAGGCGGACCTGTTGCTCGATTTTCACCATGCCAGCCAACACCTCTGGGCGATCGCGGGCGAACTTCACGGCCAGGGAACTGCGATCGCGCGCCGGTGGGCCAAAGGGCTGCTCCATTCCCTCCGCCATGGCCGTGAACAGCAGGTCGTCCGCACCCTTGAGGAATTGCTCCGGCCCAAGACTCCCTCACCCTTATCAATCCCAACGCTTCCCGTATTGCCAGAGCTCTCCGAGAGCTCCTTCCGCACCCCTGCAAAAGCCCTTGAAGTTGGAGTGGAGTACTTCCGAACTCACCGCGAGCACCTGCACTATCAACGCAACGCCCGTCAGGGCGCACCCGTCGGCAGCGGCTCGGTGGAATCTCTGTGCAGCCAACTACAAAACCGTTTCAAGCGCACCGGGCAGTTTTGGTCTCCTAGCGGACTCTGCCATCTCCCCAAACTCGACGTCCTCAATCGCAACAACAACCTCCAGTGCTTGTGGAACTAACCCCAACACCCTCGCTACCGCGACCACACGGAGATGCGCCCCACCCATAGTACTCAGTAAATCTCCGGGCTAGGACTAGGAAGTTGCACGATCCTTGCTACGTTGGCGGGCGATACATGCAATTCAGTCTATTTTGCGGCCGAACGATGGTCGCCCTTTTCGGCCTCGCGGCTTGGTTCAGCGCCGATCTTCAGGCCGCGAATCCAAAATATTTTATCGTTCTCGCCGGGCAACCCCTGGTCAAAATCGGTGCTCCCACCGGTCGAGAGGCAGCCCCCGCCGCCGCCGAACGTTTGGCACCAATGAACCGTGAACAAGATTCTTGGTCAGCCGTGATCCAAGGCCGCGGTGGACGGGTGTTGGAACGATATCATCTGCTCAATCACGCCCTCTTCGTGGAGCTACCAGCCGCCGAAGCTGAAGCTCTCCGAGGCCAACCCGGCATCGCCGCGGTCGTCCCCGAACGACACTATTACCGCCAACTCATCAAGAGCGTTCCTTACGTCGGCGCCACCCGCGTTTGGTCCGGGACGAATTCCACTCCGTCCGCCACCGGGAAAGGTGTTCGGATCGGCATCATTGATTCCGGAATTGATTATCACCATGCCATGTTCGGTGGTTCCGGGTCCGTCGCCGATTACTCCGCTGACGATTCTACCTTGATCGAACCCGGTTCATTTCCCACCGCCAAGGTCGTTGGCGGTACCGACTTTGTGGGGGATGATTATGACTCTGGAAGTGACGGACCCGCGGCGACGCCGGTCCCTGACCCTGACCCACTGGACCCGGCCCTCAATGGACACGGATCCCACGTCGCAGGGATTGCCGCCGGGTTCGGCGTCTTAGACGACGATTCCACCTTCCGAGGGCCCTACAACCGGACCTTTGATCCTCAACAATTCAAAATCGGTCCCGGCGTTGCTCCGGAAGCGGTCCTGTATGCACTCAAGGTTTTCGGCTCTAGTGGAAGCACGTCGAGTGGCGTGATTGTTAAAGCCTTAAACTGGGCGGCCGATCCCAATGGCGACAATGATACCTCGGACCACTTAGACGTCGTTAATCTTTCGTTGGGATCAGACTTTTCTAGTGATGATCCCGGTGATCCGGAGCAAGACGCGGTCGATCGGTTGATGGCCCTGGGTTGTGTGGTCACGGTGTCTGCCGGAAACGGGGGCGATGTGGCGTATAAGGTCGGTCATCCCAGCACTGCGCCTCGGGTCATTTGCGTGGCGAATTGCGTGAGCGACGGAGTTTCGACGACGGGCGGTATTCGAGTGGAAACTCCCGCAGTCGTTGCGCGGAATTACGAGGCCGAGGAGGGGATGTTCACTAAATCATTATCTTCACTCGGTCCCATCCGGGCTCCGGTCGTCATTGCCCTTCCCCTCCTCGGCTGCGCTCCAATCAGTAACGAGGCCGCACTCCTCGGGAATATCGCCCTGATTGATCGCGGCACTTGCTTTTTCTCTGACAAAGTCCGCCATGCCCAAACGGCCGGAGCGATTGGAGTCATTATCGTCAACAACATGGATGGCCCACCCTTTCCGATGTCTGGAACGGGCGACACCTCGGATATTAGTATTCCGGCCATGATGATTACGAAAGCCGACGGTGGCATCCTCCGCGCTCAAGCTTCCAAAGGTCTTGAAATAACGATGGATGCCGGATTGGTGGTCCCCCACCCGGAACTGGCTGATACGATTGAAGATTTTAGTTCTCGTGGGCCGGTCTGGCGACACAGTGCGCTCAAGCCGGATATCGCCGCCCCCGGGGCTTCCATTCGTTCGACCCGGGCCGGTAGCGGTTCTGACGGACTGGTTGAAAGCGGTACTTCTATGTCCGCCCCGCATATCGCCGGTGCAGCGGCCCTCGTAAAGCAAGTGCATCCCGACTGGCCTGCCGAAGAGATTAAAGCCGTCCTCATGAATACGGCCGTCACCCCACTCCGCTCCGTGAATGGTGCACCCTATAGCGAATCTCGAGCGGGGGCCGGACGCGTCGCCGTGGATCGCGCCGTTCGCTCGCCCGTCACGGTGCGGGCGGAAAAAGACGGGGGCGCTGTTTCACTTTCGTTTGGCGAGATATTAGCCAGCGAACCGGTCACCCGCGAGGCGGCCGTCATTCTCTCGAACCACAGCCATCAAGCCTTCACCTACCGAATTGCCTCCAGTAACACGCTCGATAACCCGGGAGTCCGCCTCATACCGGCCAACTCAGAGCTTGTGGTGCCCGCAAAAAGTACCGCCCGCGTCGCTGTTAAATTGGAGATTAATCCCGCGCTACTCAAAGCCGACGCGGATCATAGCTCCGAGGATACACTGGGTGGTTCCCCTCGATTCGCTTTACCCGAGGGGACGGGAGAACTCTGGTTTTTCGGCGGCCCAGTGGATCTTCATGTTCCATGGTATTCCGTTCCGCGTGCGCTCACCACCCATTTGGCGACCACCCGTAGCGAAGGGATACCGGGAGGCGATACCGTCTCCGTCCTACTTCCCACTCGGCGAGCAGTCGGGACGTCACTGGGCCATCCACGTCCGTTGGTGGGTATCTTCGAATTGGGGGCTACGAATTCGGTTAACCATTTCGGCGATTATCGTGATGCCACCGATCTGATTGCTACCGGTGCCGCGAGCGATTTTTCGACCGCTCATACGCTGGCTGAGACTCGAGTGTTCTTCGCGCTCGTTACCGCCGCAGCCTGGCCCACGCCCCAACGGTATTTTCAAAACCTGGAAATTGAAGTAGATCGAAACGGCGATGGCATCGCCGACGTCGTGCTCGCCAACAATAATCAAGGAAGTACGGACGCCAACAATTTGGAAGATTACGAAGATGCCAACGACGCACTCCTCACAGCAATCAACAATAACGGTAGGGGTCCGTTGGGAACGGGCGGAGTTTGGAACGGGCTTGCCCCAAACGTCGCCGATACCGCCCCGTTCCAAAATGCAATGATGGTTCATTCCGCGACGGGCGCACAATTGGGTCTCACCAATATGACCCCATCCTTCCGCTATCGGGCCGTCACGCACGGCGACTTCAGTGACGAAACGCCCTGGGTGCGCTTTGACCCGACACGACCGATTATTGATGCAACCGGAAGCGGGATTCAACACACCCCGTGGCTCGACGAAGGGGCGAAAGTCGCCGCCTTGCTGAGTCGGCCCAATGCAGTGGCCGCAGGTATTTCCGCCACGGGAGAAGTCTCCGTCCTCCTCGTCCATGCGCAGGGCCAACCGGGGGCGCAATCCGAGGTGGTCGTCCTCAACCTCGCCACCAACGATCTGGACGCCGACGGTCTCCCGGATGATTGGGAACTTTCCCTCCTTGGGGATCTCCATGATGAAGCCGCATCGGATCGCGATGGGGACGGTTTTACGACGGGCCAAGAATATGCGGCCGGAACCGATCCCACGAATCCACAATCCTTATTGATGTTGACCTCGCCGACGAAGCTGAGCGATCCGATCCAGTGGCAATCCGTGATCG
>JAYVTS010000422.1:0-5438 GCA_043788645.1 Verrucomicrobiota bacterium
AATCAAAGTTGCGGTTTTTGATGAAAAAATGGGGGTAAAGTGCGTTTTGGGTGATCAAGTTAGCATTGGCCAGTAAGCATGTCATTCCTAGGTTCCGAGAGCAGCCTCCTCTACGCCGAGGGCGAACTTTTCGCAAAACCATGATTACCGAAGCCGAACTTCTGAGACTTCTTGCGGAAGTTGAATCCTTCCGCGTCGAGCGAACCCTCTCGGTCAGCAATACCGACAAGTTCGCGCAGGCCGTCTGCGCCTTTGCTAACGACATGGCCGGATCGCGCTTGCCCGGCTTTCTTTTTGTTGGAGCAGATGACAAGTCAGGGATCCCCAACGGATCAACCGTGACCGACCAACTACTACAAAATCTTGCCAGCTTGGCTTCCAATGGAAACATCCTTCCAGCTCCCGCACTCATCGCGTATCGGATGGTTCTTCCCTCAGAACTCGGCGAGATCGCGGTGGTCGAGGTCCAGCCCTCAGGCCTTCCGGAACCTGGCCCGTAAGCTTGCGGCGGCAATCGCCCTGAGCCTTCCTTAACGTACCTCCGAAAAACAAGGGGCGTCTGGTCCAGAACCGGACCAAGTCGGGGACCTCATCGGATTGGGAATCCAAATTTCTTTTGCGCCCCTAAGAAGAGTTTTCGACTCACAAGTTGGAAAATTGGGGGTAAAATGGGGAATTTCGTTGACCAATCTTTTGAATTATTTGGTTGTGCAGCGTCGATGCACTGGCCGGAGGTTGGTCCAATTAAATACCTGGCACATCGAATGCTGTAGAGGTTCGTATGCGAAATCTAGCTCCCGCCCGGATAATTCGTGCTCTCTCGTTAGGTTGCTTGATCGCGACCCAATTGACCGCCGCGGCTCAAACCTATCGGGTGCATGATCTAGGACCGATCATCGGCAATGGGAATTCAGTGCCCTTCAGCACGTTTGATTTAGGGACCTTGGGGGGTGGTTCCAGCCTCCTTTACGCGACGAACCAACTTGGCAATGCCACCGGGACTTCGGTCGCAATCACCGGCGATTCTCACGCATTTCTATACGCCGGTGATTCGGGAATCTCTGATTTAGGAACACTGGGCGGATTCAACTCGACTGGCTTAGGGATCGATTCGGTCAGAAATGTCGTCGGAACCTCCCAAACAAGTCGCCTGGAAAATCATGCCTTCCTTTGGTCTAAGACCTCCGGTATGAAGGATCTGAATGAGCTGATTCCGGTCGATTCAGGTTGGGTCTTGATCGGTGCGGATACACTCGATCTGACCGGCTCGGTGGCAGGGCCGGGAATGCTCCACGGTAGCCTCCATCGATTCTCACTGACGCCGTTTGTCAGTTTGGATACGAATCCGCCCGTTGCGATAGTCGTGGCCTCGGATATTACCAATACCTTGTTTGCGGCTCAGTTTTTTACCGTTGAGTTTTGGGACGATTCAAGGGTTCGGGCCGCAACCATCACTACCAACTCAATTCGAGTGACTGGCCCCAACGGATTTGACCAGTTAGCAACGCTGCAACGACTCCAGCCGACGAACGATGCGATTCAGATCAACGCGACCTTTTACGTGGCGCCACCCGGGGGAATTTGGAATGGAAGTAATAACGGTACTTATACCATTGCGGTGGAACCGGTCGGGATCCGGGATCCGAACGAGAATTCGATGCCTGATGGCCCGCTGGGGACTTTTCATGTGGCGGCCGAGACCCGGCCCTTGATGAGCATTGGTTTCGCGACGGCACCGGTGGCGGGCGCGACCAATTCTTTCATCCTGAGCGCAACGGGATCATTCCCCCATGATCCGAGCGACCTCTTTAAGTTTTCAGTGGATTGGGAAAACGATGGCACCGACGTCGAGACCTTCCGAGGAACCAACGGAATCGTGGTCCCACATGTGTATTTCGGTATCGGGCCCAAAGAGATTCAAAGTTCGGTGACCGATCGCCACGGAATTTCTAGCGCGGCCGAAACGACAACCCTGAACGTGATTCAGCTGCCCTCGACCCAGGCATGGAGCTTTGGGCCGCCGCTTCCAGGCGGAAGACGTCACGCGGTGGGTTTGAATGTTCAAGGAACCCTCCTGGTGGCCGGTGGCCTGCCGGTTAAATCCAATGCGGGCACCGTTTCGTCGTTGGCCCCCGGGGGTGGTGGTTGGGTTGAGGAACGTCGATTGCCTTCGGCGACGACGGGATTTGGAGCGGGTGTAGATATCAAGGGACGGATCGTATTTTTCGGCGGCATCGAACCTGGGGCAGGTGTTCCAAATGCCAGTGGTTTTGTCTACTCCCGGCAATCTCCTAATGCTCTGCCGATCGCGTCCAAGCACTTTGCGGTGCAGAGCTTTTCGTTTGCTACGGACGCGGACCATCGCCTCTATTCAATCGCTGGCTCGACCTCGGCGTCTCTGACGGGTGCGGGCAGTGTGGGAGTCGAGCGGTATGATGGAGCGGCGAATCAATGGACGTTGCTGGCACCGCTGCCAGCGGCTCGCGTCGAGGCCGTCGCCGCGGCCGATCATGCGGGTCATATTTTGGTGATGGGTGGAATAGATCCGGAGACTGGAAACCCGGCTCGGTCGGTTTTTTCCTATGACATTGCGGGGGACCAATGGACCCAACGCAATGATCTTTCGGCCAACGTTCCGTCCCTGGCAGGATGGGCAGCGGTGACCGGCGGTGACGGACAGATTTATCTCATCGGCGGGGAGTCACCGGGCGTTCCTGGAGCAGCGCTCAGCTCCACGTTTGTCTACGATGCGGGACTCGACCTTTGGCTGCCGGGACCGAATCTGAGTACTGCACGCAGTTATTTCGCAGCGACGCTCGGCAGTGATGGCTTTATTTATGTCATGGGAGGCAATAATAACTCCGTGGGCGGGAATAATGGATTGGCGACCGTGGAGCGTCTAGAGACTGCCAATCTTCGACAGCCGCTGATCTTGACCGGCGCCCCCGAATCGGTACTAGCGGGTCAGCCCTATCGGTATCAACTCATCGCGAGTGGAAATCCGGTCCCGTCCTATGCGCTGGTCAGCGGACCCGCTGGTGCGACTTTTGATCATGCGCACGGAATTTTTGAATGGACACCTCCTCTCACCTTTCGTGGCCGACAAAAAGTGGTCGTTCAGGCTGCCAACGCGCAGGTGGCGTTGGATCAACGTTTTTCGGTGGAAGTCCGTTCACCGGATGTAGCGCCGCCGACTACCCCTACGAATCTCTTCCTTTTTTCTCGAACAGCCAGTGATGTTACCCTGAGCTGGAGTGCCGCTTCCGACAAGGTGGGGGTCGATCACTACGTTCTCTGGCGATTCTTTCGAGGATCTCGCTCATCCCATTGGGGCCCGGCCGTGGGTGGTATTACCAATCGTTCGGTGACTTATCCGATCGTGGGCGGGGCTCTATTTGCCGTGGTGGCGGTGGATGCGGCGGGAAATCAGTCGCCCTTGTCCACACCCTTGTCGGCCGCTTCGGTCCCGATCCCCTCGATAGTCCATAGTGGAACTAACGAACCGACCTCGGTGATCCAGGGGCGTGGATTTCTCTATACGATATCGGCTACGGCACCTCCGGCGGTGGGATTTGTCGATTTCTCGGGACCGAACGGTATGTTTTTTTCGCCCGTGACCGGTCCCGAGACCAATCGAATTTACGGGGTGGTTCAGTGGATGCCGACGATTGGCCAAATTGGAACCAACTATTTTACGATTACCGCCACAAACCTAAACGCCACGGGATCTACGACCTTTAGCGTGATCGTCTTGCCCACCGCGACGGATGTGATTCCTCCAACGCCGGTGGGTGTTTTGGTCTTTGACGTCGTCTCCTCGACGACGTGCTCGCTTCATTGGACCCCGGCAGGTGATAATATTGGAATTGGCAGCTATCATTTACAAGCCATTCACTTCGGGGGCGTTGGGCAATCGAATCAAATCATCGGCTTGGACGTTCCTGGAAGCGTGACCAATACGGTGTTCACAGGATTGATTCCGGCGGCTACTTATACCATTGGAATCACGCCAACGGATACGGCCGGCAATGTGGGCCTCTCGGTGAGTATTTTTATTAAGACCTTGTCGGCACCAGTCGGGCAGGTGCAGATTGTGCCGGGTTTAGGTACGGGAACACTGGACCTTCAGTGGAGTAGTGGAGGGCCGGGCTGGACTGGGACGCTGGAGTATTCCGATTCGTTGGGTAGCCCGAATTGGACCCCGGTGCCGCCTTTGAGTCAGTGGCCTGCTGCTTTGACTCGGATCACCGTCGTGTTGAGTTCTGAAACGGGTGGTCGATACTACCGGGTTAGGCCGGTCACTCCCTCACCGTAGGGCGGGCCAGTGCCAACGGGACCGCGGTTGTGTCCCGTGCTTTTGACGGGATCAACCGCAGCGCGTCCGCTGTTCTCGGCGTGCGATTTGAACAATTCGTACGCGTCTATTCGTCCTGGACGTTACTGCGGATGGTCGCCGCGACACATCCGCGGTCCGCCGAATGGCGGCGCCGCCCTCCGGACCGCGGTTGTGTCCCGTGCTTTTGACGGGATCAACCGCAGCGCGTCCACTGTTCCCGGCGTGCGATTTGAACAATTCGTACCCGTCTATTCGTCCTGGACGTTGCTGCGGATGGTCGCCGCGACACATCCGCGGTCCGCCGAATGGCGGCGCCGCCCTCCGGACCGCGGTTGTGTCCCGTGCTTTTGACGGGATTAACCGCAGCGCGTCCACTGTTCTCGACGTACGGTTTGAACAATTCGTACCCGTCTATTCGTCCTGGACGTTGCTGGAGCGGGCGTCGCCTCGATGCCCACGCGCGACGTCGGGAGCGTGTTTCTGCGGCCGGTGGTGCGGAAGTCTCCAGAGTATCACGGCCGGGCCGGACTCATATGCCGATGCACCGCCCGTACCCGACCGGGAAACGCAATCCGAGGTAGTTCCAAAACAGCCGCCCGCTCCTCGCCTTCGCGCACCCGATAGCCGTGGTCCAACTCGAGTCCTCGTACTACCTGGCGGAGACCAGATCCAGGCCAAATAATCTCCAATTGCGTAATCGCCGTCGCCTCGCCCAATCCCAACTCTTGCCGAAATGGGTTTGAACCAAAACTACCGCCACCGTTCACTGTCTTAAAAAGGTCTCGCAATCCGGTTGAGTTTTGCACGGTGATTTTAAGCCGCGCACCGATGGCCGGCCGGTTCGAGCGGATTCCTTCCAGTTTTAATTTCACCCAATGATTGGAATTACCGGGATTTTGAAACAATACATTGCGATAGTGATCACCAGAAAAGGCACCACCCATCACAGAATAAATATCCTGGTCACCATCGTTATCGAGGTCCGCAAAGGCGACCCCGTGGCCCTTCTGCAAATGTCCTGTGCCCGTCGCCGTGGTCACGTCCTGAAAGAATTTCCCGCCCGCATTGCGAAACATCCGGTTCGGAATCAAGGTACTCAACT
>JAYVTS010000423.1:0-5755 GCA_043788645.1 Verrucomicrobiota bacterium
GAGCGGAGCCGTATCGCGCAAACTGAGCTCGAGGGCCTGCTCGAACGGTTGGAGGTCAGTGAACAACAGGTGGAGCAATGGCGAGGTGTTCTCAACGAAAAACGTGAACGACTCAGCATCGTTGAGGGCCAATTGGCGCGCCAACAAGAAGACCTTCGGCGCGCCCAAAGCGAGGCGTTCTCGGTCGCTCAGTCGCTCGGTCGAGTTCGTCATGAAATCAATCAATTGGCGTTGCAATTGCAGGGCAACGTGGTGCGCCTCGAGAAGCTCAATTCGGAGCGGGTTCAGTTCGAGGAGGAACAACTCCGAGTGGAAGGATTGGTGGCCGAGTTCACGCAGCAAGTCGAGACCGAACGGCTCCAGGTGCAAACGTCCCGAATGACCTTGGAGGAACGGCAACACCGGTTGCGCGAGATTCAAGGGGAGTTGAATCAGGTGCAGCACACCTTGGACACCCGGTTGCGGCAACAAGCAGAGCAACGCAGTCGATTGCACTTGTTAGAACAGCTGGACACTCAACACGAGGGCTTCGGTGCCGGTGCCTTGGCAGCTCTCAAACAAAGCAGTGACGTTTTGGGATCGCTGGCGGACAAAATTCGCGTACCCGATGAGCATGTTCCCGCCATTGAAACCGCCCTCGGCCAACAACTGCAATTGGTTCTCACCGAGCAATCCACGGCGGCGACAGGAATTCTCGCCGATCTCAGCGCCAACAAAAAAGGACGCGCCAGTATTGCGGCGCTCGCCCTGCGATCATCGGTGGCGGACCTCCCCGTGCCGACCGAGGCAGTTCCGGGCGCAGACGGTGTACCACGTCGCCCATCCGAAGAGTTCGGGGTGCCAGCCTTGTCGGTGATCTCGTGTGACGAGGCGGTTCGGTCACTGGTGCATGGACTTCTGGGGCGCACCTTGATCGTCGCGGATCTTACCGCGGCCACGGCCGCGTTTGTTGCCACCGGCGGACGATATGATTTCGTGACCGCGACCGGCGAATTATTGACGCATACGGGGATTTATACCGGCGGCGCTCAGACGGCATCGGGGAAAGCGCCAACTAGCATTTTGGGTCGTAAAAACCAAATTGCTGAGTTGCAGGCTGAGATTAGTTCCCTGGCCCAACAAGTTGAGGACACGAGTCGCGCCAAAGGGGCACTTGTTTCTGAACAGACCGCGTTGCAGGCCAGTCTCGAAGAAGCCCGTACGGAATTGCGCCTGCAAGAAGTGGCGGTCGCGACGCGGCAAGGGGAGTTCAATGCGCTCCAAAATTCTCGGCGCGGAATTTCTGCGCGCTTGGAACAAGTGATTCGTGATTTGGACGCGTTATCGGGTCAAGACGTGGTGGGGAGCCAAAAGCGCGAGGCGCTTTCGTCCCAGCTCAGCGAGTTTGAATCGCGAGAACAGGCGGCGGCGGCGCAAGTCGCCGAATTCACCGCGGGGGTAGAAGATTTCCGTGGCCGACGCGACGCGGCCACGCAAGACCTCAACGATGCCAAGGTCCAATTAGCCACCGAAGAGCAGATGCTCGCGTCCCACGGTCGCCAGCGATTTCCACTCGAACAACGGATTCGCGAACTCGGTGCGCTCGTCACCCGGTTAACGGACGAATTGAGTTCTTTTGATGATCGCCGGGCGAACTTCCAAGCCGGTAGTGAACAAAGTCGGCGTCAAATCGAGCAGTTGCGTTTGGAACGCGAAACGCTGTCCGCCCAAACCGCTCAGTTGTTGGAAGATAAGAAATTTCAAGACGGCGAAATTCGTTCCCGCGAAGACCAGCTCAAGGAACGTCGCGCCCAAGTCCATACCCTCCAGGCTCGGCGGAGTCAGATGGAGATCGAACTCGCCCAGAAAACGATGGCGGTGCAAAACCTGCGGGAACGCATCCAGGTCAAATACCAAGTCAATCTGGATGAAATCCGTGGCGAAGCGATCAAGTTGACCTTCGCCGATGAAGGGGCACCCAAAATTGAGACGGTCTCGGGCGACGAGCTTTCGGCGGCGGGTTTGGGCACGGACTGGGGCGCCGTCGCCCGGCAAGTGGTCGAGCTTCAAAGCAAGGTCGATGATATTGGTCCGGTGAACTTGGTGGCAATTGACGAGTACGAGGAGGTCGAACAACGGGCAGAATTCCTGAATACCCAGTATGAAGATTTGGTGAAGGCCAAGACGGAATTGAGCGAAGTGATCAATCGTATCAATACTGAAACAAAGACCATGTTCGTCGAGACGTTTGAGAAGATCCGGGCAAATTTCCAAGTGATGTTCACCGAGATGTTTGGGGGCGGCAAAGCGGACCTGAAACTAACGGACGAAGGGGATGTCTTGGAGTCGGGGATTGAGATTGTAGCCCGGCCCCCGGGCAAACAGCTTCAGAGCATCAGCCTGCTTTCCGGCGGTGAACAAACCATGACCGCCGTCGCCTTACTGTTCTCGATTTATCAGGTTAAACCCTCGCCGTTTTGTGTTTTGGACGAATTGGATGCGCCGCTGGATGAATCCAATATTAACCGGTTCTTGAAGGTGCTGCAGCGGTTTTTGGTGCATAGCCAATTTGTGGTGATCACTCACAACAAACGGACGATTGGCATGGCCGATGTCTTGTACGGGGTGACCATGCAAGAACAAGGCGTGAGCCGGATCGTGAGCGTGAAGTTTGCGAAGGCCGAGGCGGTGCCAGAACGCGGTACCGAAGTGGCGAGCATTGCCGAGACGATCCGCGGCACCACGCTGCTCGAATCGGAACCCGAGCCCGATGTCGTCATGGCCAAGTAGGCAAAGACGGGGCTGCCGGGAGATGGCAGCCGTCATTGAACATCGAGGTATCCGTTATGTCTGACCCTTTAGCTACGCGTCGATCACTGGTGGCCCAGTTTCCGGAGAATGAATTGGCCCAGTTCAGCCTCGGAAAGGCATTGTACGACGCGGGCGCCTTCGATCAAGCGCGTGAGCACTTGGCGGTTGCCCTGTCGAAACGCCCGGACTGGATGGTGGTTCAGATTCTAATCGGGAAAATTGAACTCCAAAACGGTCAGGCAGCGCGAGCCCGGGTGGCTTTTGAGGCGGCTCGGCGGATGGCGCTGGAACAACATCACGAAGGTCCGTTAGCCGAATTGGATTTGCTACTTTCTGAATTGCCATGATGCCGAAACAGGCTCAGGTTGCCTTTGACTCCACACGAAGTTGCCCGTGAATCCCATGAATACATATTTGCCCAACCGTAACCCACGGCGGGGCTTCACTCTGATCGAACTGCTGGTGGTCATCGCGATCATCGCAATTCTCGCCGGAATGCTGCTCCCCGCCCTCGCCAAGGCCAAGGCCAAGGCGACCGGGGCAGTCTGCATTAATAATGAGAAACAGATGATTCTGGCCGCTATCACCTACGCGGCGGATTTCAATGACGCATGGGTGCAAAATGGAGAGGGTGATGTCGGCCTCAACCCAAAGGCTATTCCAGCCAATCGCGTCGCCACCGTGTGGGCTGAGGGGCGCGATGGCAGCAACTTGGTAACCGAAGCGGACGCCTCCCTTCTAGTTTCGGACAAGGTTTCGCTGCTCGGACCCTACCTGAAGGCCAAAAACAGTTTTCGGTGCCCGGGCGATAAACCAGCCGTCGATCCGACGACCCACCTCCGGATTTTTCTTCCTCGCAATTACGGTTTAAATTCTTTCGTGGGTTGGGAAGGTGCGGCGTATTCCGGCCAAGGCGACGTTTCTGCAACGGCTAAGTACGTTGTCTACAAAAAAACCGTGAACGTCGGCGCACCCTCAGAGATTTTTGCGTTCGCCGAAATCCATCCTTTAAGCGTTTGTCGGCCTTTCTTTGGAGTGAACATGGCGGATAGCGTCCTTTACCATGTGCCCGCGAATTATCACGGTGCATCGGCCAATTTTTCCTTCTGCGATGGTCACGCCGAGGTTGTGAATTTCCGTAAACTAAATCCTGCTGCTTTGCATTTGACCCCCCCCCATCAGGATCATCACACGATTCCGGACACCACCTTCAAAACCGATCACAACTGGATCAAAAACCACGCCACCGAAGAAAAATCCGGCGGGGCTCGGTATCCGATTGGGATTTAATCCCTTAGAAACGGGTCGGCAGTAGGAACTTCTGACCCCGAACCGATTGTGAGGGTGCTATTCTCCAAAATCAAAGCCAAAGGGAGTCGCTGTCCTTGCACAGCGGCTTACTCGCTGGTTGAAATGGTGGTGGTGGTGGCGGTGATTGGTCTCCTGGCATCGCTCCTATTTCCCGCCTTTTCACGAGCCCGGGAAGCCGGTCGCGGAACGGTTTGTCGAAGCAACCTCCGTCAACTCTCCCTCGCATTACAAGTTTACGCCGGCGACTATCGCGATACCCTCCCCTGGCCAGGTGAGGCCAACCGAAATGCGGATCCAGACTGGGTTTGGGGCGGGCATTCAATCGCTCAATTGGCCCTGACATCGGCTTGGCAACAGCCAAATTTTGGGTTTCACGCAGAAACCGGTTCCTTGTTTCCTTACACAACCAGTGAGGCCCGGCACCTTACCAGTGCCCGAAACTCCACGAGTTTCCCGGTGTATCGCTGCCCTAGTTCCGGTAAACTCGGAAGCGCACTTCGGGTCAATTATAGCCTGAATGCCCGATTAGACCCCGGATTCCACGGAGTCGAATCGGAAGGGGTTAAGCTCAGCCGGATCGCCCATTTCAGTCGCAAGGTCGCCTTTGTCAATGAAGATCCCCGGGTCATGCGCGACGCCGCCTTTGAGCCCGTGGGAACCGCGGCCACAGGGCTTTTCGTGCGCCACCACGGACGAGCGATTTTTTCGTTTTTGGACGGGCATTTGGAGGCGTTTCGTGACCTCGGATTGCGCGCCGCCCAGCTGGCTCCACGCTCCGACGAACTCTTTTCGGCCTACCAGTGAGGATCCGCGCCTAACCCGGATAGTTTATTTCCGGCTTAAAGGGGTGACGGTGTGGCTGTAAATTGACGTGAAACCCTTCGCCGATTGCCGTTTATACACGTTCGTCGACACGACCTACCTTGCAGGTCGCGATCCAGCACTGGTCGCTCGCCAGCTCTGTCGTGGCGGAGCTGACTTGGTTCAGGTTCGAGCCAAAGGCGCTTCGTTGGCTGAAGTTCGACACCTGGTACATGCAGTATTGCCGGTGACCCAGGCGGCTGGCGTTTGGTGTGTTCTGAACGATCACGCTGCCTTGGGCTGTGAACTAGGCGTTCCTTGCGTTCATTTGGGTCAGGAAGATTTTTTTGAGATCGGAAATTACCGGGCTGCGAATGAACTCTGGAAAGGACTCAACAACTCCTCACCGCCAACCCTTGGATTGAGCAGCCACGCCCCCGAGCAGGCCCTCCACGCAGTTGCGGCGCAAGCGGATTATGTGGCCGTGGGGCCTGTGTTCCCGACCGGAACCAAACCCAGCCGATCGGCAGTAACGCTCGATTACGTCCGTTGGGCTTCCAAGAATCTCCAGGTTCCCTGGTTCGCCATTGGCGGGATTCATCTGGGAAACCTCGATCAGCTCATTGATGCCGGCGCTCAACGAATTTGTGTCGTCTCAGCCATTTTAAATGCTTCAGACGTGGCCGCCACCACCCGCGAATTCCGTCGCCGCCTGGGAAAGTAGAATCCGCAATCATCGGAGTAGACCCAGGGTCCGCCCCGCCCACTAAAGCATGGAGATGATGAAGCGCCCTACCCGACGGTATCGACCCTCAAATCCCGCATGACGCTAATCCCCGGCAAGGGCACCCCC
>JAYVTS010000424.1:0-20626 GCA_043788645.1 Verrucomicrobiota bacterium
TCAAAATCCGCAAACGCACTGCCACGCCCGACAATCGGTTGAAACAGATCCTGGCCAGCCTGCGAAGACGCCACCGGCACGAAACCCGTATCGCCGGCATTCCAAAATAGCTGCGCGGATTGCTCATATTTCTGGCCGTGCTGCAATTTAGCAATCTCCGCTTCGAGATGGCCATTGACACTCAAGAGGTCCAATCGGCCGTCCAAGTCGTAATCCAGAAAGAAGACGCCAAATTTCAAAGGATCACGACTAGGCCCGCCGATTCCCCAAGAAATGGCTTCGTCCGCGAACAGCGGAAATTCCGGCGTCGAAGCGGATTGTTCCACGTAGAGAGCGGTCATTTCATTCGCAAAATTACCGATCGCAAAGCCCAATTTCCCCTCCTTGGTGAATCGGGCCGCATCAATGCCCATGGCGCCCCGAGTATTCCCATAACTATCAAAAGCCACCGCGCTCTCCGCGCCCGCTTCGCGAAACGTGCCATCCTGCCGGTTCAAAAAGACAAAGTTTTGCACCGTATCATTCGCGACCACGAGGTCGAGCCAGCCATCGCCATTCACGTCCACGGCTGCAACCCCCAAGCTTTTACCGACCGGCACACCCGTGGCCGGGTTCTTAACCTGTAGTCGGGCAGTCCCAGTCACCTCCGTGAATTTCCCATTCCCGTCGTTGCGATACAGGTGCGGAAAGGCTCCTTGGAAATTCATCGGCGGACCATACGCCCGAGTTTGGCCATCGATTTTAAATCCGACCTCGGCATCAATTTCCCGTGACCACCGCACATAATTCGCCACGTATAAATCAAGATCCCCATCGCGATCAAAATCAAACCAGACCGCGGCGGTGGACCAATCCTTGGCTTCCCCACTCACGCCCGCAGTCGCCGTAATATCCGTAAATTTGCCACCTCCCAAGTTCCGAAAAAGCCGCGCCCCGCCCACCCCGGTTAAAAGCACGTCGGGGAGTCCGTCGTTATCAAAATCTCCCACCGCGGCGCCCATCCCATAAAATGGGGCCTCCAAACCGCTACCCGCCGTCACGTCGGAAAAATGCCAGCGATCACCCACCGAATCATTATGGTAGAGCGCCACTCCGGCGGGTGGCGCACTCTTACCCACCGGTGCCTGCCACGGCCAAACTGAAGAATTGACGAACAATAGATCCGGACGTCCGTCGCCATCAAAATCCAAAACGGCTACTCCTCCGCCCATCGTTTCGGGCAAAAGTTTCTCGCCATAAGCCCCGTTCTCATGGCGAAAAACGATGCCAGCAGCCGCGGTCACGTCGGTAAAGACCACCTGGGGCACCGTCACCTTGGCCGCCAACTGGACGGACTCAGGACGATTTAACTTCGTCACTTGCGTCCGTGTCGCCTTTGGTTTGGCTCGAAAAATAGCCCACCCCAGGGTGGCGACCAACCCCAACCCCACGAGCACCAGCAAAGACGTACGCACGCCGCGACCGACGGCCACATCATCCGTCGGCACCCACTCTTCCGAGTCATCGGGCTGAGGCGTGGGTTTGGGAAAATTGGGCTTCATGAATTCTCTCGGCGGCATCAACTAGGGCATCAAAGGCGGGGAAATTCGCACCGAACGATTGCCGATGCCCGACCACTCCGGCGCTCCAGACCGTTGAAGATCATAAATGACAATCGCTTGGGTCGCATGGTCCGCGGCCGGATCGTGCCGACGCGCAATCGTGACCGCTCGGTCACGGGCGTTATCATCCGGACGATACCGTTCATGTAATTTCCGATGCTCAGCCGCCCGGGTTGTTTCGCCCAACTGCCCGTGGAGCAAGGCGAGATTGTAGTGCGCGGTGACATTTTCCGGGTCGAGTTTGAGCGTCTGCTGAAAACGGGTCAGTGCCGCCCGAAAAAACTCCTGCTGCCGCGCCGGATTCCCGCGCTCCATCTTGGCACGCTCGAAGAGCGTCTGACCGAGTTCATTGATCACTTCGTAATCGCGCCCAAAATCAAACCCGCGACGGTCGAGTTCCGGGTAGCGATCTTCCAAAATACTCGTCAATTCACGAATCGCCTCGTCCAAAAACCCATTCTGTTTGTTCACCAAACCGTTGAGCCAAGCAATCGTCCAGCGATTTCCCGGAGGATTGAAACGATTGGTATCATTCGCCCGCTGCAACGCCCCCACGGCGTCGTTCAGTCGCCCCTCCTTAAAATAGACCCGTGCCAAATTTAAAGGTCCATCCGCTCGCCCGAGCTTTTCCACTTCGCCAAACGCCTCCGCGGCCGCCACCAATTCTCCTTTTTCACTCCCCTTGTCCCCCTTCGATAACAACCCAATTCCATAGTCATTCCAGCGTTGCCACAGGGGAATCGAATTGGTTCGCGGATTGAGCACGGCCAGGTCTTCCCCCCTCCCGCCTTCTACCGGAAAAGTCACGGTGTCTGTGGCGATCACGGTTACCGGCAAGTCATTGGTCCGCTGCAGCATTGCGTCCCGGGTATAACCGAGACCGTAAACATAATTATAATAAATTGTATCAAATTTACGATATTTGAGATTGATCGTCACCGTCAATGGCTCGCGTTGATCCGGTGGAACGGTCAACCGATAGTGAATCACTGCGGCTGCCCCCGGCGGTATTTGGTTATTGTACAGGGGCGTAAAAATATCCTGAGCGTTACGTCGGTCAATCCGATGACCTTCACGATCCAACATATACACATTGATGAAATGCGACCACGGATCCACCTCGCCGTAGGTGCCCTGTCCGCCACTGCGACCCACGATTCGCCCCTGCGGATCCCGCACCGCCGTGTCCACCCATACCTCATTAGAATCTACCGTACCTTGAGTAAGCGGATGGCCCACCTTTAAAGTCCGTACCACCGCCTCAATCAGGTAGGTTTGTCCCGGTTTTAAGGTTGGCACTTTGGGCCGGAGCGGTGCGACCAGCGGGCTATCAATTTGTCCGCCCACTTTCACTCCAAAAATGTCGACGCGAGCGACATTGGACAGAAAGGTTTGTTGTTGGCGCACGGTCGTAAAATCGCCCCGCAAATAGGGAAGCGCCGTATTGGCCGACGGAAAGAGGTGATCATGAATGGTCCGGAAGGAATTGGTTCCTTCGCGTTTCGCCGCAAAATCATCCGAGGGCACTAATGCCATATGGCATTCCGAACAATTCGCCTTGGCTTTGTCCGGATAATAAAAACTCCGCGCATTTACCCCCGACACGCCGCTGAGGAGGTAGGTATCATAATGGTTCTGGCCTCGAAGAAACTCTTTGTATTGAGTCACCTCGAAGGGCAGCGATACCTTATGACACGTCGCGCAAAATTCTGCGGATTTATGTAAGGGCTTGAGAAAGGTTTGCTTATGAAAGGCTGGCTTCGATTTGACGAGCTGTTTATTGACCCAAAAAGCGAGGGAATTCGTCGCCGAAAACGTCCACGGGTAATGGACGGGTTCTTCAATCGTATAGTTTGCATTGCCCACGGGTCCCACCCGTTCGCCTTCCAAACGGGTAATGGAATGACAGGCAACACACGTGATCCCGGCTTGCGCCGTGGGATGGTTGGTCATGTCAAATGCCGGGTCATCGAAGGCGCCGGAGAAAAATGGGGCTGGGTCATGACAACCGGCACACCAACGAGAGGCCTGCACCGTGCCATCGCGCCGAAGCGAAACTTTGCGGGTTTCATTGACGCTGAACAGGTACAATGGGTTGTTGAAAGAACTAAAACGGTGGGCGGAATGCAACCAAGACTGATAGGAATCCGGATGGCATTCCAGGCAGTAGCTGTCATTGAGCAAAGCCCGGGCGGGAATGAAATTCCCTTTTGCCGTGCGGGCACTGCTGGGTCGAAAATACTTTTCCCCTTCCTTGGGCGCCTGGGCGGTCCAACGCCGGGGATCATGTCGATGCAGCGCGATCATGCCCACCACCACCAGGCCGACGGCCGCCGCCCATATCAGCCCATATCGCCAGCGAATTCTTGGGCCGGATAACCGATGCAAAACGTAGAGCCAAGTACAGGCTAACGGGGTGAGCACATGCAGCCAATACATGACTTGGCGGACGCTCGGATCTCGTAGTTCAAACTGCCCCAAGCGCATCAGCGCAAACCCGGTCAATAACAGCGCCAGCGCCGCCGCAAAAAGGGAGTATCCCACATACACCGCCCTTCGATTAGGCCGGGTGTAGGTGTTCCCCATATGGATCACGCCAAATAGAATCACCGGGAGCGTGATCAAAATTCCAAGCCCGAGATGGGCGAGGAACATCAACTGGTAAAAATAGTTCTCGTACGACACTCCGCTCGCTCGTTCGAGCCAGTTCAAAAAAGTGATCGCGACCAGGTATACCGAATTCGCCCCGAGTACCGCGAACAAACCGAAAACGACGTTGAGCAGTCTCCTCAGCCGCGGTCCCACCGCACGAGCGTAGCGGCGTGACACAGCCGACCTCGGGCTCGAAGGCGCCCCAGAATCCGAGCCGACGGCTGGAGGTGTATCCATCATTCAGTATCGCGAAAGTTGGATGACCTGAGCCTCCGCCCCCAATTCCGGTGGCCAGCCGCCGGTTTCTTGGGGTGAAACGCCCAAGGGGAGCTTCTCCGGGCGATTAGTTTTCGTTCCATCAAGCTTTCTTTACTAACAGGCTTTGAGTCCGATGGCGCTGCCGTCCATTTTTTAGGAAATCTCGTGATCGCCCTCCACGAGTCGGATTCCTTTCACTTTCGTTCCGCCTTTCAAAACTCAATCATCTTGGTCCTCACCAAAAGGCGGAGTCCAATTATTTGGCGTATTCCACGCACCGCGTTTCTCGCACCACGGTCACGCGGATTTGTCCCGGGTACGCCAACTCATCTTCAATCCGACGCGCTAGGTCACGGGCGAGCTTGAGGCTTTGGATGTCATCTAACTGTTCGGGTCGGACGATGACTCGCAGTTCCCGGCCCGCCTGGACTGCGAAGGCTTTTTCTACCCCTTCGCAATTGAGGGCAATTTGTTCCAGTTGCTCGATCCGACGCAGATACGTCGTCATCGTTTCGCTCCGTCCTCCGGGGCGGGCGGCGCTAATCGCATCCGCAGCACTGACGAGAATGCCGTAAATCGACTCATGCGGCACTTCGTCATGGTGCGCCGCGACGGCGTTACTGATGATCTGATTTTCTCCAAAGCGCCGAACAAAATCTGCCCCAACCAAAGCATGGGGACCTTCGAGTTCGTGGCTCAAGGCTTTGCCGACATCGTGCAAGAGCCCGGCGCGCCGAGCCGTCGCGGGATCGGCTCCAAGTTCGGCGGCCATCAAACCGCAGAGATGGGCCACCTCGATCGAATGTTGAAGCACATTTTGGGAAAAACTGTGGCGAAAATGGAGTCGCCCGAGGAGGGTCACGATTTCTTGGTGCAACGGGGGCTGCCCCGCACGATGCACGGCGTCTTCACCCGTCCGCAGAATAAAGACGTCCATCTCTTGAGTCACGGCAGTCACCACTTCTTCAATGCGAGTGGGATGAATGCGACCGTCTAAAATAAGACGTTCCATCGACTGGCGCGCAATCTCGCGTCGCACAGGGTCAAAGCCTGAGAGCACGACCGCGTTCGGGGTATCGTCGACTAAAACCGTAATTCCGGTGGAATTTTCGAAAGCGCGAATGTTGCGACCGTCCCGGCCAATGATGCGCCCCTTCATGTCGTCACCGGTGAGCGCGACGGTTGCCGTCGTGGTTTCGAAGGTGTGTTTTCCGGCGTAGCGTTGAATCGCGAGTCCTACGATGCGGCGGGCTTGTTCTTCGGTTCCTTGACGGGCTTTTTCGAGGAGATGACGGCTGAGATCGGCGGCATCTTTTGAGGCTTCGCGCTCGACGTCTTGCAGGAGTTGAGTCCGGGCTTCGAGGGCGTTGAGGCCGGAAACCTGCTCCAAGGCCGCCCGACGTTCGACGAGTAGCTGGCGCAGATTTCTGCGGTCGGTTTCTAGAACGGTGCGATCCGCATCCAGTCGAGCTTCCAGTCCGCGCAGTTCGGTTTCACGGGTTGAAAAGCGCTCAAATTGACGCGTCACGGCCACTTCACGTTCGGTTAAACGCCCATCGATCTCGTCGCGACGCGTGTCGGCGAACGTCCGTTCGCGTTCAAATTCGACCCGCCGCTGAGAGGCTTCTCCGTCCAGGGTCGCACGAATGCGGGCGAGGTCGGCGGCGGCCGTTTGTTGGGCGGCTTCGGTGGCGGCGGCCGTTTCCAGGCGGCACTTTTCGGCTAGTTCCGCGGCTTTGACTTTGAGTTCGGCGTGCAAGGCCCGGCTCTTAACTAGGTAGAGCGCAAAGCCAACTCCTGCCCCAAGAGTGGCGAAGGCGGTAGCGGCCGTGCCGGTAATGACCGTGTTAGCGAGCATGGTTCAACGCGGCGGACAGTGTAGGCGGAGACAGTCGTAAAACTGTGCTGCGGTCAAAATTCGGTGCATCGTGAGGTCATGCGCTTCACTAGGTATGGCGGGGCCGATCTGTTCATTAAAACCCACCCCGCACCGCAAACCGGAGGCGTGGGCCAATAATCGGTCATAGAAACCTTTTCCCCGACCCAATCGCCCACCGCGGACGTCGAAAGCTAGTCCGGGCACCAGCGCATAGTCCAGGTTGGTGATGTCAATCTGTGGACACTGCGCGCTAGGTTCCGGAATCTGGAAGCGTCCTGGAACAAGATCCTGAGTCAGATTTTTTACTTCCCGAACGCGGTAGGTGCCGCTCAGGAGATCGAAGGCGGGAAGCCCCACGATTTTGCCGGCGTTCAGGCTCCAGGCCAACAGGGGTTTCAGATCGATTTCGTCCGGCATGGGAACAAACAATAAGATCCGTTGAGCCGCGGACCATTCCGGAGAGGTCACGATTCGGTGCGTCAAGGTGTTCGCTTGCCGGACACGTTCGGCGTCGGACAGTGCTCGAATGAGGGCACGAACCTCGGTCCGGCGGTTGATTTTGGCGAGCAATGGATCCACGCCCGGAGCGAATGGGTTAATGGAGTTCCTGGCCGGGATAGATAATCTCTCGATGTTGCCCGCGATTGATGCCCCGGAGCGAGATGGCATCCACAATCGTTCTGGCCATGAGTTCGGCACCGGCGGCATTGGGGTGAACGCCATCCGGGAAGAATTCGGAATGACCGGTGAGGGTGTCGTTCAGGTCAATGACCGGGATCTTGTGTCGGCCGCAGGCATCCATGAGCGCCGGGATGACGCCCGCATCCAAGGTCTCTTGATTGATCCCAAAATTGGTCCGGTACACCGGCACCGGCGTACAGACGCGCACCTTCGGGCGGGACTTGAGCCCACGGTAATGTTCAATCAGATCGTTAAAATCCCGATTAAAACGGGCGGGATCCTGCCAGTTTTGAGACTTGGTATCGTTGGTCCCGAGCAGGATGATGACCACGTCTGGCTGGAAACTATCGGCGGCGGCGAATTCCTCGGTGGTCCAGTACG
Source organism: Verrucomicrobiota bacterium (assembly GCA_043788645.1). GTDB lineage: Bacteria > Verrucomicrobiota > Verrucomicrobiia > Limisphaerales > UBA9464 > CANIZL01. The sequence continues at coordinate 7,453 of JAYVTS010000424.1, forward strand.
GGAGATCTCCCGATTTTTGAAGCGTGGCCCCACTGCGACCAAAATTTTTCACTTCGTAGCTGCTCCCAAGATAGTCGCCAAGTTTGGCGGGGTAACAGTTCTTTTCTCGGTCGTCGACTCCCGCCCCGAAGGTAATGCTATCGCCGACGCAGGCGACCTTGATGGTTCGGCCTTCGTATTTGTCGGGATTAACGGTCGGTAACTCCGACGTCCGACATCCGGCCAACCCGAACGCCCAGCCCAAAGACAATCCGCAACTGAACCGCAAGCACTCACGACGCGACCAGATCATGGCTGCAGCTTCCGGGTTGGACCCGGCCGGGGCAAGGCTGCTGACGGCGCTCATTTGAACGAGAGACGATCCTAAACGAAACCGAATTTCGATCCCTGATTTTTGCCCGTATCGTTGAACTTGCCATCGGTCCTGCCCTCGTAGGAATGTCAAGCAAGGAAGCCGCCGACGCGGTGCTGCGCTGGCGTTTTGAAAACCGCTGAATCCATGAATTTGAACCAGACCGTCTTCGGCCGCGTCCAGACTCTGGGTTTGCTGGCGGGCGAACCCGTTTTGAACTATCGGCACTCCGCCGCGGAACAACTCTTATGGGTCCAATTTCCCAATGCTTCCTCGCCGCGCGAGTTGATGATCGCCTTTTGACGGTCCCAGCTTGAATCCCCCGCGGCAGCTGTGACTGGGTGGGTGGATGACCCTGACGCTGAAGATGTTCTGGGGCTCGACACGACGAGAAGATTCGTGCATTACGATTCTCGGCGGGATCAGTCCAACCTGTATGAACCCAGAAATTGAAACGACGCTGACGGTCGTTGCCTTGATCGGCGGGGTGGCCGGCGGATGGTGGATCGGAAAACTCCCACCGCCCTGGCCTTGGGTCACCTACGGGTTGTCGCTGGGGGGCGTAGTCGTCAAATACAGCAGCCTCATTGATCATTGGCTCGTGATTCAGTCGGTGACGGACACCGACGTATGTTTCGCTGATCCGTTGTCGGGGTTGGGGAGCGAAAGCCACGCCGATTTCTTGAAGCGATGGCGTCGATTAGGGATCCAATTAGGACGCTAATTCCTATGGCTGAGCCCCAGGACGGGCCAGTCGAAGATTAATTTTGACCTAGGACCGTAGATGTCCGACCGGGCCTGCGAGGCTGGGCGGATGAAAAATGCCGTGCCAGCGAGTTCGGGTGAGCAGCAATTGGCCTTTCCGCTACCCGAAGTGCCCCGGGCGATCCGCACCAAACGGGCCGTCCGCCCCTGCACTCGGGCGCGGGCGTCGTGGTGGTTTGATCAAATGCGCCGAGTCGTGGATGAAGGCCTCGACTATCGTGCTCCGGGTGTGCCTTGAGCGAACGGAGGGGGCAAGATTCGGCTTTTCAGCGGGCGCCAGAAATCGGGATTGCACCGAAACTCGCAGCGAAAACCGCTGGAGCTGGCTGCTTCACGCCGCACACTCCCGGCATGAAGCTCACACACGGTCTTCACCTGGCCTATTGCACCAACGTTCACCGGGGTGAAACCTGGGCTGAAACGTTTGCCGCCCTGGAGAAACACACCCTGGCGGTCCGGCGCCGCGTTTCGCCCGAACGTCCCTATGCCATTGGCCTGCGCCTCAGTGACCTGGCGTCCCGGGAATTGGCCGACCAAAACAAACTTCGAGCCTTCCAACAATGGCTCCGTTCCCACCACTGCTACGTTTTCACGATCAATGGATTTCCCTATGGGCCTTTCCATGGGCGTCGCGTCAAAGAACAGGTCTTTCAACCCGACTGGACCACTCCGGAACGTCTCGCCTACACGAACCGTCTCTTCGATCTTCTGGCCGAATTGTTGCCTGAAGGTTTAGAAGGTTCCGTGAGCACGGTGCCCGTCTCCCATAAGTCCTTTCGCCTCACCCATGCCCAAGTCACCCAAGCCCGAGCAAATCTGTGGCATTGTGTCGAACATCTCGAACGTCTTACCCGCCGGACGGGCAAGCACTTTCATCTCGGACTCGAACCCGAACCGCTTGGTTTCGTTGAAAACACTCCGGAGATGGTTGAATTTTTTGAGGAACTTCAGGCGGATCGGCCCGGGGATCTTCGTTTGCGTGAACACCTTGGGATCAACTACGACACCTGCCATTTAGCGATTGAATACGAAGCCCCGCAGCAAGCCTTTGCTCGACTCCATAAGGCGGGGATCAAAATAAGTAAGATCCATCTTAGTAACGCGCTCAAGGTCCATCCAACGGCCGAAGTGCGCGCCGCACTGCGGGCCTTCACCGATGATATTTACTTCCACCAAGTGATCGAGCGCCGGGCGGATGGTGAACTCGTACGATACGGCGACTTGGACGAGGCGCTCGTAACCGAAATTACTGAAGGTCCGCAGTTCGAGCGAGAATGGCGCATCCATTTTCATATTCCCCTGCACGCCGTCCCGACGTCGCTTTTTGACACCACGGCGGACCATCTCTTGGGCACGTTGGATGAAATCAAACGGCATCCGGGTCTGTGTCACCATTTCGAAATGGAAACCTACACATGGGAAGTCTTGCCCGCCGCTCTCAAACAACAGTCGGTGGTCGACCAATTAGTGTCCGAATACGCCTGGACCCTGCACGAACTCGGAAAACGCGGACTTCACCTCGTGTGAATGACGCTCCTCTGATGGATTTCTTGCCGATAGAAATTTGCTTTGAACGGGTGTGAGCGTACCGGCTTGGAGAATTAATTTGGAATGTCCCATTTTGACGTCTTGGTGATCGGCGGGGGTGCTGCCGGTCTTTTTTGTGCGGCGACCGCCGGTCAACGCGGTCGGCGGGTCGCGGTGCTGGAACACAATGCTCGACCGGGAAATAAGATTCTCATTTCCGGAGGCGGCCGCTGCAATTTCACGAACCTGGGTGTCACGGCGGCGAACTATGTAACCCAGGGTAGCCCGCATTTTCCAAAGTCGGCGCTCGCTCGTTATCCACCGGCCGATTTTCTCCGCCTCGTCGAACATCATGGCATTGCGTGGCACGAAAAAAAACTCGGGCAGCTTTTTTGCGATTTCAGCTCCAAACAGATTCTCAAACTGCTCGAAGACGAATGCGCCGATGCCAACGTGACCGTCAAAGTACAAGTAAAAATAAGTGGAGTCCGACGGGCCGAGGGCACCGATGCGGCCGGTCGCGGATGGGAAATCAGCACTCCCTCGGGCACCCTTACCGCTGACTCCTTGGTCATCGCCTCGGGAGCCCTCTCCTTTCCTAAACTTGGGGCGACTCCCTTTGGGTATCGCCTCGCCGAACAATTTGCCGTGCCGCTGATCCCCGTGCGCCCGGGTTTGGTACCGTTGACCTATAGCCCACAGGATAGCGGTGCGTTCGCTGAACTGAGTGGAATTTCTCTCGATTGCGTCAGTGCCCTGGCTGAGCCCGGAACGGAGGCGCCGGAGTTCCGGGAAAACCTACTGTTCACCCACCGAGGTCTGAGCGGGCCGGCGGTGCTACAGATTTCTTCCTATCTGCGCCCCGGCCAACGGGTCCGATTCAACCTACTGCCGGACCGCGATCTCCGAACTCTTTTTGGCGAAAACCGCATCGGCGGACGCGAACTGCGGCCGCTCTTGCGGCAACATTTTCCGGACCGGTTTGTGAGTTCTCTCGACCGCGAAATTCCCGTCGGACCCATTGCGCAAATCCCGGCTGCAGCCCTCGAAAAACTGGCCCACCGGTTTCACGCTTGGGAGTTTCAACCGGCCGGAGACGAAGGGTATCCCAAGGCCGAAGTGACGGTCGGAGGCGTCGCGACGGCGGCACTTTCTTCAAAGACGCTCGAGTGCCGAACCGTTCCAGGATTGTATTTCATCGGCGAAGTCGTCGATGTCACGGGTTGGCTCGGGGGCTATAATTTCCAGTGGGCTTGGGCCAGTGGCTTCGTCGCCGGGCAATCCGCCTGAATTCCAATTCGCGTTCATCGTTTGGTCACTTCAATGTTCCCGCCGGACACGCTTAACTTCAGCAGCTTCCGAACCTGTTTAACGAATTCCACGATAGTAGTCCTTTGGCATCCGAACTTTCCAGGTAATAGTACCGCTCTTCCAATGAATCGGATTCAATCCGTCACCGCGCTCGGCTGCGGATTGCTGCTCCTCTCGCACGTTGTGATCCATGCGGGTCCCGGGACTTCATCCATTCCGTTCCCAGTCCCAACCACGGGGCATTCTGGATTTACGATCATCCCCCCGGCCGCCTCGGGTGTTCATTTCAACAACCTGCTTCCGGGCCTCGTCGCGGGGCAGAATCAGAATCTCATGAACGGCTCGGGAGTCGCCGCAGGCGATTTTGATGGCGATGGCCGGTGCGACTTGTATTTCTGTGCGATCAACGGCACCAATGCGCTCTACCGTAATTTGGGTAACTGGCGCTTCGAGGAAATGGCCGTAAGCGCCGGAGTCGCCTGCCCGCACAGGGTCTCTACCGGGGCTGTCTTTGCCGATATCGATGGCGACGGCGACCTCGATTTACTCGTTTCGACTCTGGGGACCGGAGTGCATTGCTTCAGGAACGACGGGCGGGGACATTTCCAAGAAAACACGGCTGAGGCAGGCCTCACCTCGTCGGCCGGGAGTACGAGCATGGCTCTGGCGGATATTGATGGGGACGGCGACTTGGATTTATACGTGGCGAATTACGGTGCGTTCTCGGTCCTCCGCTCGGATGGGCGGGCCGAGGTCAAACAGGTCAACGGGCAATGGGTCGTGATGGGCCCTCATGCGCATCGACTTCGGTTCGTAGACGGTCATATGGAAGAGGTTGGTGAAGTCGGCGTGCTCTATCTCAACGATGGAACTGGGCATTTCCAGGCCGCTCCCTGGAATTCTCCCCGCTTTTTAGACGAGACAGGCCGTCCTAAACCGCCCCCCGCGGACTATGGTCTCAGTGTTCAGATTCGGGATATCAATGGCGACGGTGCCCCGGATATTTACGTCTGCAACGACTTCCAGACCCCGGATCGGCTTTGGCTCAATGATGGTGCCGGAAATTTTCGCGAGGCCTCCCATTTAGCGATTCGCAAGTTTCCGTTCTCCTCCATGGGCGTGGATTTTGCCGACCTCGACCGGGACGGGAATCTCGATTTTTTCGCCGTTGAAATGGCGGGCCACGACCATGCACGACGCACCCGACAGGTCTCCGGTTTGACCGTTCAGCCAAATATTCCGGGGCGGTTCACCTATCGCCCGGAGGTCAATCGAAATACTCTCTACCGCGGTAACGGCGATGGGACTTGGAGCGAACTCGCGGAGTTTGCAGGCGTCGCCGCGACGGATTGGTCGTGGCAACCGGTGTTCATAGATGTCGATCTGGACGGGTATGAAGACTTGCTGGTGGTGAACGGGATGATGTTTGACACTCAGGATCGCGACGTCCTGGCTCACATCCGATCCCTGGGCAAACAATCCATCGAAGCGGTCCGAACCAATTTGCTCGCCTATCCCCCGTTCCCTGCGCCAAAATCTGCGTTCCGGAACCGAGGTGATTTCACGTTTGAAGATCGGGCGGTAGCGTGGGGATTTGACGCGCCGGGAGTGTCGCAGGGCGTTGCCTTAGCCGATCTTGATGGCGACGGCGATTTGGATGTGGTCATCAACAATCTTAACTCCGGTGCCTCCCTCTACCGTAACGAAAGCGCCCAGGCTCGCGTCGCCATTCGTTTGAAAGGACTCGCTCCGAATACCCAAGGAATCGGTGGCCGAATTCGGGTCCTCGGAGGTCCCGTCACGCAAGCTCAAGAAATGGTCGCGGGCGGACGCTATCTCTCCGGGGATGAGGCCCTCCGCACCTTTGCCGCGGGCGACGCGAAGCAATTGACACTCGAAGTCATTTGGCGATCTGGCCGCCAAACCCGGATCACCAACGCGTCACCCAATGCGCTCTATGAAGTTGCGGAATCCGAGTCTCGACCCGTGCAAACGCCCGTCGAAACTCAGCCACCGCCCCTGTTCGTCGATCAATCCTCACTCCTACACCATACGCATCGGGAGGAGTTTTTTGACGATTTCGCCCGCCAGCCGCTTCTGCCCAAACAATTGAGTTCGCTCGGCCCGGGAGTCGCTTGGTGCGATTTCACTGGGGACGGGCAGGAAACGCTGGTGATCGGCGCCGGTCGCGGAGGGCGCATCCAAGGGATCCAGTTTTTGTCCAACGGCAGAATTGTGCCCTTCGACTCTCCCGGGATGGTGCCGGACGACGTGACGGGATTTACCGGCTGGGTGGGAGCGGACGGGCGCCCTGCCCTGCTGGCGGCAATCTCGAACTACGAAAACGCTAATACCCATTACCCTCCCCTGGTCGTCATCAGTCAATCGTCCGGGACGACAAATCTGGTGGTTTCGCCACTGACCGAAATCCCCGCGGCGACGGCTAGCCCAGGCCCGATTGCGGCAGCGGACTACGATGGCGATGGTGATCTGGATCTTTTCGTGGGCGGCCGAGTCGTGCCGGGCGCCTATCCGAGGGCGGCTGGCTCGCGAATTTTCCATCAAAACGGCGGCAAAATGGGGCTGGACTCGGCTTCAACCCGATTTCTTGATCCGGTGGGGCTTGTGAGCGGTGCGGTCTGGAGCGACCTCGACAATGATGGTTTTCCCGAATTAATCCTCGCCTGTGAATGGGGGCCGATCCGGATTTTTCGGAATAACCACGGCGCCTTGACCCCCTGGGATCCCCCCGTCACGTCTGGAACGATGGCTTCGGCCAGTGACGCCCGGGACCGTTCCACACTTCTTTCGTCGCTCACGGGTTGGTGGAATAGCGTTACGACCGGCGATTTTGACGGCGACGGTCAGCAGGATTTAATCGCGGGAAATTGGGGATTAAATACCGGTTACGCGGCCGATCCACAGCGGCCATTGCGCCTTTATTATGGTAATTTCGGAGGGGTGGACGCGGGCGATTTGATCGAGGCGTATTACCCGGCGGAATTGAGCGCCGAGGTCCCGCGGCGGAGTCTGAATGCGTTAGGGCGGGCGCTGCCCCTGTTAACCGAAAGGTTTCCCACCCATGCCGCGTTTGCAACGGCCACGATGCCTCAACTTCTGGCGGCCTTGTCGGTTAAACCAGAAGCGGTGGCCGTCACCACCCTGGCGACGACTCTTTTCCTCAATCGCGGCGACCGATTCATCGCAATCCCACTGCTGATGGAGGCCCAATTGGCGCCGGTTTTTGGGTTGGTTGTTGCCGATGCGGATGGCGACGGCTTGGAAGATGTGTTCCTGGCTCAGAATTTTTTTGCTATGCGGCCAGAATGGTCGCGAACCGATGCGGGCCGGGGGCTTTGGCTGCAGGGCGACGGCCGCGGGAATTTTGTCCCCATGACTGGCCAAAAATCCGGAGTGCGGATCTATGGAGAACAGCGGGGCGCGGCCCTGGGGGACTTCGATCACGATGGTCGGGCGGACCTCGTCGTCGCTCAAAATGGTGCGGCCACGACGCTTTGGCACAATGAACGGGGTGCAGTGGGGCTTCGGGTTCGTTTGGCGGGGCCCCCGGGAAATCCGGGCGGCTACGGCGCGGTTGTTCGGCTCAAATTCGGGGATCACTGGGGGCCGGCGCGCGAATTTCACGCCGGGAGTGGGTATTGGTCACAGGATAGCGCGGTCCAGATTCTCGCCCGACCCTCCATCCCGACGGCGATCGAAATCCGCTGGCCGGGAGGCTTTTCCGCAAGCTATCCCCTCCCGCCCGCGCCCACGCTTCGGGAAATCGTTGTTTCCAGGTCTGGCCGGGTGGATGTGCTACGGTAACCCGGACATTTCGCCCCCACCTAGTCGCAATCTGCGGAAATTGAGTTGACGAGTGGACCTTTTTCCCGGTACATAAAAAAAGCTCACAGAAAAAAATGAAACGATTACGTAACTTCGCGCAGCTTGCCTGCGCCATCACAACGGGCGTCGCCTCCGTTGCGACGGCTGCCTCCATCGGCGCTAACTTTCTGGGCCGAAACGCGACCACCTCGTTGCTTCCAACGGAAAAGGCTGGCTTTGTAGAACAGGCCTTTTGGAACAACATTGACGATTCCGCCACCACTCCCGCTGAATCCGGAACGTCCTTCTCACTTCGGGATGATTCTGGAAACTTCACCGCCGCCACCGTTACCTTCAAAGGCAACGACAGCTGGGAAAGCGACGGCCCGAGCGACACCCCGAATGCGCGTTTGTCGCTAGGCATTATTAAGCAGCAAAAGGCGGGGACCACCGGCAACTATTCGATCAACAATTTGGGTGCGGGTCCGTATGATGTCATCCTTTACACGAGCATGAACGGTGACGGCGTTAAAGCCGAATTCACCGTCGGCGGCGTCACGAAGCCGGTCATTGAGGAACATCAATTTAGCGGAAGTTACGTCGAAGCCACGGCAGGGACTGCGGGTAACTACATTAAATTCGCTGGCGTTACTCCAACTGCGGGCACCATCGGCCTCGACATGAAGTACATCTCCGGCGCCGATGGCGCTGGTTTGGCGGGTATTCAAGTGGTGGGCACCAGTTTCCCGGCGAACACCGTCGCGACCAGCATCACTACACAACCGGTTGATTCAACCGTGGCAATCGGATCCCGGGGCGGATTTTTCGTTAAAGCGAACGCTGCCAACCTGAACTTCCAATGGTTCAAAAACGATGCGGCCATTGCCGGTGCCACGTCTGCGTCCTTAGCGACGGCACCGACCACGGCCGGTGATGACGGTGCGAAATATAAGGTCACGGTTGCGAACAACGTCAACACCGTCACCAGCAGCGTAGTCGTGCTCCATGCACTCGCTCCTGTGCTGGCGAAGGGTTTCTTGAAAGCCGAGTTCTTTACTGGGATCGGTGGCGGCACCAAGTACGAGGACCTGCTGGCAAGCGATAAGTTCAAGGCGGGTGTGGCAGATCAAACCAAGCTGCTCGTGGGATTTGATACTCCCAACGGGTATGGTGATCAATACGGGGTCAAGGTTTCTGGCTTCATCATTCCGAAGGTCACGGGCAATTATAACTTCTTCATTCGCAGCGATGACGGATCCGCTTTGTTCATCAGCAGTGATGCCACTGAAGCCAAACTCGGTACCGATCCCATCGCCGTGGAAACCGGTTGCTGCAATGCGTTCAAAGACCCCGGAGCTCCGCAAACCAGTGATGCAATCCCACTCACCGCCGGTAAGACCTACTTCATCGTTGCTTACATGAAAGAAGGCGGCGGCGGCGACTTCCTCCAAGTTGCAATGCGGGAGGAGAACGACACGACCGCAACGGGAGACCTCAAGCCAATCGCGGGCAACCTCATCGGAACGTTCGTCTTGCCCGACGCGACCGTCACCGTCGTAACTCAGCCTGTTTCCGTAAGTGTTACCGAACTGAGCACGGCCACGTTTAAGGTCGCGGCCACCGCCGCCTCGGCCACCCAGGGTCCGGTTCCGATTCGTTACCAATGGCAGAAAAATGGAGTCGACATTGCCGGGGCAACCGATGCGATCTTCATCGTTCCTGCGCCGACTCTTGGGGACTCCCTCACGAAGTACCAAGCCATCATCGGTGCTCCCGGTGCACCGGACGTGACCAGCACCCAAGTGACCCTCACGGTATTGCCCGACACCATCCCGCCGGTGATTCTGTCGGTCGCCGCGGTATCGAAGAAAGACGCTGGCATCGAAGTGAGCGTCTTGTTTGACGAGCCCCTTACCACGGCTCCGTCCCTGACCTTGGCCAACTTCAAGCTCAACACGGGCGCGGTCACGGCGGCCCGTTACGTGGAAAACACCAGCGGCCTGGATTCCCGCCAACATGCCATTGTCCTGACCACCACCGGCCTCACCCTCGGCACCTCCTATACCTTGACTGTCAGCGGTATCAAAGACCTCAAGGGTAACACCTCGGGATCGGTTGTCACTCCGTTCTCGATCTCCAAATTGACCTGGGTCGACCTCGCCCGTCCGAGTACCTTCGTCCAAGATGTCGTCGCTACGGGAACGAATGGTTTCAATGTCGTCAACGGCGGCGCGGCCTACTGGGGCTCCGACGATGATGCGACGTTCATTTACGAAGAGATCACCGGCGACTTCGATAAAGTCGCCCGAGTGGATGGACAAGATCCCTCCAGCAATTGGGCTCGTGCGGGCATCGCCGCCCGCGAATCGCTCGACGCACACGGCGAAACGGCTAGCCGTTATCAACAGGTTCATGCCAATCCCTCTCCCAAGAAATTTGATGGCACGGATTCGAACCAGGGTTTTGAAACCAACCGCCGCTTGATTCCCGGTGGAGCCACCAGCTCCAGCAACGGCGACAATGGCGCCAATGGCCCGCGATATCCCAATGCTTGGTTGCGCTTGATTCGTACGGGTGACAAAATCCACATGTTGCGGAGCGCCGATGGCTTGACCTGGGTTACCATGGGACGCACGGACTTCAATCCGGCTGATCCCGGTGGTACCCCACTGGCTGCCAAAATGTTTGTTGGTTTGGCGTTCGGCTCCGAAAACGGCAACATCGTAGAAACTTCACGCGGTTCATGGGTGGCTCGCTTCCGAGAATACGGCGACTTCAAGAATACTGCGCCGGTGGGCAAGCAGACCTATTCGATCGGAATCAACTTCACCGATGACAACCGAGACGGAACCTTGGGACAAGGCGACGTGGCGGGCACTGATGCCACGGCGCAAGCCCACTGGAACAATGCTCAAAGTCTCAACACCACGGACTCGGGGCCGCTCGCCTTGACGGGTGATGAAGGCGGCGTTGCCAAAACCACCACGGCTACCGTGGAATGGAGCGGATCAGGAAACACCTGGGCATCGACTGGGCGCGGTGAAGAAAATAACCCGCTGACCGGACCCAACCATCTCTTGATGAGCGGGTTCTTGGACACCAGCGCGGACTCAACCACCAAAGTTGAGTTCAAAGGCCTCGGTGCGAAACTTACCGGAGCCAAGTACGACGTCGTCGTTTATGCCCTCGGTGGGGTTGCGGGTGGACGCGGTGGCGCCTATCGCGTTACTGATGGAACTGGAGCAGTGCTGAAAGATTACGTCCTAGCACTCAGCGACCAAAACCCGGCCACACTCAAGCAGGTTCCGATTAACAACCCGTCTACTCCCGGCGACGGATCAACTTACGGTGTGGGTTCATATATCGTGTTCAGGGGACTCTCCGCCGCCAATATCATCGTTGAAGGCACCACCCAAAATGCCGATATCAACGGAACCTCCGTTGACCTCGGTGTCGGTGGTACGCAACGGGCGCCCATCAACGCGATTCAATTGGTGAGCCCCTCGGGCCTCTTCACCACCACGATCGTTCCGACGATCAAGATCGAAGGCTTGAAGATCACGTTCGTCGGCAAGCTCCTCCGAGCTGATACGGTCGGCGGTCCCTTCGCAGAAGTGGCCGGCGCGACCAGCCCCTTCACCATTGATCCGGCCAGCGCCAGTTCACGCTTCTTCCGCGCTGGAAAATAATCCCACCGCGCATCACGAGGCCGGGCATATTGCCCGGCCTCTTTTTTTGCCACTGCCCAGCCCGCAAGACTCCGTCCGGTTCCAAAATCTGTTGGGCAACTTCAGTTCATCCGACAGGTTGCCCCTCTCGAAAACTGTGATGGCTTTCAAGTTGGGCACCTTGCCCCCAGCGCCCGCTTCGGTCGTACTTAACGTTCCGTTTCCCAGGAATCGTTGGCAATCCCCGCTGACCGCGGCGGCCATCCTGCTGAGCCTCCAGCTACTGTCCGAAGACAAATTTAGCCAGTTACCGACCGGTTTCCGCGCGTTGCAAATTGTCCCCACGACTCGTATTTCACCTGGATTCTCCCGAATACCTCCGACGATCACAGGAATCACTTTTACAAACACTCTTTCTGACGCCCATGCCGCCGAAAATCAAATTCGCCTGAATGGCTCAGGCGTCGCCGCAGGTGACGTGGACGGAGATGGTTGGTGTGACCTCTATTTCTGCGGCTTAGGCGGAAATAATAAGTTGTACAAAAACCTCGGCGGCTGGCGGTTTGTTGATATCACCGACGCGGCCGGTGTTGCCTGTCCGAATCAATATTCAACCGGAGCCGCCTTGGCCGATGTGGATGGCGATGGGGATCTGGATTTGTTGGTCAATTGCATCGGCGGCGGTACTCGCCTTTTCCTCAACGGTGGCCAGGGCAACTTCACCGAAAATACGAACGCAGGATTGGTCCGTAAATACGGCAGTACGTCCCTGGCGTTGGCGGATGTGAACGGAGATGGAATCCTCGACCTCTATGTCGCGAACTATCGGACCACGACCATTCGTAGCACCGGGTTCAGCGTCCTCAATCTCAACGGTAAACGATCCATCCGCCCGGAAGACCGGGATGACTTGGAATATACAAAATCCGGATTGGTCTTAGAAAAAGGTGAACCCGATGTTCTTTACCTGGGGCAACGCTCTGGCGGCTTCACCCCGGTGACCTGGACGGGAGGTGCGTTTTTGGATGAGTTGGGCAAACCGCTGTCGGCCCCCCCTCGCGATTGGGCATTGTCGGTGATGTTCCGCGACCTCAATGGAGATGGCGCCCCAGATCTCTACGTTTGCAATGATTTCCAAAGTCCGGATCGAATTTGGCTCAATACCGGGACCGGGCATTTCAAAGCGATCGCCCCCACGGCGTTGCGCAATACTGGCACTTTCTCCATGTCAGTCGATGTCGCCGACGTCAATCGCGATGGATACGACGATCTTTTCGTTGCCGATATGTTGGACCTCGGGCATCGCTCGAAAATGACCCACAGTTCTGGGATGATGTCCGCGCCAGGAGATTTTGAAACCAGCACCAATCGTCCCCAGTTAAATCGAAATACGCTACACCTAGGTCGCGGGGATGGCACGTTTGCGGAAGTCGCCTATTTTGCTCAATTAGAGGCCTCGGGATGGACTTGGAGTACCATTTTCCTCGATGTCGATTTGGATGGATATGAGGATCTATTAGCGACCACCGGACATCGTTTCGACACGCAGAATTTAGATGCGAATGCCCGAATTATTGCCGGTGGGCCTTATCGAAAGGAAATGATTCCACGGAAACTGCTCCTGTATCCCCCTCTTTCGCAAGCGAAGGTTCTCTTTCGGAACGTGGGAGGATTACGTTTTGAGGAAGTGGGGAAGGCGTGGGGATTTGGGGAAGTGGGGATCTCG
>JAYVTS010000425.1:0-15397 GCA_043788645.1 Verrucomicrobiota bacterium
TGTAGAAGGGATCTTCGGGCTTGGTCCGTGCGGAACCGAACACCGTCACCGCCGGTCCCAAACGTCCGAGGGTGTCAAACGATTCAACAAATTCCGCCATAATCCGGAAGACGCGCCACGGATCTTCGGACTGCCGGGTGGGCAACAAAAGGCTCATGCGGGCGGAACTTTGGGGGAAGACTGGTTGGGGCGAAACGTCTAATTACCGCCTGGGCCACCGCCGCCTAGGAAGGCGGGAGTGAGGTACTCCCTAAGAAATGTCCACGACCCGGACCGCCAGAATGCTTTTGAATTGATTTCCTAAGTCGATGCGTACTGCAAAAAAGGCTGCGAGGTGTCGATTCAAAAATTAGTAGGAGGTCGATCCAACGACTTTCAGCGACCTCGACTCAGCAATCCGCACCGATAAAAGAAACAGTCCGGGTCGCAGACGCCAAGGAGGTGGGAGTGGAGAACTCCGCTGAAGAAACGTACCACAACCCGGACCGCAGGTACTTTATTCAATTGGTTTCTTATGTCAATGCAGATGCGCAAAAGACTTAATAAAATTGCGATTCCTCCTTGGAACAGGCCGTCGTAAAATCGATGTGAAATATATTCAACAAGCTACCCATCAGATTCTTATGGGAACTACGGCTGGGTCGATTCGGCGTTGGTAGCAGGCTTAATTTTTTAGAAAAGGCGTTCCCCGGGCAGTCCGTGGCGTCGGACCCACGTCAATCAAACGCCGGTTCGACTTCAATTTCTAGAACGATTGGCCATGGATGGCCCTTGAAATTGGATTTTGACGCCGCAAGTCCCACCTTTTGCACCGAGGATTTGGCCGGTTTTTGGGGTGTTGGACGGTCTAGGCGAAGGTGGGATGGGAGCCCAAAAGGGAAAAACCAGGTTCAAATTGTCACCAAGCAATCTGAGCGAAACTCCCGCCGTGAGACTTGACCAACCGGACCCGTGTGATTGCATGATGGTCTGGATGAAAAAGTACTTCGCGCTTGTCGCCGTTGCCGTTGCCGCTGTGAGCCTTTCGGGCTGCTACCAGACTCAGGAAGGTCGGCATCGTCCGGGCCTACCGTATCTGAATGACACCATTGAGAGCCGTTACGAGCGGCCCATGGAACAGGTGTATGAATCGGCCAAAGCCACTTTGGCCTTCAATGGCGTCATTACCATGGAAGGAATTCCGACTCATGTGTTGGAGGCCAAGGTGAATGATCGCACTGTTTGGGTGCGAGTCGATGAAGTCGAACCCCGCGTGGCTCGGGTTTTTGTGCAAGCACGTCGGCATGGTGGAAAAGGCGACATTCATTTAGCAGCGGAACTGGATAAGCAGATTGCCCTCCGATTGCGCTAGACCGACGGATGGGGCGCCGGGTTACGATTGAACGATGACTACTGCTTGCTCGCTGGTTTGGTTTCGCCAGGATCTCCGCCTCAGCGATAACCCCGCGTTGACGGCAGCGGTCAAACGAGGCCCGGTCGTTCCGGTGTTTATTTGGGACCCGGAAGCCGAGGGGCAGTGGCGTCCGGGCGGGGCGTCGCGTTGGTGGCTGCATCAATCTTTGGCCGCGCTCGATAGCGCTCTCCGTGAGCGGGGTTCACGGCTAATTATTCGGTGCGGATCGACGTCGGCCGTGCTCCAAGAACTCCTGCAGGAGACGGGGGCTTCGGCCGTTTTTTGGAACCGAAGGTACGAGCCCGCCATGATGGCCCGAGATACGGGAGTGAAAGAAGCACTCAAGGCCCGTGGTTATTGGGTGGAGTCATTTAACGGGGCCTTGCTGTTTGAACCCTGGACGATCCAAAATAAGGCCGGGAAACCCTTCCAGGTTTTTACTCCGTTTTGGCGACATTGCCTGGCCCAACCGCAATCGAGTCCGCCGCGGCCGTTGCCGACCCCGAAGCGCCTTCTTTCGCCGTCGCAGTGGCCGCCTGGGGAAGTGCTCGATTTGGCGCCGCACCTCCCGTGGGCCAGCGGGTTCAGTCCGCTCTGGTCTCCCGGAGAATTGGGGGCGACGCGGGCCGTGGAGCGATTTTGTGCGGAGGGATCCGCAGAGTATTCGGAACGACGGAATAGACCCGATTTGGCGGGGACTTCGTGCCTCTCTCCTTATCTGCATTGGGGCGAAATAAGTCCTCGGCAGATTTTTGACCGACTGGCGGTCAAGGCGGCGGACGATCCCGTGTGGCGTGAGCAGCAATTTGTGACCGAGCTGGGCTGGCGCGAATTTTCCCATCATTTGCTCTATCATTTCCCCGAAACTCCGCTCGTGCCATTAAGGCCTGAGTTTTCGCGATTTTCCTGGAGGACGGATGCCGCTCAACTTAGGGCTTGGCAACAAGGGAAGACGGGTTACCCGATGGTGGATGCGGGGATGCGGGAACTCTGGACGACGGGTTGGATGCACAATCGGGTGCGGATGATTGTGGCTTCTTTCTTGGTCAAACATTTACGGTTACCGTGGCAATCGGGTGCGAGTTGGTTTTGGGACACCCTGGTCGATGCCGATTTGGCGCAGAACACCATGGGCTGGCAGTGGAGTGCCGGATGCGGTGCGGATGCCGCGCCCTATTTCCGAATCTTCAATCCGATTACTCAAGGGGAGAAGTTTGATCCGGCGGGGACTTATATTCGCCGTTGGATACCCGAACTTAGTGCTGTGCCGCTGGAGTATTTGTGGGCGCCTTGGACCGCGCCCGCCCGGGAATTGGGAAGCGCGGGGGTGGTCTTAGGGCGTACCTATCCGAGACCGATCGTTGACCATGCGGAAGCGAGGATTGCGGCCTTGAAAGCCTTTCAAGAGATGCGAAGTCTCCCCAAACTTTTGGATTCCTCGCGAGCGGTTCCAAGCTGAACTTTCATTGAGTTCCAGAACGGCCGTCTGGAACCCGCAACCGGTTTTCTCGGGAGGGGGCGGTCGGTCGTGATCCGCTGCGGGATGACACGAGTTCCGAACGTCGGCGTGACGCCCTGCTTCCGGACGGCAACGGCGGAGCAAAGGGTGGCGGATGAAGAAAGTCCAAATTCGAGTGTCGCTATCGTGGACGGCTGCCCTGTCCGGCTTCATCTTGGATCATGCGAACCGTCCTCGTCGTCAGCTGGTCTTGTGTGTGCCTGGGCACTTTGCCGGTGGCCGCCGACACGCTCACCCTGAAGGATCATTCGGCCATTACGGGAAAGATTCTCGCTGAAAAGAAAGACCAAACCTACGTCGACCTCGGCTTCACGGTTGTCATGGTGCCTCGAGACGAAATCGTCAAAATCGAAAAGGACGGCCCGGGTATCACCAAGGAATCTGGCGGCTCGCCGCCGATGGCTTCGCCTACGGTGGCCGTGGGCGCCAGCGGACTTTTTGCTTCCGCCACGACCCCGCCGCCTGAAAGGCCGGTCCGTGAATTGGTAGCCCAGTTAGGCGAAAGCGTGGTTCAAGTTCGCACGCCGGGCGGGTTAGGCTCCGGTTTTTTTGTCGCGGAAGACGGTCATCTTATTACCAATTTCCACGTTATCGAAGGCGAAACCAAAATTAGCGTCGAAGTCTATCAGCAGAAAAGCGGACAGCTCGAACGAAAAAGCTACAAGGACGTTCGGATTATCGCGATCAATAAGTTCGCCGACTTGGCCTTGCTGAAAATTGAAGACACTGCTTCGCCCAAATTCCCCCGAGTTTTTCTCGGTGACACCGAGCGGACAGCGGTCGGTGAGCGGCTGTTTGCGATCGGCAGTCCATTGGGACTGGAGCGAACCGTGACGGAAGGTATTTTGAGCACGAAAACCCGGCAAATGGGTGGCGAGCTTTACTTGCAAACAACGGCACAAATCAACCCCGGCAATTCAGGTGGCCCCCTCTTCAATCTCCGGGGCGAAGTGGTGGGCGTGAACAATATGAAGATCACCTTTGGTGAAGGGCTGGGGTTTAGTATTCCGGTTGAACAATTGAAATGGTTCCTGAATCATCGCGACGCCTTTGCCTATGACACCGACAATCCGAGCAATCCATTTCGCTATTTAGAACCTCCCAGCCGATTGCGTGCCGATGTGAAGTAGCGTCTCGGCCGTCAAAAAAAACTCCCGTATCTTTATGGTGATCATTGCGCCTTCGCTTTTGGCTTGTGATTTCGGACGGTTTGCCCATGAAACCGCACGGGTAAATCGGGCCGGGGCGGACTGGCTCCATGTCGATATTATGGACGGACATTTTGTTCCGAACATTTCCTTTGGTCCGGAGGTGGCTCGTACCGTTCGGCCTCATTTTTCCCGGCTGATGGACGTACACCTGATGTGCTCAAAACCCGAGATCCTCCTCGAACCGTTTGCCAAGGCCGGCGCAGATTCGATGACGATTCACGCAGAATTGGGCGAAGAAATCGTCAACTCCCTGATCTGGAAAATTCGTTCACTGGGTAAGAAAGTGGGCTTGGCAATCAATCCACCGACTAATATTTCCGCCGCCAAATCTTACCTCAAAAAAATTGATCTTTTGCTCGTGATGACCGTGAATCCAGGCTTTGGCGGTCAATCGTTTATTGAAGAGTGTGTTCCCAAGATCCAACAAGCGGGGGCCTGGCGGGAGCAGTTTGGTCTCAACTACCGCATCGAGGTAGACGGCGGAATCAACGAGGTGACGGGTCCTGAATGTGTCCGAGCGGGTGCGGACACGTTGGTCGTGGGCACCTTCCTTTTCAAGCAGGCACAACTTTCCCGCGCGATTGCGCGGCTCCGAAAAAAATGCCTTGCCGCCAATGCCGATGCGTCAGATCTGATTCTGAAGTAACGGTGGCGGCGGTTCGGCAAAGGAAACGAGGCGATTGGCCCTGTGATACCAGCACTACTCGCCACCCTGCTCTTCGCGTGCTCCAGCGTTTCGGGGCGGCGAAATGTTCGATTATTGGGCTCCGCGCCGGCCAACTTTTGGCGCCAACTTTTCGCTCTGGCGCTGCTCGGTGTTTACGCACACACACTTGGCCACGGGTTTCAAGGGATCGCTTTGGGTTGGTTTTTTCTGAGTGGATTTGTCGGGTACGGCCTCGGTGACGTCGGAATTTATATGGCGTTCCCTCGGCTCGGAACGCGGCTCACCGCCTTGATGACCCAATGCCTTGCTGCGCCGTTGGGCGTTCTGATGGCTTGGGGATGGCATGGGAGTCGGCCAACGAGCCCTCAACTGGTGGCTGCGGCGCTCATTCTGGGCGGGGTTGCCATCGCCCTGGCGCCGAGCAGGAATGATCCACCGACGGTACGTTCCCCAGCCAGCGGTATCGCCTGGGGATTACTGGCGGCGGTGGGGCAGGCCGGTGGTCAGGTCTTGTCAAAGCACGGCTTCAAACTTGCCCAAGCCGCTGGCGAACCTGCGGATCCCGTCACCGTCGCCTACCAACGACTTTTTCCGGGATTAGCGGTTGGATTAAGTTGGTTCCTATTAGACCATTTTTACTTCCGTCCCGCGGACCTACCCAAACCAGACTACCGTCGAGCTTGGCCGTGGATTTTACTTAATACATTAGCCGGCCCGACTCTCGGGGTTGCCGCCTACCAATGGGCGACGAAAATTGCCGAAACATCGGTGGTTTTAAGTATAACGGCCATGACCCCCTTGTGTGTCGTTCCGTTGGCGTACGTCCTGGAAGGGGAACGTCCGACCAAACGAAGTCTTGCGGGAGGTGTTGTTGCGGTGGCAGGCGTCATTTGTTTAGCTTTGGCCGCATGAGGACCGCGGTTGTGTCCCGTGCTTTTGACGGGATCAACCGCAGCAACGTCCACTGGTTTCGGCGCGTGGTTTGGAATACATCGAACGTGCCCATTCGCGGTCCGCGAAAACCCGGCGCTTTCACGCGGACGGCCAGCGAAGGCGCCGGCCGGGCCGTGTACCCGGGGTGGGTGCCGCCTCGGCACCCACGAGCGACCCAGGGAGCGCGTCCGTACAATCTCATCCCGAACCACAAAAATGGGTTCATCGCAAACGAGAGTGTGAACGATCCGGGCGACCGCATCTCCCCACCTGCTTCCGAACGTCGGGCGTTCAGATCGAGCAGGGCGTCCTTGGACCAAACGAGGAACGTTCCGACGGAGCAAGACGTCGCGAGGGTGAGCAGAACTCGTAGGGCTAAGGCGCTTCTCGTAAAATTCCGATAAACTGCTTTATCGCGGGACTCAATACTTTGTTCTTTTTGTGAATAACCGCCACCGGACGCGTCAGGTCGAGGCCGACGAAAGGGACGGACGCGAGCGTTTGCTTGGCGATCTCCTGCGCCACCGTCGAAAGCGGGACGATGCTCACTCCCGCCTCAATTTCTACCGCACGTTTTACGGTCTCAATGTTGTCAAATTCCATTACCGTTTTGACCGTCACATTATGGTCCCGCAGTACTTTGTCGATGGCTTTACGGGTGGGTATGTCCGGCTCAAACGCAATAAATTTCAACCCGATCAGCGCCTTCAGGGAGAGTTGTTTTTGACGGGCGAGAGGATGAGTAGGATGGCAAATCATGACCATGGGATCGCGTCGCAATTCGACAATTTCGAGGCGACTATCCGTGGAGGGATAGGCCACCAGTCCAAGATCCACCACGTTCCCTAAAACGTCGTCATAGACTTGATTGGCCCGTTGGTATTCGACGTGGACGTTGACCGTCGGAAAAGCTCGCAGAAAGCGCTTAAGATACGGGGGGAGATCATGCAGACCAATCGAATAAATGGTCGCGACCCGGATGGTTCCCGAAATGATGTCTTTAACCTCCTGCAACCGGGACTGGAGAAACTCGTAGGACTGAATGATCTGTTTGCCGTATTCGTAAACCAGGGTGCCTTCCGGGGTGAGTCGAAATTTTTTCTTGGATCGCTCAATGAGCAAACATTTGAACCGACGCTCCAAGGCGCTGATTTGCTGGCTCACAGCACTCTGGGTAATGCCATTGATCTGGGCGGCCTTGGTGAAGCTTTCCGTCTCCGTCAGATCGCAAAAAACTTTGAAACTTTCAATCTGCACTCATCCAATCATAAATGAGACGAGGTTTTTGGCGAGGCAAAAAGAAACCCATCACCGCATCCAGATGCGTTGATTTATTACTTGGCATCGCACTGGGTCGAGCGATACCTTGGATGTATGTCGACGCTGGATACGCCGGTTCATCTTCTGGAAATGCTCCTCCGCGAACGCATTGTCATCCTCGACGGCGCGATGGGTACGGTCATCCAGCGGTACAAGCTGGGCGAAGCGCAGTTTCGCGGGGAGCGGTTCCGGGATTGGAAAGGCAAGGATCTCAAGGGCAACAACGAATTGCTCCAACTCACTCAACCACAGGTGATCGAAGAAATTCATCGCCACTATTTGGAGGCTGGGGCGGATATTATTGAGACGAACACCTTTTCGGCGACGACGATCGGTCAGCACGATTTCTTTTTTGGAAAGCATGCCGAAGGAAAAAAGACCCAAGCGTTTTTCGAGGAAGTCATTAACGACCCAATGCTCCAAACGCTGGCTCGTGAAATAAACCTCGCTGGTTGTCGCTTGGCGCGAAAAGCCGCGGACGAAGCGTCGGCGAAACAGGGTGGCCCAAAGTTCGTGGCCGGCGCGATCGGTCCCATGCCGGTCACGGCATCGCTGTCGCCGGACGTGAACGATGCCAGCTTTCGTTCGGTCAATTTTGTTCAACTGGTCCAAGCCTATTCCGAGCAAGTCCAGGCGCTCATTGAGGGTGGAGTAGATCTGCTGTTGGTCGAGACCGTTTTTGATACGCTGAATTGTAAGGCGGCGTTGTTCGCGCTCGACGAAGTCCAACGAGCGCGGGGCGTCCGGTTGCCCCTGATGATTTCCGGGACCATTACGGACCTATCAGGTCGCACGTTGACCGGCCAGACCGTGGAGGCGTTTTGGAATTCTGTCCGGCACGCGAAGCCATTGACGATCGGTTTTAACTGCGCCTTGGGCCCCAAGGAAATGCGGGCCTATGTGGAGGAATTACATCGTATCGCCGATACCGCGATCTGCGTTTATCCCAACGCCGGTTTGCCCGATGCGCTTTCGGAAACAGGTTTTCCAGAAACGCCGGAATCGTTAGCGCCTCAGATTCGGCCGTGGGCGGAGGCTGGGTGGCTCAATATCGTGGGTGGCTGTTGCGGCACCACGCCCCCTCACATCCAGCGGATTGCGGAGGCTGTTCGCGGTTTAGCGCCTCGCCAAGCCCCGGTGATCGAACGGTATTTGCGCTTGAGCGGCATGGAGTCATTCACTCAAACGCCGCAAACCAACTTCATTAATATCGGCGAACGCGCCAATGTCACCGGTTCGCCAAAATTTGCCAAACTCATTTTGTCCGGACAATTCGACGAAGCACTCGCGGTCTGCAAACAGCAGGTCGAAACGGGCGCCCAGATCATCGATATTAATATGGATGAGGGCATGCTCGATGGCGTGGCGGCGATGACTCGTTTTGTGAACCTCGTCTCCGCCGAGCCGGACATCGCGAAGGTTCCCATTATGATCGATTCGTCCAAATGGACTGTGATTGAGGCCGGCCTGCGATGTTGGCAGGGCAAGGGCATCGTCAACTCGATCTCGCTGAAAGAAGGCGAAGCAAAATTCTTGGAACAAGCCCAGCTCGTTCGGCGCTATGGGGCGGCGGTGGTGGTCATGGCTTTCGACGAACGCGGCCAAGCTGATACCGTCGAGCGGAAGATCAGAATTTGTAAACGAAGCTATGATTTGCTCGTGGAAAAAGTCGGGTTCCCGCCGGAGGATATTATTTTCGATCCGAATATTCTGACCGTCGCCACCGGCATTGAGGAGCACAATGGGTACGCGGTGAATTTTATCGAAGCGACCCGTTGGATTAAGGCGAATCTTCCACGAGCCAAGGTCAGCGGCGGTGTCTCCAATATCTCGTTCAGTTTTCGCGGGAATAATCACGTCCGCGAGGCCATGCACAGTTCCTTTCTTTTTCATGCGATCAAGGCCGGGTTGGACCTGGGAATTGTTAACGCTGGCCTGCTCGAGGTCTATGAGGAGATTTCCAAAGATTTCCTCGAATTGATCGAAGACGTCTTATTGAATCGGCGTGCGGACGCTACGGAACGACTCGTCGCGTTTGGCGAGGCTCGGAAAAAGCAGGCCGCCGGCAGTGCTGGGGTCGCCGAAGCCAAAGCCGAGGAAGCCTGGCGCAGCGAGCCCGTCGAAAAACGTCTCGCCCACGCTTTGATCAAAGGAATCGACGCTTTTGTCAATGAGGACACCGAAGAGGCTCGGGTCAAGTTGGGTCGCCCCTTGGCGGTCATTGAAGGTCCGCTAATGGCCGGGATGAACGTCGTGGGCGATCTATTTGGCGCGGGGAAAATGTTCCTGCCGCAGGTGGTAAAATCCGCCCGAGTCATGAAGAAAGCCGTGGCTTATCTGACCCCCTACATGGAGGCCGAGAAATCGGCGGCGCTAGCAGCCGGGCACGCCGTCGCAGTTCAGGGCAAGGTCCTGATGGCGACGGTCAAAGGAGATGTTCACGATATCGGAAAAAATATCGTCGGAGTGGTGCTCGGGTGTAATAACTACGAAGTCATCGACTTGGGCGTGATGTGTCCTACAGAAAAAATATTAGAGATCGCCCGGAAAGAAAACGTCGACGTCATTGGCTTGAGTGGTTTGATCACGCCGTCGTTGGATGAAATGCAACATGTGGCGCGGGAGATGGAACGATTAGGGTTTAAGGTTCCACTCTTGATCGGGGGCGCTACCACCAGCAAAGCGCATACGGCGGTGAAGATTGCCCCTCACTATTCCGAACCCGTCGTCCATGTGTTAGACGCGAGCCGGGCAGTGCCGGTCGTGAGTGCGCTGATTTCAAAGACCCAAAAACCTGCTTTTATAAAACAGCTTCGGGCAGAGTACGATCAGGCCCGAGCTGCTCATTCTAGTCACCAGGTTAAATTGTTAACTTTGGCTCAAGCTCGGGCAAATGCCCCCAAGCTGACTTATACGGATCTGGCGCAACCGGAATTTACGGGTGGGCGTCAGATCGAAGTACCGCTCGAGGCCCTCCGCGAATTGATTGATTGGTCACCCTTTTTTCATACTTGGGAATTGCGCGGACGATATCCTTCGATTTTTAACCACGAGAAACATGGCGAAGAAGCACAAAAACTCTTTGCGGATGCCAACCGGTTGTTGGACCAGATGGTGGCCGAAAAATGGCTTCAAGCGCGGGGCATTTTTGGCTTCTTTCACGCCAATCGGGTGGGCGATGACATCGCGTTGTTTGCCGGTGCTGATCGAAAGACGGAGCTGACGCGGTTTCACTTTCTTCGGCAGCAAATGGACAAGGGCGATGGGACACCCAATTGGTGTCTAGCCGATTTCATTGCCAGTGGCGGTGCGGACTTCTTGGGTGGATTTGCCGTCACCACCGGTTTTGGATTGAAAGCGGTGGTTGAACGGTTCCAAGCGGCCCATGACGATTACAATGCCATCATGGCCGAAGCGCTGGCGGATCGGTTGGCGGAAGCGTTCGCGGAATATTTGCATCGGCAGGCGCGAAGGAGTTGGGGTTTCGGACAAAAAGAAAATCTGACCAGCGAACAACTCATCGGCGAGGAATATCGGGGGATTCGTCCGGCTGGTGGTTATCCAGCGTGTCCCGACCATACGGAAAAGGGAATTCTATGGAAACTACTCGACGTCGAAGCGACGACGGGAATCCAATTGACGGAGAGCTACGCGATGTGGCCTGGATCGAGCGTGAGCGGATTATATTTTGGACATCCCGACGCGAAGTATTTTGCCGTCGGGAAGCTCGGCAAAGATCAGGTTGCGGATCTTGCCCAGCGAAAGGCAAAACCGCTGGGCGAACTTGAGCGATGGCTTGGCCCGTGGCTTGGGTACGACCCCGCGTAATTCATTGGCTGATGCCAGATCGGAATCGAGGCGAAGGCCCGTACTAATGAATAAAAATCATTTTAACCCGGCGGGAATTGAACCGGATTATCAGGACTATCAGGACTATTTCGTCATGGCCGGGCGGGGTCGCGGCTTGTGCAGTGCAAAGATATCGGTTTGGTGTCGGGTCCCGTTGCGGGGTAGCGAAGGCCGGCTTGCCCCGGATAACCCAGGGCTATCCAATCGATTTGAAGGTTGGCCTGAGCAAATTTCCGCCACCAGATCTTGGACGCTATTCAGAATTCGCGTGGGTTGATAGACGTAATCGCTAACGTTCTCCAGCTGGGTAGAACCCGTGAGGACCAAGTAGCCTTGTAAACCCGCCTCGACCGCTCCGCGGATGTCGGTTTCCATCGTATCTCCGATCATCACAAAGGTGTCGATATTCCCGAGGGCTTGATCGGCAAGCTTTCGTTGCGCACGGTGAAACATATAACCGTTGGGCTTTCCTAAGTAGTAGGCGCGACGTCCGGTGCTGGCTTCGAGATACGCCGCGGTGGCCCCGGCACCCGGGCGGGTTTTATCCTGAGCCACGGGGCACCAATTGTCGGGATTTGTTGCCAGAAGACGGGCGCCTCGTTCGATGCACTCGTGGGCTTTGGTGAGGCGATCCATGGTAGTTGCCCCCTCGCCCACGACGACATAACTTGGCCGGATTGCATCACTAGCGATCTTGGAGTCGTGCAACGCCGCCAGCAGACCGCCTTCACCCAGCGCAAAGACGGTACAGGCAGGATGAGTTTCGTTGAGAAAATCGGCGGTGTTAAGTGCCGAAGTATAGAATTGGCGGGCGGATAGGCCGCCAATGCCCATGTGTTTGAGTCGAACTGCCAGGTCTTCTGGGGTTGGGGCGGAGTTGTTGGTGAGAAAGAGAAAGGGTGAGCCCGAGGCGGTGAGCGCCTCGACAAAGTCAAGGGCGCCAGGAATAAGCTGATTTTCCCGATAAATCACTCCATCCATATCGATGAGGTAGCCGGTTTTCATGGTACGTTGGCTGGTTGGCAATTGGGCCGTGAGCCAGACGGGTTTGTAGCAGCCTCCTTGCCGGATACGGGTTTGGCTGGAAATAAATCGAACGGCGAGGCAGTGGACCCATCCCATCCCGAAATCCCCTTTGAAATAGGGTAAATAGATTTATGTGCGATGATCAAAAAATAGGATGAAGTATAAAAATTGTGAACCTGTAAGAATGAGTTCTATCGGAATAAATTCTGCGGTCTGCCTTGCTGGGAATGCGTGGAGTGCGGGTTTTAGAATGAACGTTTTGATGGCCATCACCTGCTTCCTAGCGATTGCATTGAGGAATTCTGTACTCCAAGAAAAGTCCACCAAGGGGTTGGGTTGTTTGCGCCACTGAACCTGGTAATTCTGAGGCTGAGTGGTGACACGGTTGAGTTTGTTCGATCATCCGTGCGAGATGTTGGTCAGGGTGAGCAAAATCGGGCACGACCCTCACCTTTTGCAATCGCAAAATTCAATCCCGGCCTTGCCGCAGGGGCCATGAGGATGCGACAAAGCCCGGGTCACCATGAATCGTCGAGATTTTGTCCACACCGTCGCCACCGTCACCGGAACGATGGCGATCGCTTCATCCATCCCCGCCTTGGCCGCCAAGGCACCGGTTCTCCGAGATTCCGACGGTCGTGCGGTCCGGATTCCCTTGGGCATGGATAACTTCGCAGTCCGTGCACTGGGCTGGAAGGGGCGTGAGCTGGTCGATTATGCTGTCGGTCTTCGTCTTGATACGTTGTTTATTACGGATTTGCCGGGTTTGGGATCGTTGGAAACCAAAGCGGCCAGTGAGTTGCGCCAGTACGCGACCGAGAAAGGGTTGGCGATTCTTCTCGGATCCTGGTCCATCTGTCCCACATCCGTGAAGTTTAAGTCCGATTGGGGAACCGCGGAGGAGCATTTGGCGCTGGGCTTGAGGCTGTCGAAAGCGGTGGGTTCACCGGTCTTTCGAGTCGTCCTCGGTGCCAAGGAGGATCGGTCAACTCCCGGCGGTATCGAGGCACGCATTGCGGACACGGTAAAAGTACTCCAATCGCAACGAAGTCTAGCCCGTGATCTAGGGGTTAAGGTAGCGGTGGAAAATCATGCCGGTGATATGACCGCGATTGAATTGGCCGGACTGATCGAGGCGGCGGGCAAGGATTGGGTGGGTGCCAATTTGGATTCAGGCAACGCCCTCTGGACCCTGGAAGATCCGTTGGCCAGCCTGGAAGTCCTCGGACCCTATACCCTGGCGACGAGTCTCCGAGATTCCGCGGTTTGGGCGACACCCGTTGGCGCCAAGGTACAGTGGACGGCGTTTGGTGAAGGGGGAGTCATTGATTGGGCCCAATACTTCAAACGTTATGCCGAGCTGTGCCCACGGGTCCCCGTCAACATCGAAACCATCGGCGGGTTCGCCGCCGAATTTTCCTATTTGCGTCCCGATTTTTGGAAGGCGTTCCCGAAGAAGCCTGCGGCGGAACTGGCGCGTTTTGAGGCCTTGGTGCGGCGGGGGCGAGCGATTTCCCAACATGACAGCAATGATAAGGGTCGCCAACAAAGCGAGCTTGAACGCAGCGTCCGGTATCTTCGCGAAGTGATCGGGCTTGGGGCGAAATGAGGTTCTTTCCCCGGCGAACACTCCCCTGGTGAAAGCGAATTGGAATCATTCCGCGGTGTTAACTCGATGGCTCAAAGCGGGCGGCCCCTTCTTTGGGCTTCTCTTTGTTTGCCTGCTTTTTGCTCGAACCGAAGCCGGCCCTTTTATTTTTGCGCCGGGCAATCTGAAAAACGTGCTTGTCCAAACCGTCATCGTTTCTCTGGGCGCCCTCGGGATGACGCTGATCATTGTCAGTGGCGGGATCGACTTGAGCGTGGGTTCGGTAGTGGCGTTCACCAGTGTATTCGGTGCCCGGCTATTAACTCAAGGGTGGTCGACAATTCCGATGGCCTTCGCGGTGATCGCCACCGGCGGGCTCATCGGGCTACTCAATGGGGGCCTGATTGCGGGGTTACGTCTCCTGCCGTTTATTGTAACCTTAGGCATGATGGGGATGATTCGGGGTTCAGCCAAATGGTTGGGGAACAGTCAGACGATTAGTATTCCCGGCGATTCGCCGGTCGTGGCTTTGATGGTGCGAACCAGTCCGCGTCAGTTTTTGCCCTTACCGCCCGGTGTTTGGCTGGCGCTGGGCCTGGCCGTGGCGGTGGCGTTCGTCCTTCGCCAATCGGTGTTTGGTCGACGGATCTTCGCGATCGGTTCCAGTGAGGCCACGGCCCGTCTCTGCGGCGTGCGGATCGGTTTGACCAAGGTATTGATTTACGGACTGGCGGGGATGTTTTTCGGTCTGGCCGGTCTCTTACAACTTGCTCGGCTCACCCAAGGCGATCCTTCAATCGCAGTAGGTCTTGAACTCGATATTATCGCGGCGGTCGTTATTGGCGGCGCGAGTCTGAGCGGTGGCACGGGGAGTATTCTCGGTTCACTCATTGGGGCGCTCGTGATGGCGGTGCTGCGAAACGGTGCCAGCCTTTGCGGTTGGCCGAATTACGCGCAGGAAATTGCGATCGGCGCGGCCATCGTGTTTGCCGTGGCCCTGGACCAATGGCGCCAGGGACGACGGGTCTAGCCGTTGCTCCTTTTTTGCTCGCAAGCGTAGCCGGAGTAGAGCAGCCTCGGCTCATTCCCATCGTTTTCAAAGTGAGGCTCAGCGACCCCTAATGCCCACCTTCAAGGCGAAGTGGAATCAGTGACG
The DNA here is from genome assembly GCA_043788645.1 of Verrucomicrobiota bacterium. Classification (GTDB taxonomy): domain Bacteria; phylum Verrucomicrobiota; class Verrucomicrobiia; order Limisphaerales; family UBA9464; genus CANIZL01. Next base: position 14,663 of record JAYVTS010000425.1, read on the forward strand.
GACTTGGAAAACCTGAAATTGTATGAAAAATCGTCGTCGATCTCGAAAAAATCATCAATTCCGGACCCTATTTAGGCTATTTTCTATTTAATGGATCGGCTGGAAAACCGGCAGACATCACCGCGCCGCTGAATTTGGGCTACCTTTGCACTGGGAAACTCATTTCTGCGTGAAAAACTTACTACGATCCTGGCCTTCGACATCCCGATTTACTGCTGGTTCGGTTCGATTTTAAATACTACGAGAACGCGAAATATCCCTGGCCCAAAAGTGATGATCTGCGGGATAGTGTGCGCGGTAATTAAATGTATTATCCGCAGTCCGAACGACCCGCGAAGAAAACCCCTCCGACGGGCGAAGAAACGTGGTCCCTGGTGGCGGAGAAATCGGCGGAACTCGTCAGCCAACGTTCGTTACTCACGGATCTCATCTACACGGTGCGGACGCGACCTCATACTACAGCGAGCCATCCGACGGGAATCAACACTCTCTGGGGAGATGGTCCTGTGTCCTTTAGTACCACCCAAGCGGCGTTTGATCCGAAGTTATGGGACTCCGGCGACGATGCCGCAACCCAACAGAATCCGGGCGATGATCCGAAGAAATTTCGCACCATTGTTTCGCTCCTTCGGCCTTAGCCGTAACGATTCAATTGAACAGAAGGGAACGAAGAGAACGAAGCTCGGACGCAGAGAGGAAGCTCCTATCACGATGCTTGGGTTCGCTCACTGTTTC
>JAYVTS010000426.1:0-11032 GCA_043788645.1 Verrucomicrobiota bacterium
ACGGTGTCGCGCCATGGATTGATCTTACTACATTCCAACCCGTACCGAGCGGCGATGGGAACGCTGCTGATTCGGTGACCCGCCCGGGCGAACGCGACGGCCATTTCCGATTCGATTTCAAACCGTCCGGTTCGCAAATTGCACGCCAATAAGCTAGGTAAATGGGCAAAACGATAGCCACATTGTGAATCGGGCAAGGGGACTCCGGCGAGGGCCGTGAGACGTCGGCTAAGCCAGAGATTGGTATTCCGCCGCAGCCAGGGCATGGAATGAGGTTCCGCCATGCGATTGCCGATCACCAAGCGTACAGCGCCCGGTTGGGGGCCTAACCCGGCGGCGGCAAAAAAGAGAGGCGCATCCTCGGGAGCGTGCTGTCCGTCACCGTCCAGGAGCAATACCCATTCGGCCCCGCGCCGAGTCGCGGCCTCCCAACCAGTAGCGAGCGCGCAGCCTTTGCCACGGGGCAGGGGATGCCGGAGCACTTCCGCTCCGGCGGCACGCGCTTCGATACCGGTAGTGTCCCGCGAGCCGTCATCCACGACGAGCACTGTCGCCACCTGCCGAACCAGTTCGCGAACCAAGGTTGCAATCGTCCTGGCCTCATCCAGGCAGGGCAGAATCGCAATGGTTTGTGAACTCCAGACGGACATCCACAGAGTCTCATCGTTGCACCTCCTTTTGTCGAGTCTGCGGTTGATCCCGTCAAAAGCTTAGGACCCAACCGCGGTCCCTGCGGTTTGAATGAGCCACCAACGAACGCAAAGCACTCAGAGAACCGAAATCTCTTCGTTCGCGGTCGTTGCGTTCTCGCGGGGAGACGTGCTCTGCGTCGCGCGTGGGTGCTGGGGTGGCCCCCGGTCCGGGGAATTTTGGACCGGCCGACGCCTCCGCTGGCCGCCCGGCGCGAAGGCGCTGGGTCTTCAGGGCGCACGCAGGGATGGGTGGATTTTCGGACGATCAAGGCACCGTCGCGGACGCAACTTTGCCGTCCGAATTCGAGGGGTGACACCCCCCTTCCCATGAGCAACAGTCGAGATGAATGAAGCGTCAGTGGTGGTGGTTGCTTTGGGTGATGTGTTGGGTGCGGCCCGTTTTAGGGCAAACGCCACCGCTGATTCCTATTGATCCGGTGACCGCTGAGAAGGTGGCTTATGACGCGGCGATCCGCGATTTCAAGGTCGGCCTTTTTGAGCGAGCTGCGCGCTCTTTTGCTGAATTTGTTGCGAGTTATCCGAATTCAGCTTTGAAACCTGATGCCGATGAGCGTCGTGGGTTTGCGGAAGCGGCCAGCGAGCCCGACCGAGTTCTGGCGGCCGACCGCCTGGCCGGATTTGCGACCAATTATCCGGGTTCACCGCTGGCGGTCAACGCGGTGATGCGGGCGGGACTGGCTTGGTTGCAGGCGGGGCAAGCCGAAGCGGCATTGAATATTTTGGCAACCAACGGAGTGCCGCTCGCCAAAGCGTTCGCGGCGGGAGAGCCGAAATTGGAACTGTTTTCGATTTTGAGAACCCGTGCCGAAGCGGCTTTGCGGTTGAACCAAGGCTCGAACGCGATCAACGCCCTCCAACTGGCCGAAGGGTATGCGGTGGCCGCGGGACCTGAAGCCGTCTTTGATCGGCTCAAACTTTTGCTTGAGGCCCAGATTGCGCTCGGCAGCCTTCCGGCAGCAGTCGCGGCGGGTGAACAACTTCGAGCCTTGACCGTTTCCGCTGGCTTAACTAACCGTCGACCGGAGGCGGTATCGCTGTTGGGCGGGGTGTTGTTGCGGGCCGGTGAGCGCGGAAAAGCGATCACGGTTTATTCCGAAAATCTGGTCGCTGGCACACCGGCCGATTGGACGCACGAGGCGACCTTACAGGTGGCGGAAGCGATGCTGGATCGCGGGGATCTCGCGGCCGCCCGTCTTCCCTTGGAAGCTTTCCTTGCCGCCCATGGGACATTTCCCCGGCTCGACCGTGTCCGCTGGTTATTGGCGCAGGTGCTCTTTTCCCAATATCGGGCGTTGCAGAGTTCGTTGACTAATGACCCTTCGCTCTTGGTGACTGGGGAAGCGCACCTGGCCGCTGCCTTGACGAATACGACTCCGGAATTGCGCGGAGAAGTGCAGTGGTTGCTGGGTCTATTTTATTGGGAAAGTGCGACCGGGACCAATCAACTGGAGAGGGCCGCGGAGGCTTTTGAAGCCGCTGTTTTGACTCTTCCAAAATCCCTGAAACAAGCCGCCGCTCGATTCAGACTCGGCGACGTTCGATTTCGGCAAGGACAACCGGCGGCGGCCTTGACCCATTATTTGGCCGTCGTGGAAGGATTCTACGAAAGCGTCCCTGAGGTAGACGCAAAATATGGAACTCCGGCGTGGCTCATGGCGACGAAGGCCGCGATGGCCGCCACCAACTCCGCAGCGGCCAATCAGGCGATGGAGAAATTAGTGGCGCGGGATCCCCGAGCGGAGGCTACCTCCACCGAGTTGCTTCAGTTGAGTCAGGAATATGTTCGCGAAGGGATGGTTTCTCGAGGGCGAGGATTGCTCGAACAATTTGTCGCTCGATTTCCGGATAGTCCGCTGCGGGCGGAATTGGAGTTAACGATTGCCGATGCGCTGCGTCGGGAGGAACGGTGGCCCGCCGCTCGGGCGGCATTTGATCGTTGGCTCTCGGTCTACACCAATCACCCCCGACGAGCCTGGGCGGAATTTGGACTGGCGGAAGTATTGGCCGGGAGTGGGGCCGCCACCAATGCCATCGAGCAACTTCAGTTGCTCGCAACCCGCTATCCCAATGATCCGCAGTCCCAGACCGCACTCTTAAAACTCGGTGATAACTACCTGGATCAAAGGGAGTTTGGGCAAGCCGAACAAGCCTATACCTCCGTTTTAACGAACTCGCTTTGGGCCGGTCAGCCCGTGTTGCAGGAGGCCCGGCTCTTGGCGGCGAAGGCCGCGTTAGGGTGGAAACAGTATGCCCGAGCGGAAGAGCGGGTGAGGGAATTGCTCAATGATAAAACGGCGCCTCTCGATTTGTTGGCGGAGGGTTTTTTCACTCTCGGCCAAGTGTTGCTTCAGGCCCCAGGCGGAACCAATCCACCCTTGGCAGCCGTCAACGATGCTCGCGAGGCGTTCACTGCGGTGGTTACCAGATTTACCAATTCACCGCGGGTGGCAGAAGCGAGGCTGAAGATGGCGGATTGTTACCGCCAACTCGCCGTCAAAACCCCCGGTTACCTAGTGAACGCGCGCGAATTATATCAGCGGTTGCTCGATCCTGCGGTCTCCGTCGATCCCAGCCTACGCGCTCGGGCCAAATATGAACTTGGATCTCTTTGTTTGCAGGACAGAGATGTTGTGGGGCGAACGCCCGCTGAAATCAAAGCCTTAAATGAAGAGGGCCTCCGGCATTTCGAGGATCTAGCTTTAGGCAAGACGGCGGTTCTCACGGGTGAACTCGACTCGGATATTTTGACTGCGGCCGCAGTGGAGGCGGGGCTTTTGCTGGAAATACAGGGTGAGTACCAAAAGGCCGCCAATTTATACGCGTCGATGGCGAGCGAACTACCCCGCATGGGGCCGTTTTGGATGAGCCGCCGGGACCGGCTTCCCAAGCAGGTGTCGCCGTAAACCGTGGGAGGGCTCACCGCCACGCAGCCGCTTTGGTGCGCGTTCGGATACGCCCCAAATTATGGTTCGCCGTAATATAAAGCGTGGAACCATCATCGCCCCAACAGCAATTGCCGGTGGCCGCATCCGTATGGATAATGCCCAGCAACTTACCCTCCGGACTAATCACCAGGACCCCGCCCGGCCCGGTAGAAAACACGTTCCCGTGGAGATCCACCTTCATACCGTCCGGTAATCCTGGACCTTTGTTGGTATAGGGGGCAGCATCGAAAAAGACACGGCTGGCTCCAAGTGTTCCATCCGCTTTTACCGGAAATGCCCGAATGACGGGACTCTGAGGGTCTGACTGACCGACATAGAGGGTTTTCTCGTCCGGCGAAAAAGCGAGCCCATTGGGGAAGGTCATTTCCTTCGTCAAAACGATGACTTCACCCTCCGTCCGTCGCAGGTAGACTCCATTGAATGGGATTTCTTTGAGCGGACTATCATTGAGACCGCTGAGACCGTACGGCGGATCCGTGAAATAGAGATTTCCTTGGCGATCAAAGACCAGGTCGTTGGGTGAATTAAATTTTTTGAGATTAAAATACTTCACAATAGGCTCGTATCCATGCGGGGTGAGTTTGCTGATGCGACGATCTCCGTGCTGACACAAGATGAGGCTGCCATCCGGCCCGACGGTGAGTCCATTGGAGCCTGGCTCATTGAAATGGAGAGCGGTGCCGGTGTAGCCGCTCGGTTTTAGGAACACGCTGACGCCGTGTTTGGCGGACCATTTGTAAGCCGTGTTTTCCGGCACGTCTGAGAACACCACGGCTTTCTCTCGCCACAGCCAAGTCGGGCCTTCGGACCAATGAAAACCATTGGCGAGAAGTTCCAGGGATGCATCGGGTGCAATCAAGGCGTCGAATTCTGGGGCCAGACGTTCGATGGATCCGAAGGTGCCGCTGGCATGGTGGCCGCCATAGGCCGCGGAGGGTACCATGGCTGGTGGCATTTGGGGAACCGGAACAGAAATCGTGGCGACGCTGGGGCCTAGCCCCGTGGTCAAGCCGCCTGATCGCGCACTCACGGTCCGGGAAGCGACCGGGAAGCGACCCGAAGGCCGCACGAGTACATCGCGATCTGCGCAGAGTGTTCCGTGGCTGAGGAGCGCGACGGTGGCGGTCGCGACGGTGGCCCAGAGGGGCAGTTTCGGTGACTTCATGTGGCTGGGCGGCAGAGTAGCGAGCGGACGCGGCTGGGGTCAATCAATTGAAGAAACCTACCGAAGCTGTTAAGGAATTGAGGCGTTTCGGACCGGCAAACGTGGGGCAACCGACGAGCACATGGCATTGAGCTTGCCGTGCGGCGGCCGCAATTTGGTGCTGTGCTCCGAGGACATCGGATGGTTTGAGCGTCGAAAAATCACGATGATACCCGGTGACCGCACACTCGGGAAACAGGACGACGTCGGCTCCCGCGTGGGCGGATTTCGAAATCGTGGCCACGATCAATTCAACATTTTCGTGGATCGACTTCCGAAACTTCATTTGGACGACGGCCACCGTTAGCTTCGATGGGCGCGGCCGTCGAGTTGGCGAAGCGATTCCTGCGAGGCCGACGGGCGAATGAGTATTTTTTCTCATTTTAAAGATTGGCCACCAATCAAGACGGTGAAGGGCTTCATGCCGGACCCCATTTTCTCAGCTCGGAAACTCGACTCATTCGACCGGGGGCACCGAGGCGACGATAGAGCGTCTCGGCCCAATCATACGTGGACGGAACCTGGCCGATGAAAACCAGTTCAGTCGGCCAAAGAAGCCCGGCGACTGGAGCCAGATCGGTGATTCGCAAACAGGCCAACATTTCAAGGGCTGGGCTACGTCCATCTTTCGCACCGGCGACATCTTGAGTGGCGGGCGGATTTTCTAAGAACAACGTCCGGATGTGACCGTCGAGAAGGGCGGCGTAGAGGGCGACGACACACATTTCACCCCGAGCTGCGAGGGAGATTTGGGCGGGATCGACGCCGGGCAATTGTCGAGCTGCCTGGAGTGCGCGGAGCGTGTCCCAGACGCGCATCGAGGCAATCGTTCGTCCGGTCCAGGCGCTGGCGCGGCGCAGGTGCCAGCTGAGATCTTCGCTCCATGCGGAGTCCCCGAAGCCCCGGGGATCAAAGGTGGCTCCGACCCAGGGAGCGTTGATTTTTAAGAGTGAACTTCGAGCTTCCCCGCGGCTTTCGTTGGGAGTGGGTAAGGCCAAGACCAGCGGGGCTGGGAGTGTGACGGTTTTGCGTCGCCACAGTTGCCCGTGCAAACGCCAATCCTGCTCGGACATAAAAGCGAATCGGTATCCCAGAGTGTCTTCTTCGAATTCGCATTCGACTTGCAGGTCCAACGCAGGTGGGTGGGCGGGAAAGGCACCAAAAGTTCGGTGACGCAGTGCCTCGATCACCCGGTCACGCTCGTGGATGAGACTCGCTACCGAGGCAATTTCGGGTGGGCGAGGTGGGACGAGAAAATGATCTTGAATGGTTCCGGCGTGGTTGTCGGCGGGGAAGCCGTGCACATAGACCTGGAGCGTTTCGACCGATTCTTGATTTTCGGGCCGATCATCAAGATCACCCATTTGCGCGGGGGCGATTTCGCGGCCTTGTAGGTGCCGAGCGAACCACGAGAAAATTTCTGTTCGCGAGCGTTCGTGATACGAATGTCCACCCGGAGTTTCGACGAGGCGAAGGTTTTTGAGCGCACCCAGTTTTCGATACAAACCATCGAGTTGGGAATGGACGCGCCGAATCGATTCAATTGTAAAGATTCCGTCCTTGTCGGCGGAGCCAATCAGAAGCGGGCGCGGGGCGATCAGGGCTCCAATATCCGCCATATCCCACTGGTAACTATTAATCCACCACATGCAGTCACAGTGCCCATCAATGGTGCGATCATAAATATGCGAGGCGAGGGTCGCCGTGCCGCAGATGGGCGCGGCGGCTTTGACGCGCTCATCGCCGGCGGCGATCCACCAGGAAGCGGCTCCACCACCCGAGATCCCGGTGACGCCTAGTTTGGTGGCGTCGACTTCAGCCCGGTCGGCCAGGAGGTCTAAGCCTCGGATACCATTTAACAATTCGATGCCGGCAGGTGTGTAGCCACGGGAATACCAATGCCACCAACCCTCGCGGTAGCATCCATGATGATACCCTTCCGCTTCCCCTAGTTGAACGGTCTCGGCAATGAGGCATACGAACCCTAATTCGGCGAAACGCCGAGCGTGGGCTTGGTAATGTTCCTTTTGGTTTTTCGAGTGGCCACAGACATAGAGGACGCCGGGCATCGGCGCAGCCGATTTGACCCCTTTTGGGACGTAGAGATTGGCGGTGACATAGAGGTGCGGGAGGCTTTCGTAGTAAAGCTTCTCAATCCGGTAATGCTCCCGTTCCACCACTCCTGTGACGGTGACCGCGGGAGGCTCTCGGTGTTCGCTCCACCAAGCGTCCAAGCCCATCATTTCGAAAAACTGCCGCCGTTTTTCTGGAAGCAAACGTCGCCACGCAGCGGCATTGGGATAGTCCGCTAACGCATGTTCGGTGATCTGCTGAGCTTCGCGAGCGAGGTAGTCACGAATATTTCCCGACGGCACCCGCCGACTGGTGATCCGTGGCGGCGCGGCGCCCTGCGTGATCGACGCTAGAAGGAACGAGGCGGAGGCACTTTCGACCAGCGGTGTCAGGCCACTTACCCCGGTGCCGATGCGAAGAAATTGACGTCGATTCATGGGCAGAACGGGGACGCACTAGGTGAGGTTTAAAGTGGAGCGACCTTTGGGCAGGTCGAAACAGGTGACAATCCCATCGGGTTCGCGCAGCCAGGTATTGGATTGGAGTTCCGTGAGTTTCAGGACCTCTCGGAAAGGGACTGTTTGACCGTCGCGAACGAATTGCGGGAGCGACGGTTTTGCCCCGGCAAAGCGGACCGTGAACTGCGGAGTGGCAAAGGGGGCACGGAGTACGACCGAGGCGCCGTTTTTTTCGATCCGAGTGAGTTCTTTGGCTGCCCAATAGCGCGAAATCTCGCTCAGTTTCATCCACACGAGGTGATCGTATTTCGCTTGGAGTCGGCGTTGAACTTCTTGGAATATTTTGAAGCCGAGTTCCTGTCCGTTCCAATAGAGGCCGGTCCAATGGCAAACCATGATGGCGGGCTCACCTCTTTGAATGACTTCTACCATGCGGCCGTGTTGGAGGTCTTCGGTGATAAATTTATCGACACCGCCGGGTGGGGTGTTGTCCCAACCGCCGGTCCAATCACCGGTACACCCGACAATGCTGACGACACAGCGCGGGTCCGAGGTGTCAAGGCCGCCGGCAGATTCAACGCGGGGTGCCACGCTTTCCTCGCCTTGATCGAACAGATGCCGGAAATAATGAGGAATCTCCGCCCCGAAGACATCGCGAACGGATTGGAGAGTGGCTTGGGCGAGCTGCGGGAGCGCCCGATTTCCGAAGCCACCTGGAGTCGTTATTCCTTCGCAGGGAAGGCCGACATTTTTCAAAATTCGCAAGGCGTACGCCATATAGTCGGCGATTTCGTCCGCACTGCGGCCGGTTGTCCATTCGAAATTCTCCATGTACTTGAGCGAATGATCGAGATAGGGGTGGCCGGTTTTCGTATCAATAATGCGGGTGTGAGTGTTCATCTCCGGGTGGATATCCCAATTCGGCACCATGAGCGTCCGAACCAGTTCGAGGCTGTCCTGGAGCTCGCGCTGGGTCCAACCGGGCAACATCCGATCCAAACGTCCAACACACGCAGGGTAGGGAACGATACTGTATTTTCCTTTCACTCCGTGACGGGCGCTCCATTCGCCGAACTTACGGACAAATGCATCCGGTATTTCAGTGGGCCACTCGCGCCAATTCCGTTGATAGCTTGGGTTCGCTCCGTCAAACGCGGTATTAAATTGGGGTATTGCGAAACGATTCAAATTCACCAGACAGGTGGAATCGTCGATAATGAGCGACACGGGCACTCGGCCGCCTGGATTGAGAACCGTGATTCCTTCGGGTCGGCTTGGACGTTCACCCGCACTTTGGGCCAATAGGATGGGGGCGGTGGTAGCTAGGCCCGCGCCGAGTGCTCCCAAGGTCGCGTGACGCAGAAATTGGCGGCGGTTTTGGACGCTTAGAACGGTGAGTTTGGGGAAGGATTTCATGGAAATTGTAGTAGAGCCGATGCTGATTGGAGCCGTAATCGTATTATAATTTTCGGACAAAATGAATCTGCCGGGCCACTTCGACGAAGCCACAGGCGGGATAGAGGTGCTGGCCAATCTCGTTTTGCGCCATGGTCTCAATCATCGCGTATACCAAGGCCTTCTCGCGAAAGTATTCCACGGCGCGCTCGATCAGACGTCGGCCAAGGCCTTGTCCTCGTCGCTCGGAGGAGACCGCCAAATTGGAAATACGTCCGCGGCCAGCTTCCGCGTCAATACGAGTGCTGACATAGCCGACGCAATGGCCTTGAAATTCGGCCACAAAGATACCGCCTGGATTCAATGACACATCTTCATCGATGTGCCTTGACTTGCGCCAACGCCAATCGTGTCCTTGCAAAATTCCGAGCGTGTTTTCCACGTTTTGTTCGAGCGTGACTCCGGCGAATGAATCAATCGTCAGCCGCTTGATCGCCGCTAGATCACCAGGCTGATACAGGCGAATGATGAGGTCTGTCATAGGCATAGCGAGGATTTTAGGAGAGCCAGTCTCCGAGATGTTGACGGACGAACTCGTCGTCATTCAAGTGCGGATACGCGGCGTAGACCCGATCAATCTCTTCACTTTGACCCGGAGACAGCATTTCTTTCGGATCAAGGCACTCGATGCCGCCGAGGAGTCCTTGGCGGCGCAATACTTCGTGGAGGCCGGGGATACAGCCGACGAACCCATGGGCGGGATCGAAGAAGGCGGCATTGGAATCGGTCACCTGAGCCGCTTGAATCAGCAGTTCGGAGGGTAGAGATTTTGCGGCCCGCCCCCGTTGGCAGGCGGCGAGAAGTTCGACGGCTCGGCGGGTCCAGCAGGCCCAATGTCCCAATAGCCCACCGGCAAACCGAAGCCGGACTTCGCCCGTCGGGATAGGCACGACGTATTCCGTCAGCAGATCCCTAACAATGTGGTCGTCATTGCCCGTGTAGAGTGCGATTTCTTGAGCGCGACTGGAATCCGCGACGGCTCGGACGACGTCCCATGTTTGATACCGATTGAAGGGGGCGATTTTAATGGCGATCACATTTGGAATTTCCGCGAATCGACGCCAAAAATCATAGTTTAATAGTCGCCCGCCCGCGGCGGTTTGTAGATAAAATCCGATCACCGGCAGTTCTGCGGCCACGGACTGGCAATGGGAGATGAGTTCATCGTTGGTGGCGTTGGGGTGAGCGGCAAGGGAGAGCAAACCGGTGTGATAACCGAGTTCCCGGGCCAATTGAGCTTCGGAGACGGCTTGGGTTGTGGGGCCGCAGAGCCCGGCGATCAGAACGGTCTGTTGGCGGGTTAAATCGTCACAGTAGGCGGCGGTTTCTGCCGCCAATTGAAGCACGGGCTTGAGCATCCCGTGTTGGGGGGATCGGATCGCAAATTGAGTGGTATGGACACCGACCGCAATTCCACCGGCTCCTGCGGCGTGATAGTAACGGGTGAGGGCACGCTGGCGGCGCTCATCCAGCCGACGCTCCCGAGTGAGGGCCAGTGGATGGGCTGGAATGACGAGTCCGGCGTGTAATCTGGAAGAAACCCACGCGGGTGGTTGAGGATCGGTTAGCATGTTTAATACTGACCGTCACGCACCTCGAAGTGGGTCGGTTTGTTGAGAGTTTGACCGCCCCGTTTTATCCAATGGGCAATCCATCGGATCATGGTTTCCGGGCTCGTGGACGGGGGACCGAGTTGTCGGCATATCTTGGCTGGATTATTGAGCAAGGCGCTGGGGGCTTCCGTGCCGACGAACCGTGCGGGGCGGCCGAGATGCTGGGCGAATTCTTTAGCGACGGCGCGAACGGAGAAGACGGTGGGACCGGTGAGATTGAAAACGGCGGGTGGACGGGTGGTTAAGGCCAGTGAGCGGATAATCATTTCATTGGCGTCGCCTTGCCAGAGGCAATTGAAGTAGCCTGCAGTGAGGTCGATCAACTCGCCAGCCGCTACTTTTTGGGCGATATCTAACAAGACGCCGTAGCGTAACTCGACGGCGTAGTTTAGCCGGATCAGGGCTAGGGAAAGTGAGCTGTGTTGAGCAAAGTATTCAAAGACGCGTTCGCGGGCGATGGCGGCATTGGAATATTCGCCCAACGGGGTGAGAGCCTGGGATTCGGCTGCGCCGCCGGTCTCAAAGGGGACGAGGGGATAAACATTGCCAGTCGAGAGCGCGACGATGCGGG
>JAYVTS010000427.1:0-4274 GCA_043788645.1 Verrucomicrobiota bacterium
CGTTGAAAAACCTCTCGCAAATTTAGCAATGACCGAATTTCTCCAGGCCTTCTGGCCCGCGTGCGTTTTCGCCGTCGTGCTGATGCTTGCCATTTGGTGGCTCGCGCTCCGCGCTCACAATCTCGGCATCGTGGACATCGCCTGGTCCTATGCGTTTGCGCCCGTGGCGATTTTTTTCGCGGCGACGACCCACGGAGATTTGACCCGTCGCTGGCTGATTGCAAGCCTCGCCTCGCTCTGGAGTCTACGGCTCGGGACATATCTTTATTTTCGGGTGATGGGTCATCATCCCCACGAGGACACGCGCTACGCCGAGATGCGCGCGAAATGGGGGAAGAATCTGAAGCTCCAGGTTTTAATTTTTTTTCAGCTCCAAGCGGTCTTGATCGCGCTGCTATCCATTCCATTTTTAATCGCGTGCCTCAATGATCGTCCCGGAATTTCGTTTAACGAATGGCTCGGCGTCGCCACCTGGCTGGTTGCCGTCGTGGGTGAGGGGACTGCTGACTGGCAATTAAAAAAATTCAAAGCCGGGAAGAATCGCACGGCGGTCTGTCAGAGCGGATTGTGGAATTATTCGCGCCATCCAAATTATTTTTTCGAGTGGCTGGTATGGGGCGGTTTTTTTCTGTTCACGCTCGGCTCGCCGTTTGGCTACGTAACCGTTTATTGTCCGGCCCTGATGCTGTTCTTTTTGCTGCGGGTCACCGGAATTCCACTGACGGAGTCGCTCGCCGTAAAATCGAAAGGCGACGCCTACCGCGAATACCAGCGCACGACCAGCAAGTTTATTCCGTGGTTCAAAAAAACTTGAGATAAAACGATGCGTCCATTTTTCTATCCCGCAGGGACACTCGAAAATGGCCCGGCGTTTCAGCGTCGAGTACCTGGTGTAATAAATTGAACTTCTTTTATGTTGTCCGAACAAACCCTTGAACTCAAAGGCGCGCTGCCCAAGACGCAGGCTCAGACGCCGCGCTCGAACCTCTCACTCGATGCGCTGCTGGAAAAAAATTTACTACCGGATTGGCTCATTCGCATCGGCATCCGGCGGTTGCTGCGCGAACGCCTACGCGAAGAAAATCAGGGCAGCGCCGAAGCGCAACAGACGCATCTGCTAAAACTCATCGCCGAGTTAAAACAAAGTCCCATCGCCATTGAGACGCAGGCCGCCAACACGCAGCATTACGAAGTGCCGACGCGGTTTTATGAATTGTGCCTGGGCAAAAGATTGAAATACAGCGGAGCGCTTTGGACGAATGAAATTAGAACTTTGGACGCGGCGGAAGAAGAAATGTTAAAACTCACCTGCGCTCGCGCACAGGTGGCTGACGGGCAAAATATTTTGGAACTCGGCTGCGGCTGGGGTTCGCTGTCGCTGTGGATGGCGGAAAATTTCCCCAATGCACGAATCGTCGGCGTCTCCAATTCGTCGACCCAGAAGTTGCACATTGATGCCGAGGCGCAGAAACGCGGCTTGAAAAATCTTCGCATTCTCACCTGCGATCTGAATTGTTTCGACATTACTGAGAAGTTTGACCGCGTCGTGTCCGTGGAAATGTTTGAGCACATGAAAAATTTTGAGCGGCTCATGGGCAACATTTCGCGCTGGCTTAAGGCGGATGGGAAATTATTCGTCCACATTTTTACGCACAAAGAATACGCCTATCAATTCGTCGAGCGCGGTGCGTCGGATTGGCTGGCTCGGTATTTTTTTTCGGGCGGCATCATGCCGAGCGATGATTTACTGCTCTATTTTCAACAAGATTTGACGATTGAGGAGCATTGGCGCGTGAGCGGCATCCACTATCAGAAAACCGCCGAGGCGTGGTTGGAGAACATGGACGCGAACGAGAGTGAAATTCGTCCGCTCTTTGCGCAGACCTACGGCGCGGATAACGAAACGCGTTGGTGGGTATATTGGCGAGTGTTTTTTATGGCGTGCGCGGAGCTCTGGGGCTTCCGCGACGGCGAGGAATGGCTCGTGTCACATTATCTTTTTCAGAACCAGGCGAATTGATATTGAAATGAACTCGAAAGTGAATCGACCGAGAGGATTGATCGCAAAATTCGACGATGCCCTCGTTCCGCTGGGCATTCAGTTTAGGAATAGGCGCGGACGATTTAATTAAACCACACGTTGAGACCGGTGAGCGCGCTGCGGTTGATCCCGTCAAAAAGCACGGGACACAACCGCGGTCCTTGGGCGAGGCGGCAAAGCCGGGCTCCGCCGCCAATTTCCCTCCCTCCCGGCGGGAGATGATGCTGCGGACGGCTACGGCGGGGTCACTCCGCGATAGTTCAAAAGTTCAACGCCTCCAACCTCCACGGTTTGAACGCCGTAGCCCGCCCAAAAGCTGATCTCCGCGGCGCCGGCAGGATAGGCGGCGGCGGATTTGAATTTGATGGTCTGCTGCCGCCACTGATTGTCATTGAGCGTGACCACGGTCTGCACACTCTTGGCAAAATCGCCGGTGGCTTTTTCAAAATTGAATTGGACCCGAGCCGTCCCCGGTTCCGGCGCCGTCCGACGAATCCAAAAACGGGCCAGTAGATTATCCCCCGCCGCCACCGCGTCGCTAGTGACTAGATTGACTCCCGAATTATATACTTGGGCCGGTTTTTGCGACGTATTAATTTGCAAGGCCTCGGCAAAGACTTGACCTGCGACCGCCCCAATCGTGGTGCTCAAGCCGGTACCGTATCCGCGGAGCACATGAACCGCGTTGGTCGGGATCACGGGAAGACCTTTTGGCAAAGGGACGAGTTCACCCGAGGCTAACCGAAGGGCGCCCGAACCCAATCCGACGCCGACGAAGGTAATCCGCGCCAGCCAAGAGGCCGCCGGTGCGGTTTTAACCAAAATCCTGGTCCCGGTCCCCGAAGCGCCACTCGTGCCGCGCCAGCCCTGAATTAAGAGTTGCCCGGACGGATCCGTGAGCGAGGCCGACGCAAAACTCAAGGCATTCGCGCTACCCTCCAACAACAACGTGGCGACGCCACTGAGCCCGAGGTCGCCGAGTTCACCCTGGGCACCCCGCACCGCCACGATCCCGCCCGATAACCGGAGCGGCGCCGATGAGGCGAGTAAAGCGTCGGTCGGCAGCGCCAGAATTCCGCCGTCCAACTCGATATTTTTCGCTCGATTCACCAACGGAACACTCGGCCGCAACTCACCGCCTGAGATTTCAAGCACTCCTAAAAACAGATCCGCAGTCGCCGAATTATTGATCGCCACTGTTCCTGGCCCCGCGACGAGGAGGCGGCACCCCGTCGTGCCAGCGAGTCCCTTAAAGTCCAATTCGCTTCGGCCAAAGATCGTCAACTGATGGCCCCCGAGATCCATCGACTCCACGGTCATCGTGTCGGCCTCAACCGGCACGGATAAATCCGCCAACAGATAGGACTCCCGCTCGAAAGCCCCCCGGCGACCACCAATTTAGTGCCGTCGGCGGAAGACGCGACGGAGGACCAGCCCCCCGCCACTTTCGGCGCGCTGGTCAACGTCCAACTAAAGCCAGAATCCGCCGAAGTGTAGATGGGTGCCCCATTGCCCGAGCCAACCGCGACGAGTTTGTTTCCGTCGGCCGAAGAGGCGAGACCAGCCCATTCCCACTTGGATGCGGTGCTGGGAGTATTCGCGACCTTCCAAACGGCGCCCGCATCGGGTGAGGTATAAACGAAACTCCCGTTGGCATCCGACAGCCCGCCACAAGCCACCAATTTGTTGCCGTCCGCGGAGGAAGCGATCCGAAACCAGTTGGTGACCGGCGACCCGCTGGGCTTCCAGGTCAAACCCGCATCCGTCGATAATTGGATGCGGTCATTGGGGGCCGCCGCGACCAAATGGACCCCATCCGACGAAGAAGCGACCTGACCCCAGTTCATGATCTTCCCGTGCGGTCTCCAGGTCCACCCTCCATCGGTCGAGGTATAAATGAGATCATAGCTCGCCGACGCCACCATTTTCCGCCCATCCGCAGAACTAGCCACATAGTTCCATGAGCCCTTCGGCGCCGCCGTGGCGGTCCAGTTGGCTCCGGCATCGGTCGAAACAAAGATCTGCCCAGGCCCAAGATTTCCGTCCAGGTAGGTGGTGGCCACGAGCCGGGCACCGTCCGCCGAGGAGGCGATGGAATACCAATACGGATCTTGGGCCGCCCGGGTCTGGGTCCAGCTTTGGGCGCCCGCTCCGTTTTCGAAGTTCGCCAGGCTGGCCAGGATCAATCCGAGTTGGAGGAGGCAATTTCGTTTCATTTTCAGGTGCGAAAAAG